>CAIMMI010000229.1 GCA_903842505.1 uncultured Verrucomicrobiota bacterium | reverse complement strand
GTCTCGCCCCACCCGTTTCGGCGGCCCTGATGGAAGGCCGGGTGCCCTCACCCGGCGGGGTTGAGGATGCACCGCGTGGGGGCACGCGGCCTACAGCTCGCCCACCGGATTCGGGGGCCATATCAAGAGGCACCCAACCCCAGTTCCCGGTTGCCATCCAACGCCCGGCCGCCTGACATGGATGCCTTGAAGGCCCGTCGTCCAACTGAGCGTTACCCGATCGTTCCATCGAACGTCCTCCTGTGGACGTTCCACGCGGCCGTGGCGTTCGCCCTCGTCCTGCCGACGCCTCATGCCCAGGCCCGTCAGGACTTCGATCTGGACCTCAACCTCGACCTCGATCTGGCCCCGGACTCCGACGTCGTCATCGACATCGATTCCACCGTGAAGGCGGCCGAAGCGTGGGCCAGGACCCACCTCGACGAACGCGTCGCGGATGCCATCGCCGGGTTGGCCGATCCGACGCCGGAACGGACCCGCAAGGCCATGGACGAACTCGCGAGAGAGTTCGCCGGCGACTCGATCCCCGACCTCGCCCGCGTCCGCAAGATCGCGGACTTGGTCCTGCCCCTGCTGGAGGAATCCGAGGAAACCGCCGACCTCGCCCCTTGGCTGCGGACCCGTCTCGACTACTTCGACGTGGCCGACGAACTCGTCGCCGAACCTCTCGAACCGCCGCCGACTTTCATTCCGCCTCCCGGGACAAATTCACCGTCGGCCACCAACTCCACCGGATCCGTCTCCGTCACGCCGCAACCTTCCACCAACCCGCCTCCGATACGGATCCCCTCCACCAACGCGCTTCCCACCACCAACCGGCCTACGGCCCGTACGACGTCTGGCGTCCATCCCAGCGCGCCGCGTCAGCGGACCGTCTGGCAGAAAATCTTCGCCAAACGCCCCGCGCCGGCCGGTGCCGAAGCCTTCGCCAACCGATTGAAGCCCATCTTCACGGAAACCGGGGTTCCCGCGGAACTCGTCTGGCTGGCGGAAGTCGAATCCTCCTTCAATCCCGAGGCCACCAGTCCGGCCGGTGCGGTCGGACTCTTCCAACTGATGCCGGCAACAGCCCGGAGCCTGGGCCTATCCACCTCCCTGCCGGACGAACGCCGCCAACCGGCCAAGGCAGCCAAGGCGGCCGCCACCTACCTCGGTAAACTCCACGCGCGTTTCGGCGACTGGCGTCTCGCCCTCGCCGCCTACAACGCGGGCGAAGGCCGCATCCAGCGCACCCTCGACCGACTCAAGGCCAAGACCTTCGACGAAATCGCCCCGTCGCTCCCGGTCGAAACCCAGATGTACGTCCCCAAGTACGAGGCCGTCCTCCGGCGTCGCGAGGGCAAATCCATCGACCAACTCACGCCCTGAGCCCCCACAACGAGCCACGCGCTCCCTCGCCCTTCGACCTCAGACGAGCGTGCTCGTACTCGTACTCGAACCCATGCCCTTATCCGATGCCGTCCCAAAACCTTCCCGGGTCGAGTACGAGTACGAACCGAACCCGGGGCCAGGGTCTGACGGTCCGGTTCAACTCCATTCTGTAGGCCGCGTGCCCCCACGCGGCGGTTCAACATCCAAGCCGGGTGAGGGCACCCGGCCTACAAGAGAGGACACTCGCCCCACCGAAGCCTGATCACAGACCGGTGGGGCGAGACTCCGTCGAGCCGTCTCGGCGAAGTCCCGCTTCAATCTTGAATCTTGAATCTTAAAACTCCCGCCTCACTTCACCTCGTGGTCCGACACCTTCACGCCCTTCTTGTAGGTGTTGAACCCGAACTTCGAGGGGTTGTACTCGCCGACCGTCGTCACGTCGGCCTTCTTCGGAACTTCAAGCCCCGTCAGGTGGTAGCTCGCGTTCACGAACAACCGGCGCAGATCCTCGCTTTGCAGGTCCGTCGCCGCTCCGATCGTTGAGCACAGGAACGTCGCCTTCTTGCCCCCGTTCACCGAGGCCTCACGGACCCACACCAGCGGCATGATCGGCTTCGACAGGTTCGGGCCGTCCGTCGGATTCATCGCCTTCAAAACCTGCCCGTGCATCAGCACCGCCGCATCCGACGGAAAATCCGGGTTCACCCCGTACACGTCGGTCGGTCCGAAGACATCCGTGACACCCGTCAAAACGGGGTGCTTGCGATTCTTGCCATCAATGATGCCGCGGGTTGCCTCACCCCCGTGGTTGCCGTGGTGGTAGGTCCACGTCTCGCCCACGGTCATTCCTCCGAATCCTCCACCCTTCGCCGTCCAGCTGAACTTCGCGTACGGGCTCTGCTTGTTCCGCTCGTAGTTGAACGCGTGGGTCGCCGTCCGCAGCACCATCATCGGCTTGCCCGCCTCCATGTAGTCGACGAAGTGCTTCATGTCGGCATCCGGCAGTTCCCGGAACCGGAACTGGTTCACCACCAGGTCAGCCGTTCCCAGCAGGTGCATGCCCGGGATGTTGGTCTGGTTGTTGGGATTGATCGTCCCATCCGCGTCCTGGGAAAACAGGACCGTGCACTTGAAGCCGTGCGTCTGGCTCAGGATCTTGCCCATCTGCGGCAAACCCTCTTCGGAACGGTACTCTTCGTCCCCCGACAGCATCACGATGTGCTTGCCGTTGGCCTTGCCGGCCTGCGGTTCATACACCACCCACTGCCCGGCTTGGGACAACACGGAAAACGACAGACCCACCAAAACTGCGATCATCGGCTTCATTCCCCCGACCATGCCCCATTCCCAGCCCCGGGGGAAGATGCCAGTTGGGAGTCGCCAGTTCCCAAGGGAGTCCCCAGTTTTCAGTTTCAAGTTTCAAGCCCAGTTTCCTGCGGAGGTTCCCCCAGCCTCCTTCGATGCCGATCCCGACCCCGATACCGAGGGACGGCTCGACGGAGTCTCGCCCCACCCCTCGCCAGTTTCCCGGCCTCCGGTGGGGCGAGTGTCCCCACGAGCCGCAGGCAGGCTCGCCAGCTTCAGGCTTCAACCCTGCCTGAAACTTGAAACTGAAAACTTCAAACTCCCCGCCCCACTTCTCCCACCCACCCCGCTACCGCATCCCGGATGTCCGCACCCGTCTTCAACCGCGGCACCACGAAACGCGGAGTGAACCAGGGAAACCCTCCCACCAAGTCCGGCGTCACCAGGATCTGACCGTCACAATCCGGTCCCGATCCAATCCCGATCGTCACCATCCGACGACAGGCATCGGTGATCTCCTTCGCCACGGGCGGCGTCACCAATTCCAGCACGCACGCAAACGCCCCGGCCTCTTCCAGCATTCGCGCATCTTCCACCAGACGTTGTCGCCCGGCGTCGTCCCGGCCCTTGATCCGGTATTTCCCGCCCTCTTCCACGACGTGCTGGGGAAGCATCCCCAGGTGCCCGCAGAAGGGAATCCCTGCCGCCAGGATCGCGCGGACCTGCGGCAAGATCTCGCGACCCCCTTCCGCCTTCACATAACCCGCGCCATCCGACACCAGCAACCGGGCGTTCGCCACCGCCTGCTCGGGCGTCTCATAGGATCGGTACGGCAGGTCGCAACCCACCAGGGCCCGCGTCCCCGCACGCACCACCGCCCGCAGGTGATGCCGCATGTCGTCCATCGTGACATGCGTGGTGTCCGGATGCCCGAGCACCACCATCCCCAGCGAATCCCCCACCAGGATCATCGGCACCCCGGCCTCGTCCAACAGTCGCGCTGTCGGATGATCGTAGGCCGTCAACGCCGCCACCCTGTGAAGCCCCTTCCGGGCGCAGATCGATTCCGGCGTCTCCCGGACGGATCCGACGGCGACGGGATCGGTACTCACCGGTAACGCGGGGCGACCTGGTCGTGGATCCACGCGTAGGTCTTCGCCAACCCGTCCCGCAACCGGGTGGAAGGCTCCCAGCCAAACGCCGACTGGATCAGGGTGTTGTCCGAATTCCGACCGTTCACGCCCTTCGGCGCGGACAGGTTGTAGGACCGCTTGAGCTGGATCCCGGCAATCTCCTCGACGAGGTCGACCAACTGGTTGATCGAAACCAACTCCGACGACCCGATGTTGATCGGTTCCACGAAGTCCGAGTGCGTCAGCATCTGCGTCCCGTGCAGGCAGTCGTCGATGTACATGAACGACCGGGTCTGCTGGCCGTCGCCCCAGATCTCGATCTCGTGCTTCCCGGTGAACTTCGCCGTCATCACCTTGCGGCAGATCGCGGCTGGAGCCTTCTCACGTCCGCCCTCGAATGTGCCGAAAGGACCGTAGACGTTGTGGTAGCGCGCCATCCGCGTCGCAATGCCGAAATCCTCGCGGAAGTGCCGGCACATGCGCTCCGAGAACAGCTTCTCCCAGCCGTACCCATCTTCTGGAAGCGCCGGGTAGGCATCTGCCTCCTTCAGCGCGGTGACATTCGGATCCCGCTGCTTGTCCGCGTTGTAGACGCAGGCGCTCGACGCATAGAAGAACCGCTTCACGCCGATGTCCCGCGCCGCCATCAACAGGTGGGTGTTGATCAGCACGCTCAGCATGCACAGGCCCTTGTTCAACTCGATGAAGCCCATGCCGCCCATGTCCGCCGCCAGATTGTACACCAAGTCGGCCCCCTGGAGCGCCGCGTAGCACGCCGCCTTCTCCTCGAGATCCAGCACCACGTTCTCCACATCCGGGAAACGCTGGTACCACTCCGACTGCGGTTTGCAGTCCACCACACGGATCCGGCGGTAGCCCTGACGAAGGAGATCCGCGACCAGATGTCCTCCGATGAACCCGCCTCCACCGCAAACGACGACAAAGTCCGATGTATTCCTGCTGCTCATGAGCTAGGGCCAAACAGTGGTCCCATGCCCCGCGACCGGCCAGCGCATTTTTTACCCCCCGACGCGGTCAGGAGTCCCAAGTTTCAAGATTCAAGATTCAAGCCCGGAAACTTCCTCTTCCCCCGGTCCGCCCCACTTCGGCAGGCTGACACCCCGCATGATGCAGCAGGTGAACATCGGATTGGTGGGCGCAGGCACGGTCGGAGGAGCCCTCTACAAGGCGTTGACCGAGCGCGCCGACGTCCTCGCCGCCCGGCTTGGGGTCCGTCTCGCGATCACCCGCATTGCCGTCCGCGACCTTGGAAAAGCCCGCTCCGCCGGCTATCCCAACGCCCTGCTCACGAACGACTGGAAAGCCGTCGTCCACGACCCCGACATCCACCTCGTCGTCGAACTCATGGGCGGAACCACCACCGCCCGGGAAGTTGTCCTCGCCGCCCTCGGCCACGGCAAACCGGTCGTGACCGCCAACAAGGCCCTCCTGTCGGCCCACGGTGAGGATCTGTTCGCCGTCGCCCGCGCCAATCGGGCCAACCTTTACTACGAGGCCTCGGTCGCCGGTGGCATCCCGATCATCAAGGTCATCCGCGAGTCCCTGGTCGGTAACCGGATCCAGTCCATCCGCGGCATCGTCAACGGCACCTGCAACTACATCCTGACCCGGATGAAGCTCGAGGGCGCCGACTTCCCCGATGTCCTCGCCGATGCCCAGCGTCTCGGCTACGCCGAAGCGGACCCCACCCTCGACGTCGATGGCCACGACGCCGCACACAAGATCGGCATCCTGGCCTCGCTCGCCCATGGGTTCTGGGTCCGTCCGGAGCAGGTCCACGTCGAGGGCATCCGCCACATCACCCGCCTCGACATCCAGTCCGCAGCCCAACTCGGCTACACCATCAAGCTCCTCGGCGTGGTCAAGTCCGCCAAGGCCTCCGCTCCCAAACCGGCCAGCGCTTCGTCCCGTCGCCGTTCCTCCTCCCAACCCGGCATCCTCGTCGCGGTCTACCCGGCCCTGGTTCGCAACGACCACGTCCTCGCTTCGGTCAATCACGCCTTCAATGCCATTGCCGTCCGCGGCGATATGGTGGGAGAAACCCTGTTCTACGGCCGGGGTGCCGGCGGCGAACCGACCGCCAGCTCCGTCTTCAGCGACCTCGCCGACGCCGCCCTCGACCTCCGGCACGACAGCCACGAACGGGTCCCCCCCTTTGTCGCCCATGCCTCGGGCGCCATCCGCGTTGTACCCATCGACGACGTCACCTCCCGCTACTACGTCCGCCTCAGCGTCGTCGACCGGCCCGGTGTGTTCGCCCGCATCGCCGCGGTCCTGGCGAAGGCCGGGATCGGGATCTCGTCCATCATCCAGCCCGAGGGCCATGGAGGCGCGACGGTTCCTGTGATCCTCATGCTCCACGACGCCTCGCACACGGCCCTGAGCAAGGCCATTTCCCAGATCAAACGCCTCTCCGCCGTCCGCGACACGCCCACCGTCATCCGCGTCGAGAACACCGACGACTGACCTTGGAGGCCGGGTGCCCCCACCCGGCGCAGATCCTGAACCGCCGCGTGGGGGCACGCAGCCTACAGAACGGCGTCGAAGCCGGTAACCAACGACTCCGTTGGAGGCCGGGTGCCCTCACCCGGCGCGGATCCTGTTCCCATGGCCTCTGGCAACTTTCAGGTGAGCCCAGGCCAAGATCGGATCAAAAGCCGCAGTTGCGGGGGCTCTGGGCGTCGGCCATGATTCCTCCGAAACATTCATCCACATCATGAAACGCATTCTCGTCCTTCTTTCGCTCGTCGGTTTTGTTGGCTCCAGTGCCTTCGCTGGTGAGTGCGCCACCAAGACCTGCTGCAAGTCCCAGACCGCCTCGGTCTGCCCCGTCTCCAAGGCCAACCAGCAGGCCAAGGGTGCCGCTGGTTCGACCAAGGAACGCGCCCGCGCCTCCAAGGCCTCCCTGCACATCGCCTCCCACTGAACCTGGCTTGCCGGTTCGCATGGCCTCCCTTCACCGGGAGGCCTTTTTTTGGGGAGAACCCAGTCCCCAGTTCCCAGATTCCAGACGGACTGGTAACTGGCCTCTGGCAACTGGGAACTCACTGCCGGGGAATTGCCGTTTTTCACCTCACGCGCCTTGGGCTACCTTGGCCCTGTGACGATGCCGTTCCTTCTAGACCGCAGCGAACTCCGGGACCTGGCCGCCAAGCTCGACTCCGGCGCCCGTCTGGACGAAGCCGACGCCCTCCGCCTCTTCGAGACGCGCGACCTGAATGCCCTGGCAGCCCTGGCAGACCGCGCCAACCAGCAGCGCAATGGCCTCCGCGCTTCCTACATCGTCAACCGCTACATCAACTACTCGAACTACTGCATCCTCAGCTGCCAGTTCTGTTCGTTCTCCCGCAAGAAGCGCGACGCCGACGGCTTCGAACTTTCCATCGACCAGATGGTCTCCAAGGCCCGTGAAGCCCTGGCCCTCGGCATCACCGAACTCCACATCGTCGGCGGACTCCATCCCTCCCTCCCCTTCTCCCATTACGTTGGATTCCTCCGCGCCCTCAAGGCCCTGGATCCGCGCCTCCAGTTGAAGTGCTTCACCGCCATCGAAATCCTCCACCTCGCCTGGCTGGCTCGGAAATCCGTCCGGGACACCCTCATTGAACTCCGGGAAGCCGGACTCGAATCCCTCACCGGCGGCGGCGCCGAGATCTTCCGCAAGGATGTCCGTTCCCGCATCGCCAAGGGCAAGGAATCCGGAGCCGAATACCTCGACGTCCACCGCACCTGGCACCAACTCGGGGGCCGCTCCACCTGCACGATGCTCTACGGGCATATCGAGTCCCTCGCCGATCGGGTCGATCACCTCCGACAACTCCGGGAACTCCAGGACGAGACCCGCGGCTTCACCGGCTTCATCCCGCTCCCGTTCCAGCCCGAGAACAACGACATCCCTGTCCGAACGCCGCCCACCGGCTTCGACATGCTCCGGACAATCGCCGTCAGCCGGCTCTACCTCGACAACTTCGACCACATCACCGCCTACTGGGTCGGCATGGGCCTCAAGATGGCCCAGATCGCCCTCAGCCATGGCGCCGACGACATCCACGGGACCATCATCGAGGAACACATCTTCCACATGGCCGGGGCCAAGTCCCCCCAGATGACCACCGAAAAGGAACTCATCAAGGCCATCCGCGAAGCGGGCCGCACTCCCGTCCAGAGGAACACCTTCTACCAACCGGTCCGCATCCTCGACGAGCCCACCGCCGCCGCCACCGTCGCTTCCCTGGAAGCCGGTGGCGACGCCTCCTCCCATCGCGTCGAGGACACGGTGTCGGCGGGGGGCTGAACTTCGCCAATCCTCGGTTGGCCCACGCCCCTCCCAAACCTCGAAAACCACCCGGATGCAGTCAGACCCTCCGTCTCCTTCACTCTACGAACGTCTGGGCGGCCATGCGGGCCTCGAACGCCTCCTGTCCCGGTTCTACGACCGCGCCCGCGAGGACGACCTTCTCGGTCCCATCTTCGGGGCCCATGTTCACGACTGGGATTCCCATCTCCAGACCGTCGTCCATTTCTGGTCGAACCATACCGGCGGACCCGTCCTCTACCGAGGCGGCATGGGGCGCCACTTCCGCCTCGGGCTCGAACCGCAGCACTTCGAGCGCTGGCTCTCCCTGTGGCGATCCAACGCGGAACTGGAAGTCGGCCCCGAATGTGCCGAGGAACTCCACGCCATCGCCTCCCGCGTCGCCGCCAACCTCAAGGCCATGGCCGCCCAGGCCTCCGCCCTGAATGTGGGCGGCCCATCGCCCCGGCCCGGCAGCCGCTTCGGTCTCTCCTCGCGGCCGTCGGCCTAGAGCGCCCGCCAACCCCGCGACCGCAGAAGCTCCGAGGCGGGCCTCGCGGGGGAGTTCCAGGATGCCGTGTCCGTGTCGCCGCGGGTGACTCGGTCCGGGTGCCACGCAAACGCCTGCTAAAGGAAGCTGGACCGTCCGAGAGTCTTTTCGCAGTGGTTGCCTGCCCGTCGCAGAAAGCGTCCCCCATTTCGGGCGATGCTGACGGTCCATGCGAAAATCCTTAGGAATCCTGAGTCTGCTCGCTGCGACAGCGGCACACGCCCAGTTCGCGGGCTTCGTGAACCACGGACTGGTGGGTGTTGGCCGAATCCCGGCAGCCACCTTCGACAAGGCCGGACCGGCCTCGGACACGCTCGGCGGCATCTTCTCCGCCCTGACCGTCGATGCATCATCGATCCAATATCAGGATGGCCGGATCTCCGGCGTCCTGTGGGGTCTTCCGGACCGTGGGTTCGGCGACGGAGCCACCGACTATCACCCGCGCGTCCAGAAGCTCGGCTTCACGATCGTGCCCTTCGAAGGCCCCGGCCCGGCGGCCTCGCAGGACCAGATCGTCCTGACCAACCTGTCCACGCTGCAGTTCACCTACGGCGGCACCAACTTCACGGGCTTCGATGGCTCCAGCACCAACAACCCGACCATCCCGCAGTCGCCGGCCTCCTCCATTGGCGCCGGCCACCTCTCCCTCGATGCCGAGGGCATTGTCCTGCTGCCCGACGGCGGCTTCTGGGTGAGCGATGAATACGGACCGGCGATCCACCGGTTCAACGCCGCGGGCGAACTCCAGGAAACGCTGCTCCCACCACCCGCACTCCTGCCGCGCACCGCGACCGGCGCGCTCAACTTCACCGGTGCCACGCCCCCGGTTTCCGGTCGCCGGAACAACCGCGGCCTTGAAGGTCTTTCGCTATCGACGGACGGCAAGCGTCTGGTGGCCGTGCTCCAGTCGCCCACGATCCAGGACGGTGGCGCCGCCAATGGCAGCCGGAACAGCCGGTTGCTGCAATTCGACATCGACCCGGCGTCGCCGACCCGGGGCCAGGTGCTGACCGAGCATCTCTACACGCTCACGCTGAACGGCACTGCCCTGACCAACCGCCACACCCCGCTCAGCGAGGTCCTCGCGGTGAACCAGAACACCTTCCTCGTGCTCGAGCGCGACAGCCTCGGACTCGGCGTCGGCACCAACACCGTTCCCTCCTTCAAGCGCGTCGTCCTCGCCACGACCGTGGGCGCGACCAACATCGCTGGCGGCGCCTATGACCTCGCCCCGGGAACCCCGGGACAACTGAATCTCCCCACGAGCTCGGCTCCCGCCGGCGTCGCGCCCATGGCCCGGCAGGATTTCGTCGACCTCCTCGACACGGTCCAACTGGCGAAGTTCAACCTGAACATCAGCACCAATCAGGATCAGAACACCATCAGCGAGAAGTGGGAGGCGCTCGGCCTCATCCCGCTGAAGGATCCGGCCCGGCCCGATGACTTCCTGCTGCTCGTCGGCAACGACAACGACTTCAAGGCCCCGATCGTCTACCACAACGGCGTCGCCGTCGGAACCAACGACGTGGCCGTCGACAACATGCTGCTCGCCTATCGGGTGACCCTCCCGGGCTACGGCACAACGTCGCCTTCCATCACGCCTCCTGACGTCGCCTGGCAGCTTCCCTCCACCGCGACCTATGCCGCGGCCCCCCTCACGCTCGAGGCCACCGTCAACGATGCCGACGGCCGCATCGTCCGCGCCGAGTTCTTCCAGGACGGATTGCTCGTCGGCACCGTCTCCGCCTTCCCGTTCCGGTTCCAGGTCGCCAACCCGGCGCTCGGTGATCGCGTCTACACGGTGAAGGTCACCGACAACGACGGCCTCACCGCCGAAGCCAATCGCGCGGTCACCATCACCGCCAACAACGTTGCGCCGGCGATTGCCATCACGGCACCTGCCAATGGAGCCACCGTCTCCGCGCCGGCCGTCGTCACCGCCGCCGCCACGGCCTCGGACACCGACGGCTTCATCCGCCAGGTGGACTTCCACCTCAACGGAACCCGCGTCGCGACCCTGACCAACTCGCCCTATGGATTCAGCGTCACGAACGCTCCGGTGGGCGTGCACACGATCGCGGCGGTCGCCTTCGACAATCTCGGCCTCGCCTCCACCTCGGCCCCGGTCTCCATCACCGTGACCCGCGCCGTGTCCGCTCCGCTCAATCTCCAGATCCTCCACGCCTCCGACTTCGAGGCCAGCATCCCCGCGCTGGATGATGCCGTCGGCTTCTCCCGGGTGCTCAACGCGCTCCGCGCCGAGATCCCCACCAACACGCTCACGCTCAGCTCCGGTGACAACTACATCCCCGGGCCGTTCTTCACCGCGAGCGCCGATCCCGTCGCTCCCTACAACGGCGTGAAGGGCCGGGCCGACATCGCCCTCCTCAATGCCTTCGGTATCCAGGCCAGCGCCTGCGGCAATCACGAGTTCGACGACAACACCGCGCAGTTCGCCTCGATGCTCCGGGCGGACTCTGCCGTTGCCTACGCGGGGACCACGTTCCCCTACCTCAGCGCCAACCTGGACTTCAACGCCGACTCCAACACCCGCGGCCTGATCACGGCCGACGCCCAGGACTGGCGCCGTGGCACCAACCGACTCGCCCGCTCCACCACGATCACCGTGGCCGGACAACTCATCGGCATCGTGGGCGCCACGACCATCGAACTCCGCCAGATCAGTTCCCCCGGAACCATCGGCGTCAGCACCAACCTCGTCGGAACCATCCAGACCGCCGTCAATGACCTGCTCGCGCGCGGCTGCAACAAGATCATCCTCCTCGCGCACCTCCAGCAGTACGCGAATGAGTTCCGTCTCGCGACCGAACTCCGTGACGTCGACATCATCATCGCCGGTGGTTCCCACACCGTCTTTGCCAAGCCCAGCGACCGCCTGCGCACCGGCGACGTCCGGGCCGAGAGTTACCCGACCTCGTTCACCTCGCCGACCGGTGAACCCGTCCACGTCGTGAACGCCGGAGCCAACTACGAATACGTCGGCCGCCTGGTGCTGGCCTTTGACGAACAGGGCCTCGTCCGCACCGTGGACGCGCGCAGCGGTGTCTACGCCACCGACAACGAGGGCGTCCTCGCCACCGGCTCCGCTTCCGTGACCCCGGCCGTCACCAACATCGTCGCCGCCCTCGGCGGCATCGTGGACGGCAAGGACGGGCGCCGCTTCGGCTCCACCGCCGTCTACCTCAATGGCCTCCGCAGCAGCGTGCGCACCGAGGAAAGCAACCTCGGCAACCTCACCGCCGACGCCAACCTCTGGCGCGGCCGCAAGACCGATCCCACCGCCTCGCTCTCCCTCAAGAACGGCGGCGGCATGCGCGACTCCATCGGCGGCGTCCTCTCCTCGGGCGGCGACAGCCAGCCCGTCTTCGTTCCGCCCCCGGCCAATCCCCGGGTCGGCAAGAAGGACGGCGAGATCAGCCAGCTCGACATCGAGAACTCCCTCCGCTTCAACAACAGCCTCTCCCTCCTCACGCTCACAGCCCAGCAGCTGCGCGACACGATGGAGTGGGCCGTCGCTGCCACCACCGCGACCGCAACCCCGGGCCAGTTCGCGCAGGTTTCCGGCATGGCCTTCGCCTTCGATCCGTCCCGGCAGCCCATGACCTACTTCCGCTCCACCAACTCGACCATCACCGGCATCGACAACCCGGGCCAACGGCTCCGCTCCCTCGTCGCCGCCCGCGCCGATGGTTCACTCGACCTCGTCGTCGAGAACGGTGTCCTCGTCGGGGATCCGACCCGCACCTTCCGCATGGTCACCCTGGAGTTCCTCACCACCGGCGGTGACTCGTACTTCCCGCTCACGCTCGGCACCAGCGTCGTCAACCTCGCGCCAGCCGGTGTGACCAAGACCTTCGACACCGACGGCGGCGAACAACGCGCCCTCGCCGACTACCTCGGCACCATCGGAACCTACATGGCTGCCGACACCCCCCGCGCCCTCGACTCGCGCATCCAGCACCTCGGCTTCCGCGCCGACTCCACCCTCAGGCCGGCGATCACCGGGATCCGGCTCAACAACAACACCGCCCGCGTCCGGTTCACCACCCTGCCCGGCAAGACCTACACCCTCGATGCGCAGGACAGCATCCTGGGAACCTGGAGCCCGGTCGGCGCGACCCTCAACGGCAACGGCCTCGAGGCCGAGTTGGATGACGCCTCCGCAGGCGCCGCCGATCTCCGCCTGTACCGCGTGCGCTACTGAAGTCGCATCCAGAAATCCGAAGCCCGGCGTTGCCTTCAGGCGGCGCCGGGCTTTTTTGCGGCTCCGTTGCCCCCCCGGATGCGGATGGCAAGTCGAAGCGGTGGTCGAATTATGGGTCTGGTGAAGTTCGGTCTTGCCGGGATCGTTGCTTTGCCTGAAATCGGCCGCGGTGAAGAACATCGTCTATTTCGACCTCGAAACGCAGAAGTCAGCCGATGAGGTCGGTGGATGGGACAAGATCCGCGACCTGAAGATGAGCGTCGGGGTGACGTACAGCACGGCGCGGGCGGGATACCGGATCTACCAGGAGCGGGAGGTCGACGAGTTGATCCGTGAGTTGCAGCGGGCGGATCTGGTGGTGGGCTTCAATGTCCTGCGGTTCGACTACGAGGTGCTGCACGGCTACACGGTGTTCGACCTCGCCCAGGTGCCGACGCTCGACATGCTGGTGGTGGTGGCCGACACGCTGAAGCACCGGGTTTCCCTCGATTCGATCGCGAACGCGACCTTCGGCCTGGAAAAGACCAGCGAGGGCCTCCAGGCGATCCAGTGGTGGAAGGAAGGCAAGATGTTCGAGATCGCCGAGTACTGCTGCTACGACGTGAAGCTGACCAAGCTCGTCCACGAGTACGGCGCCCAGAACAAGCAGCTGTTCTACAAGAACCGCTTCGGCGCGAAGCTCAGTGTCCCGGTGGCGTGGGAGTAAGCGGGAGTTCCAAGATTCAAGTTTGAAGTTGGCCAGAGGCCAGGAATGCCAAGGGGTGGGGTGAGACTCCGTCGAACCGCGCTCGGGGTCGGGGCCGGGATCGGGATTGAAGAAAGCGGGGGCTTGATGCCGATACCGATTCCGACGTCGTTGGCTACAGCTACGGCAGCTCGGTCAGCGTCCGGAGGAAGGCGACGAGGGCCTGTTGGTCGTCGGCATCGAGGCGGAGGCCGCCGTCGGGATGTTTGGCGAGGTTGGGGTCGAGCGTGGGGCTGGGCTTCACGCCGGTGCAGTAGTGGGCGACGGCTTCCTCCAGGGTCTGGAATCGGCCGTCGTGCATGTACGGCGCAGTCCGGGCGACGTTGCGGAGACTGGGCACGGCGAAGAGTCCTTCATCCGACGCCCTCCCCGTGACTCCGGCCCGGCCGCGATCGGTGAACGCCGTCGAGAGGCCATTGTTCCCGAAGCGCTGGCTCTGGAAGAGCGACCCTCCGTGGCAATGGAAGCAATCGGCACCACGCAGGCCGCGGGTGGGATCGAACTCCGTGCGGAACAACTCGAAGCCGCGCGCCTCCACCGTCGACAGCGCGACTTCGCCGCGCAGGGCACGGTCGAACTTGGAGTCGCCGGAAACCTGCACGAGAAGGAACTGTTCCAGCGCCCGGGCGAGACGCTCGGTGGTGATCTCCGGAGACCCGAACGCACGCCGGAACGCCTCCGGGTATCCGGCGTCTCCGGACGCCGAGGCCAGCTTCGCGACCACGGAATCCAGCGTCTCGCCCATCTCGTCGGGGTTGATGATCGGTTGAAGCACCTGCTCGCGCAATGTGCGGGCGCGTCCATCCCAGAAGAACGACGTCTTCCAGGCGAGGTTGAGCAGCGGCATCGAACTCCGCGTTCCGGAGCGACCCTCGACACCGACGCTCACCGCAGCGCCATCGGTGAACGCCTTCGCCGGATCATGGCAGGTGGCACACGACTGGCGGTTGCCCTTCGACAGCATTGGTTCGAAGAACAGCCGTCTCCCCAGGGCGACTCCTTCCTCGGTCAACGGGTTGTCGAGGGGAAGCGTCGGCCGCGGGAACGTGGCCGGAATCTCCAGCCGGTAGGGACGCGCGGTCCGCGCGGTTCCGGAGCCGATGAACGACGTCGTATCGGCGGCAGCAATGCCAGTTGCCGCTGGTCGACGGACGACTTCCACGCGGGTGGCCTCGACGAGACTCGCCGCCAATCGCGCCGCCAGCGGATCGCCTTCGCGCGAGTGCGTCGTCGCGGAGTCTTCCCCAAGCACGGACGACGCCGGGCCGCCGAGGAACCGTGCAGCGTCGAAGGTCACCTCCAGATCCGAGCCATCGCCCGCAGTGAAGGCCACCGATTGTTCGACGGTCATCCGATGCGCGTCCGTGGCGAGGTGGAATGAGAAGCCCTGTGCGCGGTGGGTGGCGTCGGTCCAGTGTCCCTCGATCGCGGCGAACACCCAGCTGCCGGCCCAGCCCCAGTGCAGGCCGCTTCGGGCGGGATTCAGCGGATGCTCAGGCGGCCATTGCGCGGCGTCGCGGTGGTTCAGGGCCGGCGACAGTCCAATGTCGAAGCGGACTCGGTCATAGGTTTCCGTCGGGAGCCCGACGAGGCTGACGGCGGCCGGTCCCGATCCGGCTTCGAATACCGCCACCCAGTTCGATTGCGTGATCCACCCGCCGCCCGGTTTGTGGAACGCGATCCCGGAAAGGATCGTGTCCCAGCGCGTGAACGAGATGGCCTGACCCGCGGCGTTGGTGACCTGCGTCTGTCCGGGAACGAGGGGTTCCGCGCCGGCCGTCCAGCGCACGCAAAGGCCGGCGCCGGAGGCCGTCGACGTCAGGAGGACTCCGGCGAGGATCGAAGCCAGGACGACACGGCGCCCGGCAGCAGTGCGGTTAGCGGTAGTCATGAAGTCCATGGTATCGTGCGTTGTTGAGACTGAATCCGGGCTGGCAACGTCCCCGTTGCCCTTATTGAGGCGATGAGGACATCGCCACCCCTTACCTTGCTGGGTTGTCTGAGAATCCCGCTGATGCGGCTACTGGATGATGAACCCGTTCGCGAGCGAGAAGGTTACGTTCCCCATGCCCGGCGGACCGGGGAACACGACGGCGGCGTTGACGGGGCCGGGAGCCGCGTTGGCCGGGATGTTGAACGTGGCGGAAACCTGCGTGCCATTCCGCGCGAGGGCGGTGCCGACCAACGTTCCGAGGCTGGCGGACGCGGGTTGGAGATTGGCTGGCGGAGCCATTCCCCCGAGGGTGAACGTGACGCGCACCGTGGTGCCACGAGTGCCCGATCCAGGAGCCACCAATGCGATGGGCGGACCACCGGCGCCGCCACCGCCATTGTTGCCGCCGCCGCCGGTTGTGGAATCGACGGCATCATGCGCCGCCACCGAACCCAGCCGGACCCGGAACGCCGCCACCTCGCCCGCCGAAGCGAGGCTCACCGATGCCGTGTCCCCAGCGGTGGCCGTGACGGCGCCAACGGCGGTCCACGACTTCAGGTCCTCGCTCCGTTCGACGCTGTAGCCGCCCCCTTCGATACCATTCCAGGTGAGCACCCAGTTGCCATTCGCGCCGCGGGTGGGTGTCGCGAGACGTGCGAGGACGTTCGTGCCGCCGACGAAGTTCGTCGTCACGTTCTCGGCGATGGCCTGCACCGCGGCACCGGTCGGCGTGCTGCGGAAAGATCGTCCGATGTTGTACGGGAACACCGGGGTGCCATCGGCGGCGATGCTGACGAAGTAGGCGTAGACGCCAGCCGGATACTCGGGCGTGACGCACCAGCGGCCGTTGTACTCGTCGAGATCGAAGTCCCTGCCCAACTGGAACCCGAGGTCACCGAGGTAAGCGTTGTCCTCCATGTAGCGACCGCGCGGATAAGTCGTGGAGACGGCCGGACCCGACTGCGAAGCGGCGACGCCATAGGCGCGAGTGGCCCAGGCCGGGATCGAGCTGCGACCGGTGGTGGAGATGTTGTCGGTTCCGCGCTGGCCGTTCCGGAGCTGGAAACCCGTGCGCATACGGGTGAGGCCGGAAGCGGGGTTCGTGGCGTTGACGTAGCCGTAGGGTCCGTAGATCGGCCAACCGTCGCGCACCCAACCCAGCAACGGCGAGTGGCGCGTCACCGGCGCGGCCGATTCGCGATAGCTGCCGGTCGCGGCGGCGTAGTCGACGTGGTCGCCGAGCAGGTGACGGAGGGCCACGGGATTGGCGTGGTAATGGTAGGTGCCGGAGCCCTCCTGGTGGGCATAGGCTGGATCGAACGTGGCGCCCTCGTTCACGTAGGCATCGCGGTTCCAGTAACCGGTCCCGGCCCCGCCCTGTTCCGCGCTGCCGTTCCAGACGAAGCCATCCCGCGAATCGAACATCGCGACGCCGTCGACGAAGTATCCGATCGATCCAAGGCCGGTCAGCGTACCGTTGGCGCCCAGGACCGGATTGCGGGGAAGGCGGTAGAGCACGTGCTGGTTGGCGGGCAGGTTCGGGAAGTTGGCCGGCCAGGGTCCCATGGCGTGCGAGCCGAGCCCGGTCGTGCGGAGGTAGACCCAGTCGGTGGATGAAAGGACCGCCTGCACGCCGCAGTAGGCGGGTGAGTTCTGCGACTGGGAACCGTTGCTCCAGGTGGTGACGGAGTTGCCCGAGAGCCGGTTGGCAGACGACGTGTAGATCCGGGCGTAACGCGCGGTGGCGTCGGTCAGCCAGAGGTCCGTGCGGGGATCGGCCCCGAGGACGGAGGACGCCAGGAGCGCCGCGACCGGAGCGGTGGAGAGAAGCATTCGTGTTTTCATGGGGTCAATCTGGCAGGAGCCACCTTGCCGGAACGTGAAGTCCGAATCCCTTTTTCTTCATCCTCCATTCAGGTTCGAACAGGCAACCTGTCGCTGCAATTCCTCGGAACCATGCGACTCCTGATCGTCGAAGACGAAGCCGACCTGCTCCAGAGCCTGGCCCTCGCCACGCGCGATGAAGGCTATGCCGTGGACACCGCGGCCGATGGCGAGGAGGGCCTCTACAAGGCGCTCCACTCCGACTACGACTGCATCGTGCTCGACGTGATGCTGCCGCGGTTGAACGGCATGGAACTGCTGCGTCGGCTCCGGGCGGAACGCCGCACGCCCGTGCTGCTCCTGACCGCCCGGGACGCGACGCGCGACCGGGTCCGCGGGCTCGACGGCGGCGCGGACGACTACCTGGTGAAGCCGTTCGACCTGGAGGAACTGCTGGCCCGCCTGCGGGCGGTCATCCGGCGGCACAAGGGCCAGACCACCTCCCGCATCACCGTCGGCGAGTACGAGCTCAACCTTTCGGCCCGGACGTTGTCGAAGGCCGGCCAGGCCGTCGCACTGACGGCGCGCGAATACAGCCTGCTGGAATACCTGGCCCTGCGGCGCGGCTCCGTCGTCAGCCGCACGGAGCTGTACGAGCACCTCTTCGACGAGAACGACGAGACACTCTCCAACCTGCTCGACGTCCACGTCTCCAAGCTCCGCCGCAAGCTCGGCGCGGACCTCATCGAAACCCGTCGTGGCATGGGCTACAGCCTGGCCGGTTGAAGATTCCTTCCATGGTTTTCCGATCCCTCCGTTGGCAACTGCAGGTCTGGCACGCGCTGTTGCTGGTCGTTGTCCTGGCGGGCTTCGGCGCCACCGCCTGCCAACTCCAGCGCGCCTCGCGCTTCCGTGAGATCGATCGCGAGCTCGATTCTGCGGGCCTGGAGATCCTCCGCTTCATCCGTGAAAACGACCCGGCCCGCGGACGCCCCCCCGGCCCGCCGCCGCGTCGTCCTCGGACCGGGCCCGGTCGTGAATCGGCCGGCCGCGCGCCGATCTGGTATGTCGCGTGGGGCCGCGATGGACTGGAACTGGACCGGACTGCGGATGCGCCCGCGGACGTTAAGCCTCCGGCTGCTTCCATCGACGGCTCCCAGCGTCGATCCGTTCACCGGACCCGCGGCCAGTTCCGGGAGGCCTCTTTCACGACGCCACCGGGCGAAGTCGTCGTCGTGGGACGTTCGATCGAGGCGGACCTGGCGGATTTCAGCCGGTTCGCCGTCGGATTGACCGCGGCTGGCCTGGCCGTGCTGGCGGCAGCGTTGGCCATCGGAGCCTGGCTCGCCGGCCGCGCGATGCGTCCCCTCCAGCAGATCGGTGCGTCTGCCCGACGCATCGCCGCCGGGTCGCACTCGGATCGGATCGAGACGGCCGGACTGCCCGAGGAACTCGCGTCGTTGGCGACAGTGCTGAACGAGGGCTTCGCGCAGATCGAGGAAACACTCGTGCGGCAGCGGCAGTTCACCGCGGATGCGTCCCATGAACTCCGCACGCCGGTGTCGGTGGTGCTCGCGCAGACGCAGGCCGCCCTTGCCCGACCGCGTCAGGAAGCCGAGTACCGCAACGCGCTCGAAGCCTGCCAGCGATCCGCCCAGCGCATGCGTCGGCTCGTGGAGTCGCTGCTGACGTTGGCCCGCCTCGAATCGGGCGAGGAACCGCTCCATCTCCAACCGGTCGACCTCAACCAGCTCGCGGCCGAATCCACGGAGGCCGTCCAACCGCTCGCCCTCGGCGCCGGCCTGGTCCTCCGGTTCGAATCCTCGGCCAGCCCGGTTCCGGTGCGCGTCGATCCGGATCGCCTGGGCCAGGTCCTTCTCAATCTCCTGGGCAATGCCGTCGCCTACAACCGACCCGGAGGCAGCATCACCGTGAGCGCCGGGACCTCGGGTGCCGAGGCCTTCGTGCGGGTCTCCGACACCGGGATCGGAATCGCACCGGAGCACCTGCCCCGGCTGTTCGAACGCTTCTACCGCGTGGATGACTCGCGTTCGAACCCGCGGGGACACACCGGGCTTGGCCTCGCGATCTCGCAGCAGATCCTCTTGCAGCACGGCGGCCGGATCACCGTGGAAAGCGAACCCGGCCAGGGGAGCGTCTTCACCGCCTGGCTCAACCGTTCGGCGGCCTAGCGATAGGGACTCGATGAACCGCTGGGCGCGACACCCGAGGCTACCGGCACCCACCAGCTCAACCTCGAAGCGGCATTCATTGGGTGCACGGGATGATTCCGCCCCCTGTTCGACGGGAGTTCTTAACAGGCATGGAACTTGAGTGTCGCGGGTCCCAGCCGGGATGATGCGAGGCATGGTACTGGGATTGGAAGGTTCTCGGAATTCGCGCGGCGGCTTCACACTCATCGAGCTGCTGGTTGTCATCGCCATCATCGCGATCCTCGCCGGAATGCTGTTGCCTGCGTTGGGCAAGGCCAAGACCAAGGCCCAGGGCATCGCCTGCGTGAACAATGGCAGGCAACTGATGCTGGGCTGGACGATGTACTCGGGCGACAACCGGGACGAGATCTGTCTCTCCTCCGGCTTGGGCGGGCTGGTTTCCAGGGATCATCCAAACAAGATCTACCCGATGAACCAGTGGTGCATGGGCACCATGCATGAGGGACCCAGTTGGACGAACACGATCCTCATCAGGGACTCCCTGCTGTATCGCTACGTCGGATCCCTCGCCGTCTATAAATGTCCGTCGGACCGCGCGACAACCAAGAATCCGTTTGGGACCGGCGGTGGCATCCCCAAGGTCCGGAGTCTCGCCATGAGCTGCTTCATGAATCCGCTCCCCGGACAGCAACGCGGCTCTGGCCTGTCCTACCGCAAGCAGAGCGACTTTGTCCTCGGGCCCGCCAACACCTGGGTGACGATCGATGAGAACCCGGCCTCCATCAACGACGGCTGGTTCGTCCATGAGTCGAAGACCTCCTTCGTCGACTATCCTGCCTCGTATCACAACGGCGCTGGCGGGCTGTCCTTTGCCGACGGCCACTCCGAAGTCAAAAAGTGGAAGTCGCCGACGATCGAGAGCTACGGCAAGAAGACGCGGTTCGACGTCCGTCTCGATACCCTGGATGCGACCTGGCTATACGAGCGCACGACGAGGTACTGAGTGGCATCCATGCAATAGTAGTCTCACGCGGAGCCGCGGAGCGCGCGGAGAGAGACTACACCGGAACACGCACCATGAAATTCCGCATTCATTGCGGGAAATACGTGGTGCCGTTGCGATCATGACAAGCGCCGGAGGCGCGGCAGATGATAGGCCCGGGCGTCAGCCCGGGTTTTGCGGCGTCAGGGGCCCAAGCCCCAGCGGGGCGACAGATTCGTTGGCGCGGGTGGCAGTATCAAGATGCGCCCTGGATGAACCGAGGCGAACCGCCCTCCGGCAGCCGGCCATTGTGACTAGCCCTTGCGTCCCGTGGGCTTGACCAGGTCCACGAGCGGCACGGCTTCTATTCCCTCCGCCAACGGATAGCGCTTGGTGCCCGGATACACGACGCGCACCTCATCGAGCTTCAGGTCGGCCATGGCGATGCGCATGGACGGGGTGATGGTCGGGGCGTCCACCCGCTTGCACTCGATGCCAATGCGGCGGACTCCCTTGAAGACCACAAGATCCATCTCGGCTCCCTGGTGGCTTGCCCAGAAGTAGGCGTCGTCTGGCTGCAGGGCCTTCAGGGCCTCCTCGATCGCATACCCTTCCCAAGAGGCCCCCACCTTTGGATGGTGCTCGAGATCCCGCTCGTTGGTGATGCCGAGCAGGGAATGGAGAAGGCCGCTGTCCCGGATGTAGATCTTGGGAGCCTTCACCTGCCGCTTGCCCAGGTTCTCGAACCAGGGAGGCAGTTGCCGTATCATGAACAGTCCGGTCATCAGGTCCAGATGGCGTCGGACCGTGGATTCGTTGACGCCGAGCGCCCGGGCGAGTTCAGCGGCATTCCAGATCTGGGCATGGTAGTGGGCGACCATGCTCCAGAAGCGCCGCAGGGCCACTGCCGGGATCGAGATGCCCCATTGCGGAACGTCGCGCTCCAGGAAGGTCTGGAGGAACTGGCGGCGCCAGGCGACGGAATCCGCCTCCCCGCGGGCGGTGAAGGACAGGGGGAACCCACCGCGAACCCAATGCCTTGTCTGGGCCGCGGTGCCGAGGTCGGCCAGGCGGAAGCCCTCGAGCGGGATCGTCTCCAGTCGTCCGGCCAGGGATTCAGAGGACTGTCTCAGGAGCTCGGGAGCAGCGCTCCCGAGAATGAGGAACCGCGCTGCCACCGGCTGTCGGTCAGCCAGCACGCGCAGCAGGGGGAAGAGGTCGGGGCGGCGTTGGATCTCGTCAATGACGACCAGGCCCTTGAGGGGGCGAAGGGCAAGGTCAGGCTCGGTCAACCGGGCGAGACTTTGCGGATCTTCCAGGTCGAAATAGTTGAGCGATTCGACGTCGACGAACTGGCGGGCGAGGGTCGTCTTCCCGCACTGACGCGGCCCCAGCAACGCCACGATCCGGCTCCGCTTCAGCGCGGTCCGGACCAGGGTGAGGTCTGCCTTCCGGTCGATCATTCCAGAGTATTGACCATGAAATTCCCGCATTCAATGCGGGAAATACGTGGTGCCATGGCGGGCACAAAAGAGCGCCGGAGGCGCGGCAGATGATAGGCCCGGGCGTCAGCCCGGGCTTTGGGGTACCAGGGGCCCAAGCCCCAGCGGGGCGACAGATTCCCGGGGGGCCGGCCCTATTCCAGAGACCCTGCCGCCCCGGCCGGGGCTGTTCCGCGTACCTCCCATCACCCACCGCTCACGCGGTGGGCTGTGGTCGGACGCCCCGTTGGGGCTGGGGTGGTTCGCCTCCTGACGTCGGCGACTACCCGTGTGGCGGCCCACCCCGTCACTTGTGGACGGACGAGGCGAGGTACTCGAGGAGGGACTTGAGGTCGTCCGCGGGGAGGGCATCGAAGCCGGCGGGCATGATCGACTGGGCGGAGCCTTCCATGCTGGCGATGTCCTTGCGCTGGATGACGTGCTTCTGGGCGGCGGTGTCGAGGATCTCGACCGTGGTCTGGGTCTCGGTCTCGAGCCGGCCGGAGAAGGCGTCGCCGTCCTTGGTGGTGACCGTCCAGAGACGGAAGTTCGCCTCAACCGAG
>CAIMMI010000228.1 GCA_903842505.1 uncultured Verrucomicrobiota bacterium | reverse complement strand
GGCCCCGAATCCGCTCGAAGCTCCCGTGATGACGACCCAACGACCCGACAGGTTCATGGCCCTGAGGTACCCGTTTGGGGGCGCTGTGTCAGCGGTGGGGTTGGGGATCTTCTTTCCAGAATTCGGCGGCCGAGGGCCATTCCGGGGAGTTCGATCCAGCGATGGAGAGCCCACGCGGCCAGAAGGGATAGGGGGAGGTAGGTGACGAGGAGGCAGGCCAGCAGGGGACCGGGTTGCCAGTCCGGGCGGATGAGGAAAAGCATGCGAATCGTCAGGATGAGGCACGGCCAGTGGATCAGGTACAGCGGGTACGAAAGCGCACCGAGCCATTGGATGGGGCCGGCGTTGAGGGGCGCCCGGATCCAACGCGAGGGGCGGATCCAGTCCCACCAACCGGCGGCCGTGCCGAACAGCGGGAACCACAACAGGACCACCGGAAAACTCCATCGGGTCAGGGCCGCCCCGCCGACCACAGCGAGGGATCCGATGAGCAGGGGCAGGCGGAGTGCGGGTTGGCTTGGATCGGTTCGGCGCCAGATCTCGGCACAGGCGATTCCGAGGCCGAAAAGGGGAAGCTGGACTGGCAGGAACGCGGCTTGAGGGTTGGAGAATTGGCCGAGATGCGGGGCGGCGAGGAGGCTGAGGCCTGCCAGCGCGACGAGGACGAACCCGTAGCGCCGCATGGCGAAGAGGATCGGTGCCACCAGATAGAACTGCCATTCGAGGGACAGGCTCCAGGCGGGCGCGATGATCGAGCCGGCTGAGCCTGAGAGCCAATTCGAGGGGATTGCACCATTCAGCAGGAACAGGTGGGCCAGGATGTGGGAGGCCAGAGCGGATTCCTCGGATTGGCTGACCGACCTGAGGGTTGGGAAGTAGCTGTCATCCGCCCAGGGCAGGGACGTCTGAAGCACGCGTTGGAAGAAGGCGCTGACGATCCCGAGTGCGAGGGCGATGAGGAACACCGGGTAGATCCGGAACACGCGACCGGTCATGAACACGGACCATGATTGGCTTCGGGAGGCCAGCAGGTTCCAGATGGCGAAACCGCTGAGGACGATGAACAGGCCGACGGCGACCTGGGCGTGGGCGAAATGGAGCCACAGGTTCCGGAACGGACCGGTTGGGACCAGATCGGCCCAACCCACCCAGCAGAAGGCATGGGCGGTGACAACCCAGAGCGCGAGCAATCCCCTGAGCCCTTCCAACTCCGGCAGCCGTCCCCGTGGGCGCGCATCCGCTCCCGGAACTGATTCATGATCCGTTGCCACCGGCGGATCCTGTGGTCTGGAGAGTTTCGAGTCACGGCTCGACGTCTCGCCCCACCCCGCGAGGCCTGAACCATCCCTTGCCAAAGTAGGCGGTTCGGAGGGTACTGAACAAAGCCGGGCGACGATCGCCCGGATCCCTTTCCATGAGTCCTTCCAATTTCTTCCCGGCCCGCTGGACGAGCTTCGCGGTCGTCTTGCTGGCCATGGTGTTGACCGGATGGCGTGTGGCCATCGCGCAGATCCTGCCACCAACGGGCGACCGGCCTTCGTCGGTCGCACTGCTCTATCCGACGATGGGGCAGACGGTGACCGCGGACTCGGCGCATTTCGAGGCCGTGGCCACGGATCCGGACGGAGGACCGCTCGTCTACGTCGAGTTCGTGGTTGATGGTCGAGTGGTGGGGATTTCGGACCGGTCGGGGGACGTCTTCCCGGCGGTGCTTGGATTGAAGGTACCGCACAAGGCGGCGTGGCCGACGCCGGCCGCCGGCGTTCATGTGATTCAAGCCCGTGCGTTGGTGGGCAAGGCGATCGTGGCGGAGTCCGCTCCGATCCGGGTGATCGTGGCGGGTGCGCCGGTCGAAGGTCTGTCGACGGTTCAGATCCTGACCACGCGACCGGCGACGTCCGAGCCGAGCCCGTTGATCCGGATTGCGCCGGGGTTGTTCACGGTGACGCGCAAGGGGGATGTCTCCCAACCCGTCACCGTCCGGTACGTGGTGGGCGGGACGGCGAAGAACGGCGTCGACTACGAATACCTCGACGGCGACCTGACGTTGGGCGCAGGCGAGACCAACGGTGAGATCCTCGTGGGGCCGATCGATGACGAGGAGGTGGAGGGAACGGAGTTTGTCGAACTGAGGCTCCTGCCGGATCCGGCCTATCAGGTGGGTGTCGTCGCTGCGGCGCGGATCGAGATCTTCGACACCAGCGAGCCGAAGGATCCGGTGGCGACCTTGAAGTTCACCAAGCCGGAGTCCGGGGCGGGTTTCCTGGCGCCCGCGGACATCACGCTCGCGCTCACGGCAATCGATCCGGCCGGCTACATCGCCCGGGTTGAGTTCCAGGCGAACGGTCGCGTGATCGGGGTTTCCGAGCTGAACTTCTTCCGGGCCCCGGATCCCGGGACACCCATCGAGCATACCTTCGAGTGGAAGTTGGTTCCTGCGGGGGGTTACGTGGTGACGGCGGTGGCTGTGGATTCGCGAGGCGTGCGGGTGATGGCCGAACCGTTGCGCGTGCTCGTGAAAGGCGAGGTCGAACCACCGCGGGTGGTGCGGCACCCGGCGGACGTGGCTCCCGCGGATGACGTGGTTTCGGCGGATGAATTCGCGAACTACGCGGCGGTGTGGCGTCAGGGGCCGGCATCGGACGTTGAGGCGGTTTCGATCGGGTACATGACCCGGGCCGGATTCCTCTGGAAGGCCGGTGGCGGGTATCGATTCAACGCCTCGGTCCTGCGTTTGCCGCAGGCGTGGGTGAGCCTGGATCCGACGGCCGAGCCGCGGCCGGGCATCGATTTCCTGCCGCCGATCTTCCTCGGGGGAGCGATTGATTTTGGCACCAACATCCTGCCGCGGATTCCGGTCAGCTATGTGTTCGCCGAGGTGCCGCGCGTCGCGGGCGAGGCCAAGTATCCCTTGGTCGTCCGCACCGGGCCGCGCGCTGGGGTGCGGGTTCATGCGGTGGAGATCCAGTTCGCTGTGGGGACTGAGTTGGCGGAGATCTCCGACGACGGTCTGTTCGATGCGCAGTCCGGGATCCTGCGCTGGGGACCGTTCCTCGATGATGCTCCGAGGCGGTTGACGGCGACGGTGGCGACGCCGGCGGTGATGAAGATCCGGGGAATTGGATCATTCGATGGTGCCGACACCTTCCTCGGCCTGGTGCCGGTGCTGCCAACGCTGGGTGCGAACTCGGATGCGCCTCGCATCGCGACCCTGGAGTCACTGGGCAATGGTGGCGTGCAGGTGGTCGTGGTCGGCGGGGCGGCCGGAGAAGAAACCGATGTCGAGGTGTCGACGGACCTCGTCCGGTGGACGCGGATTGGCCGGATGCCGGCGTCGGCGAATGGCAGCATCCAGATGGATGGGGATGCCGGGACGGCACCGGTGCGGTTCTATCGGGCGTTGAAGACGGTGAAGTGAGCCGGGTGAGGAGTTCGGGGCGGCAACGTCCTCGTTGTCCTCCCAGCTCCTTTCCCGAGCCGATCATTCAACGGCTCGACGGAGTCTCGCCCCACCCCGCAGGAATCACCCCCTGGGTGGGGCGAGTGTCACGAGTCGTTCGTAGTTCCAAGTTTCAGGATTCAAGTTTCAAGCCCTTGGGCCTTGGCGCTTCCCTGGGGATCCCGTTCACTCTCCCGTCATGCGCCGTGCTTCCCTCGGGGTCCGTTTCCGATCCGTGCTTTCGTTGGCCGTGATGGGCTGTGCCCTGCGGACTGCGGCCGCGGATGTCTCGTGGACGGCCTACCTCGGGGACAAGGCGTCGTCGCATCACTCCGCCCTCCGGCAGATCACGTCGGGCAACGTGTCGAAGCTCAAGGTGGCGTGGACGTATCGGGCGGGCGGGTCCGACACCAACAACCGGACCCAGATCCAGTGCAATCCGCTGGTCGTGGATGGCGTGATGTATGGGACCTCGCCCGACCTCCAGTGCTTCGCAGTGGATGCGGCCACGGGGCGTGAACTCTGGCGGTTTGATCCGGTGCGGGACGCCAAGCTGTCGAAGACCGGCGTGAATCGCGGGTTGGTATACTGGGCGGATGGAGCGGATCGACGGGTCATCTTTGGCAACAGCCAGTTTCTCCATGCGTTGGATGCCACGACCGGACGACGGGTAGCGGCGTTCGGAAAGGAGGGCTCGGTCGACCTGATGGACGGACTGGGGCGCGATGCGCGAGGCCTGTCGCTGATGGCCAACACGCCGGGCGTGGTGTTCGGAGATTTGTTGATCGTCGGGATGCGGTTGGGCGAAGGGCCGGCGCCGGCGGCGCCGGGGCCGATCCGGGCGTACAACCTCCGGACCGGTGCGCTGGTGTGGCGGTTCAACACGATTCCGCAGCCGGGCGAACCCGGTCACGAGACGTGGCCGCCGAATGCCTACCGGTATGCGGGCGGAGCGAATGTCTGGACGGGCTTTGCCCTCGACGAGAAGCGGGGATTGGTCTTCTGCCCGACGGGTTCGGCGACGTTTGATTTCTGGGGCGGAAACCGGATGGGGAGCAACCTGTACGCGAACAGCCTCGTCGCACTGGACGCGAAGTCCGGGCGCCGGGTCTGGCACTACCAGATGGTGCATCACGACCTTTGGGACCGGGACCTGCCGGCTCCGCCAAACCTGGTCACGGTGCGGCACGGTGGAAGGCGAGTGGACGCCGTGGCTCAGGTCACGAAGTCCGGGCACGTGTTCGTCTTCAACCGGGAAACGGGAGAACCGTTGTTCCCGATCGATGAGGTGCCGGTGCCGGCCTCGGATCTTCAGGGGGAATCCGCGTCGCCAACCCAACCCGTCCCGCGGTTGCCGGTCCCGTTCGCCCGGCAGGTCTTCACGTACGACCAGATCACGGACCTCTCGCCCGGCTCGCACCGTCAGGTGCTGGAGCGCTTCTCGAAGCTTCGTGCGCATGTACCCTTCGCGCCGCCGAGTCGCGAGGGCACGATCATCCTGCCCGGGTTCGACGGCGGTGCCGAGTGGGGCGGGGCGGCGGCCGATCCGGAGGGGATCCTCTACGTCAACGCGAACGAGATGCCCTGGGTGCTGACGATGGTCGAAACGAAGGGACGGGAAGGCGAGCCGCTGTCGCGTGGTGACGCCATCTACACGCAGATCTGTGCGGCCTGCCATGGCGTGGAT
>CAIMMI010000227.1 GCA_903842505.1 uncultured Verrucomicrobiota bacterium | reverse complement strand
GGCCGGGAGTGTAGTCGGCGGCGGCGAGGTATTCCCAGGGCCCTTCGAAAACGCATTCGACGAAGTAATCCATGATGAACGGCGCGGGCCCGCGGAAGCCGGGCGTGCCATCGGGTGCATGGACCCGGATCGCGACCTCGTTCCAGGCGCCCTTCTGGAGGGTGCCGACGGGAACCTTGTGGCGGTGGATCGCATCCTGTCCGCTGTGGTAGTCGGGCGGGAAAGATCCGCCGGTGCCGATGCGGCGGCCGTTGACCCACGCTTCGTGGGCGCCGGTCAGGTCGCGGATGTTCACGCCGACGGATTCCTCGAAGAGATTCCGGTCGTGCTTGGTGAAGAAGCTGTCGGCGACCCGGACCCAGCATCGGTACCAGGCGGTGCCATCCGGCGAGGCGGCCGGAGCGGGGCCGGGGACTTGAGCAGGCTGCCAGTCAGCGGCGCGGAGGAAGGTCAGAGCGAAGAGCATCAGAGCCAACGCTGGCAGGCATGGAACGGGGGGCTTCAATGGATGAAAGGGAAGGCCTTGGGATTTCCAGATTCAAGATTGAAGCCGGTTCCACCCGGGCCTGGGTTGTTGAGGTGTTGGCGGGTGAAAGGGGGGCGTGGGCGACGGCGATGGGCGGGGTCGATTTACAATCCGGTGTCGCACCTGCGACATGCGGATGTAAATCGAGTGGGGTAGGGGAGGTCGGATGGCGGACTTCGGGATGTGGAAACAAAAGCCCCCGATGCGACGGGCGCATCGGGGGCGTGGAGGGAACGGGTGATCGGAGGCCTCAGCGAGGCGGGAGTCCGATCACGGGTAGGTCAGGCGGTAGAACGTCGTGCCCGAGGCGGGGACGGAGTAGCGGTTCTGTCCGTTGACCTGGTTGATGCCGGAGGTGACCCGGGTCCAGGTGGGAGAGGACAGGCTGGGGCTGGATTGGAGGACGAACGGAATCTCGGGCCAGGTCAGCGTGGCGTTGGCGCCGCTGAGGTTGATGTTGAGCTTCGGTTCGGCGGTGGTGGCCACGAAGTTGTCGAACGTGACGTCGGCCGCAATGGAGCAATCCTCATTGGCGGCGGCGATCAGACCGACGAGACCCGTGGGGTAGGTGTTTTCGGGATCCGTTGCGGGGAGGACGATGAGCGGGGTGGTGAGGTCGGGCAGTTCGTAGACGCGGGCTTCGAAGTTGTTGCCGGAGCCGATGAACACGAAGCGGTAGCTCTTGCCCTTGGTGAGGTGGAGTCCGCTGGGAGCGGTTTCGATCTGCTTGACGGGGGCTTCGTCGACGAGGAGCGAGATGTCGAGGTCGCCGTTGGTCTCGCCGGGGAGGGCGCCGCTGCCGGGTTCCCAGCTGAAGAGGTAACCGCCGGTGGAGCCAAGGCCCGGGGTGTTGATGCGGGCAGCGATACCGAAGGCCTGACGGACGGTGTCGTCGAAGTCGATGATGTCGGTGGAGAGGTAGAAGTCACCGAAGGAATTGTTCTTCACGAAGCTGCCGGCGCGGGAAGGGCCGCCGGCGCAGTTGGGATCCTGCTGGGCAGGAGCCTTGATGCGGTAGCGTCCGTTGGAGACGGTGAACTGGGCCGGGGCGGCGGTGAGGCCGCCGATCGGATCGTAGTGATCCCAGGCCGGACCGGCGGTGTCGTTGCCGTCGCTGAAGGTGTCGGCGACGGTGGACGGCGTGGTGACGGTAGCGGCGGGGACGAAGACGAGGTAGTCGAGGGAGACGAGGCGATCGTCCTTGGGAGCGGTGCCGCCGAGGGTCAGTCGGAGGGTGGAGTTGCCACTGAGGCTGATGACGGCGGGCGAACCGCCCGACGTGAGGGGCACGTACCGGTAGTTCAGGCGCATGAGGTTGTTGGGAACCTCAAAGGAGCCGAGGCGCGTCGTCGTTTGGTTGGTGGTGGTGGTATCGCCGCCGACCTGGTCGAGGTGGACCTGGGTGGTGCCGAAGGAACCGACGCGGAGGTAGACGTTGTAATTTCCGGCCGCGAAGGCGCGGGTGTAGTTCAACCAATCGCCGACGGAGGTCAGGCGGACCTGATATTCGAGCACGTTGGCCGCGAGGTACTGGGAGCGTTGGGTGTCGTTGCGGCGGAACGGGTCATTGGACTGGGTGACGGCGTCGAGGATGTCGCAGGCATCGGATTGGCCGCTGATGAAGGCGGCACCCTGGGTGATCTGGACGCGGTCCTCGATGCGGTACTCGGCCAACACCGCGCGGAAGGCGCCACCGGGCTTGAAGTAGTCGACCTCGGGAGTGCCGGTGAGGTTGTAGTAGCCAACGCCGCCGCCGCCGATTTCGGCACCATTGATGTTCACGCCGGAGACGGGGATGTTTCCGGTGATCCACTGGCCGCCGCCGAAGTTGTAGTCCTCGGCCTCGATGGTGCGGACGGGCGCGGTGCCGACGAAGGCGTCGGTGAAGGTGTCGAACCAGAACGTATTGGTCGACCGGAGGGTGCCGGTGGTGTCCTGGAGTTCGATGCGACCGGAGTAGAGGGTGTTGGCCTTGAGGGTGCCGCCGGCGGTCTGGAAGTTGACGGTGGAACCGTTGGCCGGGAGCGGGGCGAGCGAGTCGGAGGCATCGACCCCGTTGAGGAACAGCTTGGTGGCTGAGGCATTGATCTGACCGCCGCCAAAGGTCCGGCCCTGGAACTTGATGCCGTCGGCGACCGGGTGGAAGTTGGCGAAGCGCTTGGCCGGGGTGCGGGTGACGACCACCGGGGTGCCGGCGAGGGTCGGCGCGAGGGCCGGGGCCGGGGCGGTGTTGGGATCCGTGGCGCCGGCGTAGAAGTTGTCGATGGTGACGTCGGTGACTCCGGCGGTGCCATTGCGGCTGAAGGACAGGAACCCGCAGCGGCCGGTGGAGTAAGTCGAGTCGTCGACCTGGATGGTGACGAGCGGGGTGGTCAGGTCGTGGAGGTCATAGACCTTGCCGGTGTAGCTGGTACCGACGGCCTGGAAGGTGAGGCGGTAGGGGCGGCCGGGTTCGAGGGTGATATCGGCAGCGGCCTTGGTGGAGGCGGCGAATCCGGGGGCGATCGAGTTGATCTGGAGTTGACCGCCCTTGCGGTCGCCGGCGCCTTCGCCGTCCTGGAGGACGTCGTAGTTGAGGATCATGCCGGTGCCCTGGGACAGGCCGTCGGAACCGCCGGGCGTCCATTGACCGAGGAGGACCAGGGCCTGGTCGAGTTCAGCCCAGGAGACGACGTCCAACGCGACGTAGAAGTCGGTGTAGGTGGCAGCCTGCGAGATCGCAGCGGCGGCCGGGGCGGCGCCGGGGAAGGGATTGGCCTTGATGCGAAGGGCCTTGCCGCTTCCGGAGTCCACGAACGTGTAGCTCTGGGGGAAGAACTGAGACTTCGTCCACTGGGCACCCAGGGAGCCCGAGTCAAAGTTGTCCGTCTGCGCATGGGCGCTGGCGGCAAGGGCCAGGGAAGCGGCGAAGGCGACCCAACCGCTGCAGCGGCGGTTGAGGGTGGGTGAGTTGCCCTGTCTGGCGGCGGATGTTGGATGTGGTTTCATTGGAATAGGGAGCCTGACGATTCAGCAGGTTGTGGTTTCCTTTTGAAATACGAGCTGACAGCGCTGGTGGAGGCAGCCCTGCGTTGGCGATATGGGATCGCCGATGCTGGCGGCTTCCGGTTTTCCGACGGGAATCCGGACGTAAGCGCCTGAAACCCAATCGGAGAATGGGGGACTTGTACCAGGGGGCAGGTTGGCCGTCGAGAGGGGAGTTGTGGAGGGAGTCCGGCTTGAATCTGAAAACTTCGAGCAACGGCTCGACGGAGTCTCGGCCGGATGGGGAGTTCCCAGTCGCCAGTTTCCAGATGCCAGACAAGACGGCCCCGCCGGGTGTGGAGGATTCGGCGAGGATCGTACTCCTACTCGTACTCGTACTCGAGGCGATGGGTTGGTGTGTGGGGGTTGGGGGTTTGGCTGGGATCGAGTACGAGTACCGCCCTGCGGGCTGAGTACGAGTACGAGTACGGGTGCGGGCCGGCTT
>CAIMMI010000226.1 GCA_903842505.1 uncultured Verrucomicrobiota bacterium | reverse complement strand
GCAGGGCAACTTCACGGGCACATTCACCTCTCCGCCTTTCGAAGCGGCCGGCATGCCTGGCAAGCGGTGGGTTCCCGTCGAAGTCTGGCAGGTGAACGACGTGATCACGATGAAGCTGAATGGTCAGGTGTTCGCCTCCTACACGAACACCACTCCGTTCAAGTCGGGGACCGTCATGATCGGTTACTCGGATCTCTTCAACTCGATCGCCACCCTCGTCGAGGAAACCTGGGTCCTCTACGACAACGTTCGCGTTGAACGCGTCCGCAAGGTCGTCGTCGACACGGCGGACAACGGCAGCACGGCCGGTGATGGCAAGACTTCGCTGCTCGAGGCCCTGCGTGACCTTCAGGAAAACGACCAGATCACCTTCAACATCCCGGGCGCCGGACCCCACGTGATCACCACGCCGCTCGGCGGCTATCCGCTGATCACCAAGGCCGGGGTGGTCATCGACGGTTATACCCAGCCGGGTGCCACGCCCAACACCAAGGGCATCCTCGAAGGCAACGATGCCAAGCTGAAGATCGTCCTCGATTCTTCCGGAGCCGACGCCAGTGCCGATGCGCTTCCGGCCCGCCGGTCCACCCGACTGCCGTTCCCCGGATACGGTGATTCGGAGAATGCCATCCTCGGCATCTACGAAGCCGACGACGTCATCATCAAGGGCCTGAGCTTCCGCGCGCGCCATACGCCGGGCAGCGACGAGGATCCCTCGATCTACGCTGTGGCCCTCGTCAAGCAGGCCGAGCGCGTCAAGGTCCAGGGCAATTGGTTTGGTCTGGATCCCGATGGCACCACGGTCAGCGGCGTGGCTTCTGCGGTGGCCGGCTTCCGTCACCGCGTCAATGTGGGCGGCGTCAACGTCGACACCTTCTCCGGGTACCTGACGGTTGGCACCGACTCCGACGGTCGCAATGACAACGCCGAGTTCAATGTGATCACCGGCACGCACATCGCCCTCGCCCTCGAACTTCCGGGCGCCCGGATTGCCGGCAATTACTTCAACGTGAAGGCCGACGGAAAGACGTTCGTGAGCTCGGACTCGATCCATGAGGCTCAGTTGGCTTCCGGCCGGGCTGCTGGTGATTCCTCGGTCGAGAACATCGAGAACGGACGCGAGACCACGGGCAGCGTGATCGGTACGGACGGCAACGGGGTCAACGATGCGAACGAGCGGAACATCTTCAACCTCGTGACCTATGACCACCTGATTGAGTTCTACAGCAACGCCCGGTTCCTCACGATTGCCGGCAACCACTTCGGCGTCGGTGTCGACGGAACCACCGTGGCGCCCAAGTCCACCATCCGCCCGGATCCGAACCTCATCGAATTGCCCGGTACCGGCGGGGTCGTGATCGGCACCAACGGCGACGGCAAGAGCGACTCGCTCGAGGGCAACCTCGTCGCGGGTGTCTCCGGTGGGACCTTCGTCGTAGCCGGCGCCAGCGTGCTGGTGGCCGCCCGTGGCAACTCCATCGTTGGAACCGGATTTGATTCCTTCCCGTTCCCCGACGGGTCCAACAACCGGACCTACGAAGCCTACTATGCGGACGTCCTGACGACGCCGACCTCACCGCTTCCCACGTTGACGGCCTACGCCGCGGGTGAGGTCAGCGGCACGATTCCCGAAGCCAAGGGCGATCCGTTCCTCTTCCACGTCATCGACATCTATGTCGCGGACGGTTCCAGCATCGACCCGACCCGGCCCATGCCTGCCAAGCTGATCTTCAGTGGGTGGGATGGTCAGGACGGCGTGGACCTGGACGGAGCTTCCAATGGCTTCCGCTTCGCGCTGCCTGCCGGATCCGTTCCGGGCGGATCGAAGCTCGTGGTGGCCGTGACCTACCTCAAGGATGACGGCATTTGCGGGCAATCCGAACCTGCTCGCGGTCCCGGGTTCGGCAGTCACCGGTCCCTTGAGCCTCCCGTTGCAGATCGCGGGCGGCGCTTCGATCACGGGCGTGGTTGCTTCCCGGGAGGGTGCCAACGTCAAGATCACCATCACCGGTGGTACGGCTCCGTTCCAGTTGCAGAAGAAGTCGACGCTGACGGGTGCCTGGGTGAACGAAGGTGCCGCGTTCAGCGGTCAGACGACGACGGTTCCCGCGACGGGTGATCTCGGCCTGTTCCGCGTGGTTGGCCAATAATTCCGCAATCGCCCCGGTTGCCCATTGGGGCAAGCCGGGCAAACATCAGGGGTCCCCGGGCTGTTCCGGGGACCCCTTTTTCCTGCATGAACGCATCGGATCCCCAGCCAGATTCCCGCCGCGCTTCGTCGGTTGGGTTCACCCTGATCGAACTCCTGGTGGTGATCGCGATCATTGCGATCCTGGCGGGCATGTTGTTGCCGGCTCTGGCCCGTGCCCGCGAACGGGCGGTCCGGATCTCGTGCCTGAACAACGTCAAGCAGATGGGGTACGGCTGCATCATGTATGCCGACGAGGACCGTGAAGGTCGCTTCACGCCCCTTCGCAGCTACCTCGACGACGACATCAATTTCCTTTACCCGAAGTACATTCCGTCCCTGCGGACGTTCATCTGCCCAGCCACGAAGAACAACGTGCGCACGAACAAGCAGACGAGTCCGACGACGGGTGTTGTCTCGCTGACCGACCTGCGGGATGTCGCTTCCAGCAAGTGGACCAACGGCTATTCCTACGAGATTTACGCCCACATGCGGGTCATCGGCCCCGAGACCTCCGGTGCGATTCCCAAGACGGTCACCTCGGTGGATACGTACACGCGTCAGTACACCGTCCCGAAGTTCGGGTTGACCCGCGGTGACAAACCCGGCCCGGCCAACATCTGGATCTTTGTCGACGCCGACGAGGGACCGCAGCGCGGTCCCCGAGGTGAAGTGCTCACGCCGCCCGGCCTGAACGACTATCCCGACCGGTGGGACAATCACGGCGAAGCCGGCTACAACGCCGTCTTCTGCGATGGCCACGCCGAGTGGATCCAGGGCTCGCAGTTTGTGCGACGCCTCGAAATGTCCCAGGACATCGGACGGGACTGACTCAGTACATCCTGATCGGACCCCATCATGCCCCAGAAACGGATCCAGTCCCTCAAGGGAACCCTGCTGCTCGACGGGGGGCGACTCGGAGGCTCCTACTTCAGTCGCACCGTGGTGTTGATCTGCCGACACGATGCCTCGGGTGCCTTCGGCTTGGTGCTGAACCACCGGGACGACCGGTTACTCGCCGAGGCCGTTCCACAGCCCCTGCCGCCGGTGCTGGGGTCGGAGCGGTTGCATCTGGGCGGGCCAGTGCAGCCGGGTGCCTTGAGCTTCCTGCATTCCGATCCAGCCATGTTGTTGCCGAACGTCATCGATCAGGTGCGGCTCGGGCATGACGTCGACGACCTCGTTGCCGTTGGTTCCGGTTGGTTGCCTTCGCATCGCCTCCGGGTATTCGCCGGTTATGCCGGATGGTCCCCTGGGCAGTTGGACGAGGAGATGCGCAATGAGGCCTGGCTGACGCATCCCGCTTCGATCGAACTGATCTTCGATGCAGAACCGGATACGCTCTGGCGCCGGATCCTGAAGCAGCGTCCCAACTGGGAGGAGCGGATCCTCGCCGACGCTCCCGAGGATCTCGGATTGAACTGAAACCCGGCCTGCGCATCCGCGCTGTTCCTCGATGCTGGGATCGATGATGGTTCGCGCGCTGCATGAGTTCGCGATGGGTTGTTTTTTTTGCGGTTCCCGAGGAGGCGAGACCGTTCCTGACGTTGCTGGGCAAGCGGGGACAGGGGTTGGCCCCCTTGTCGCCGCCCGTTTCCGGCGCCCAGGGTTGGCGTGCCGGGGCGGGCGATGTCTGGGTCAGTGGTATGGGCGCGCGGAGGGCGGGGAACCTCGCGGATGCAGTCCTCTCGAATCAGGACGTGGATTGGGTGCTGACCTGTGGTTTTGCCGGCGGGCTCGATCCGTCGATCCCGACGGGGACGGTGCTCTATGACGAAGACGCGGGCTTCCCGGTGGGTTTTCCGCGGACGCCTGAGTTGCGGAAGGGGCGGTTCCACCTCGCCGATTCCGTGGCCGCAAGCGCTCAGGCCAAGGCTCGCCTCTGGGCACAGACCGGTGCGCAGGCTGTGGACATGGAGTCGCAGGTCATCCGCGACCTCTGTCGAGCCCGGGCCGTTCCGTCGGCCACGGTGCGGGTGATCTCAGACGCCGCCAGCGAGGATCTCCCGCTGGATTTTGGCGCGCTGATGACCCCGGATCAGCGGATCGATTTCCTCCGGCTTGCAGGGGCGCTTCTGCGCTCGCCGGGAAAGGTTCCCGCCCTCATCCGTTTCAGCCGCAGCCTCAGCCAGTCGGCAGGGAATCTGGCCCGGGTGCTGGATGGATTGACCTCCTGAGCCAGGGGCATCCCGGGGTTGCCTTCAACCTGGAAAAGGCGGTTGGAACCACAGATTGCACCGATTCCACGGATTGGAAGCCAGTTGAGAGAGGCTGTTGTTTCACCCTGCGGGTGACATGGAAACGGCGAAGCGGTGGGGCCTCTGGTTCCAGTCCATCTGTGAAATCTGTGAAATCGGTGGATAACCCAACTGCCGGTTTCAGGTTCAGGACGCCCCGGGAGGCACGGCTGGCGGGATCGGAGGCGGGACGCCCGCGGCCTGCACGGCCTGAGCCTGCTGAATCCCCTGCGCCGCGAGATCAATCGCCACCAGTCGTTGCAGGGTGGCCGAAGGAGAATCGCGTTCGGGCGGCTTGACCATGCCCACGATGTTCCGGATGACCTGCACCGGAGTCCACACGAGCCCCCAGGGCAATCCCCACCACCCCAGCACGAGGCAGGACAGCAGCGAACCCGCCTGTCGTTTGAGCGCACATCCCCGGCACGAGATCGCCGGATGGCTGCTCCAGCTCGTCAGCACCAGCGCGGACCAGACGCGGTGGGCCGTATGGACGTCGACGGGTCCCTCCCCGCTGCATTTCGGGCAACGACCCTGATGCACGGCCCTCGTCTGGCTCTGCACGAAGTGAGCCGGGAGTTGGGATGCGTGGTGCACCAGGATGCCATTCTGGCGGCAGGTCTCATTGCAGTAGCGGAAGCCTCCCTCGCGGCTCCCTCCGAAGAGGATCAGGCTGTTGCAGTAGGCGCAGGATGCCATGGGAATTCAGTTGGATCGGATGTTGGTTCCAAAAATCCCAAGGGCACGGATCCTTTGCAACTCGGGACATTGGTGCGCGAGGCAAAGAAAAAGGGGCGGCCGGAAGGATCCGGCCGCCCCGTGGAGGATGAACTGAGCGGGTGGGCTCAGTTGAATCGAACGACCAGCTTGCCGCCGACGATCTCGACGCTCCGGATGACCCGGAACGGGGAAATGGTCAGGTAGGCCTGATCGCCGCTGGCAGGCAGGTCCGCCGTGATGGTCTTGGCGGTTTCATCGATCACGATGTTCGTGAGGGTAGCCCCGGCGAATCCGGCCGGAGGAGTGCCGGTGATGACGACCGCGGGTGGCTTGACCGCGCGGAACGTCTTGAGTGCGGCGACATCCTCGGTGCTGTTGAGGAGCACCTCGGAGCCGTCGGGCTTCACGACCGTCCATTCCATCGAGTAGTCGCCGCCGCCGTTGCCACTGACGAAGCGGAACGGGTAGATGGCCGGCTTGTCGACGAACACCGAGTAGGTCCATCCGCCGAGATAGCCGTCGTTGGGAACGAGGGCCTGCTGTTCCGGGTTGTCCTGCAGGCTCACCGTGATGGGGCCCTTGGCGAGTTCCGCGACGAGGTTGGTGCCGTCGCGGTAGTTGATGAAGAGGCAGGGGATGTCCACGCCCTCGGCCGTGCCGCCCATGAAGATGGGGGGACGATCGGGGCGGTCACCGGATCCATCATTGAAGATGATGACGGCCTTCGCACCGGCGGCCTTGGCCTGGACGGCCTTGAGGCCGAAGGCAACGGCGCCGCGTTGGATGAGGACGGCGGAATCCTTGGCCTGGGCGGCGTTGACGAGCGCGGCGTTGGCGAGGATCGGATTCGCGGCCACGAGGTTCAGCACCAGGGGTTCCTTGGTGGGAAGGTCGGCGCCGAAGCCGGAGCCGACGGAGGTGCGGGTAGCGGACATGCCGATGCGCTTGCCGGCGAGAGAGGCCGGCGAGGTGATGACGATGGCGCCGAATTGGAAGCTCTGTTCCTCCTGCTGCATGATGCGCGGGGAGTCGTCCGAGTGGACAGAGAACTGGTAGAGGCCCGCTTTGGGCATCTCGATGTAGGTGATGGCCTCGGCGGCGTAATGGTCCGTACGGCCGGACTTGCCCGGGATACCGGGGAGCTTGGCATCCGCCTTGATCGTACCCTGGGTGCCAGGCCCAAAGTTGATGGTGTCGACGCGCCACCATTCGCCGTCGCGCGGATAGGTGGTGTCGGAGAAGTCGACGTCGTTGGCACCGGGAAGGAGGCCGGCGAGGATGGCCTCGGACTTGGTGACCGAGCCGTTTTCACCGGAGACGAAGCCGATGGGAAGCTGGGCGGTGCGGACCTTGAATCCGCGGGTGCCGGGTTCCTCGGTGCCGAGGGCGAAGGAACGGCCCTTGTCGGGAATGAAGGCCTCGACGATTTCGAAGTCCCACTCGTTGGTGACGGTGGTGCCGGCGCTGTCGGTATAGACGAGCGTGGCGGTGTGGGCAGAGGCGGGGGCGAAGTCCGCCGTGCGGGTGAAGGTCACCGTGGTGATCTTTCCGTTCTTCGTGGCGGTGGACGTGCCGGCGCCATCGACCTTCAGGCTCGTGCTGGAAGGCGAGATGGTGGTGCCGTCATCGACGAGGGTGGCGGAGATGGTGGCATTCGGGAGGACCTCGACGATGGTGAGGTCCTGCATGCCGGCGATGTTGACGCCGGGGCTCACGTTGCGGACGTAGGCAGGGCCCGCGGTGGTCGGCAGGTAGGCCTTGAGACCGCCGGCCGCGTTGATGAGCTTGATGTTCGAACCGTCCGCGTCAGCGGAGAAGAACTCCAGGTCGCCCTGCTTGATGCCGATGTTGTGGATCAGGCGGACGGGGTAGTAGCCGGCGGTCGGAACGAAGAACGAGAACAGGTAGTTCTCGGTGATGTCGCCGTCGAAGTCGGCGAGGACCGTGGCGAACAGATCCTTCGGGCCGCGCTTGCCGTCGCCGATGGCGACCGAGAAGGAGTCGATGCCGAAGATGCCGAGCGTATAGGAACCGGCTGTCGGGAAGTGCAGCGTGGTGGTGATTTCGGTCGCGAGGTTGTCGGCGGTCCAATCGAGACCTCCATTGCCGGGGGTGCCGGGGAAGTTGAGATCGGGGAATCCGTTCGTGCTGGTGAAGTTGCCCTTTTCAACGACTTCGAAGAAGTTGTTGAGGTTGATCACGCTGTTGGCCGGGGTGTTGAAGTAGAAGTACCCATTGGCGTCGGCGGTGGACAGGTCAGCGAGGTTCTCGCCCTCGAGGCCTTCGAGTTGGTTGCGGATGTTGTTGAGGCTGGCCCCATTGTCGAAGGTGGTGCCGTCGGCCTGATGTGCGAAGAGGCGGAATCCAGGCTTGGTCTTGTTGACGTCCGCCTCGGGGATGGCAGCCCCGGCCGCGATGGTGGCGGTGCTGGCGCGGAATCTCCAGGTGTTGGTGCGGGAGAGCGGAGGCGTGCCGGCGTCGGTGAACTTCAGGGTAGCCGTGTAAAGGGCACCGAGTTCGAGGGCCGCCGTCGGAGTGAACGTCGCCGTGCTCTGGGTTCCAGACTTGGTGAGGCTGAACGCCCCAGGAACCGCAGGGCCATTGGTTCCGCTGATCAGCGCCAGCGAGACCGTCGATCCGTCGACCGCAATGCTGTCGTCGCGGAGGTTGGCGACCACGGCAACCGTGGGCGAAACACCGACGGCGCCCTGGTCGGGGAACACGCTGGAAATGTACGGGCGCAGCGGACCGGAGTGGTACGACTTGACCGAGTTGGTGCTGTCGCCGACGGCGACGCGGTTGCCCGCGCTGTCGAAGAGGAACCATTCCCATCCGGTGGCCCCGGTGCGGTTGGCCCAGAGGCAGCGGAACGGGTAGATGCCGGGTTCGGTGACGTTGACGAGGATGACGCGGGTCTCGGTCATCGCACGTTCGCCGGAGACCTGGCGGAGCACGGTGGCGAAGCGGTCGCGGGGGTTGATGCCGACGGTGAGCTTGAAGGAGTCATCGGAGGCGACCCCGAACTCGTAGGTGCCGGCGGCCGGAAACTCGAGGAAGGCGATGGCTTCAGAGACGGCTTGCTCGGAGGAGCCGGTGATGCCGGGGAGGCCCGGAATCGGGGCGTCGACGTAGTCGGGTCCGACGAGGACGCCGTTGTCGGAATCAACCCCGGCGTCGTGGCGGAAGTTGAGTCCGGCATTGACGATGAAGAAGCCGCGGGTGGCGTCGTAGGTGTAGTTGGGATCGGCCAGGTTGGCGATGTTGGGGCCGAGGTCCCCGTTGAGTTCCCGTTCGGAGGTGACAACGGAACCGCCGTTGTCGATTCCTTCCACCTGAACCGTCCGGACCAGGAAGCCTGGTTTGGAGGTGTCCACGCCGCTGGTGAGGCGGAGGGACGGTGGGAGTGCGGTCTGGGCGAAGCTCCCGGTGACCAAACCGGGGACCAGACCACTGACGAGGGCGGCGAGGCCACCCAGTTTAACCAGTGGTTTCATGCTCTGAGGATTCGGGAGGCGTGTGGCGCCTCTTTCACCTCAAGGGCCTAGGCGAGATGGCCGAGCCGGTAAAGGCATTTTCTGGGCTCCCACGTGACGTTGTGGCCAATAGATGACCCGTATGGGGCATCGGCTACCCAACACGGGTTGCCTTAGGCCGTCGCGAGCCGGGTGTAGAACAGGACGACGGTGCCAAGTCCCAGAAGTGCAGCGCTCACGAGGGCCGCCGCAATGTCGTCCAGAACGATGCCGAGTCCGCCATGGAAGGATTGGAGGCGGCGGATCGGCCACGGCTTCCAGATGTCGAAGATCCGGAACAGGACGAAGCTCACGACCAAGGCGGGCCACCAGTACCGGATCTGTCCGAGGGAGGGAGAAGATCCGGCAAGCCACCAATGGACGGCGTATCCGGAGAAGGCGATGGGCATGGCGACGATCTCGTCGAGGACGACGGAGCCCGGATCGGTTTCACCGAGGATTTTCTCGGCGTGGTCGCAGACCGGGATTGAAACGAGGACGAGCAGGGCCGTGGCAGCCAGATAGGGGATGGGTCCTGGAAAGGCCAGCAGGACGAGAGTCAGGAGCACTCCAACGACGCTGCCCCAGGTGCCGGGACCGGGATGGAGGCGACCGGCTCCCAGGCCCTGAGCGATCCAGAGACAGGCGGTTGAGGCCGGCGAGGCCTTGGTTTCTGGGGGCGTCGGATTCAAACCTCGTTCAGGTAAAGGTGGCGGTTTCGCCAGAGGTAGATGCTGCCGCTCAGGACGGTGAGCACGACCGCGACCCACTGCGCGAGTTGGGTGAAACCGTGGATCCAGGGCTTGCCCGCAAGGTGCCATCCGAACACATAGGATCCCACCGGTCCCCATTGCTGGTAACTGATCAGGACCAATACCGCGATGATGGCGACGATCTGGGAGATCGTCTTGTGCTTCCCGAATCCTTCGGCAGCCAGCACGACGTTGCGGGAGGCGGCCAGGAGCCGAAGCCCGGTGATGGCGAGTTCTCGACCAACGATGATCACCACCATCCAGGCCTCGATCTGGCGCAGTTCCACGAAGGCGATGAAGGCCGAACAGGTGAGGATCTTGTCGGCGAGGGGATCCATGAGGATCCCGAAGTTGGTGATCAGTCCGCGGGATCGTGCGATGCGACCGTCGAGGGCATCGGTGATGCCGGCGGCCGCAAAGAGGGCCAAGGCGACCGTCTCGTTGCCGGGGAATCGCGCGAAGATGACCGCCAGGAACAGGGCGGTGAGAGCAAAGCGGGAGACCGTCAGTTTGTTGGGAAGATTCACCGGCGGAAATGGGTCAGCGGACTGGGGTTGGTTGCGTGGCTGCCGGCACCGAGGCTCCGGCGGTCGTGCTCGGTTGGACTCCTTGCGTCGGTTGGAGGAACCAGGCGCGTCCGGCCAGCAGGATTCCAGCAAGGGCAATGACCAGGCCGGTGTAGAGAAAACCTCGATGACTGGTCAGGAGGGTGAGCGAGCACAGGACGACCGAGGCCTGGAGGAGGATTTCGGCGTGGCCGAAGGCGTCGTTGCGGTCTCCGGAAACCTTGGCGGCGGCGGCATCCCGCTCGGCCGTCGCGCGGATCTCCTCGTTCTCGGGGCGGTACTCCAGGTTCTTCGCACGGAGTTGGGCTGCGAAGGCTTCGAGGGCAGCCTTCCGGGTGGGGGAAGGACTGTCGAGGAGGTCGATCTCGATGCGGCGGAGTTCGAGATCGTTCAGGTACTCGCGCTGACGCTTGGCCTGATACCATGCGTAGCCGTTCGACGACTTTACTTCGCCGACGATCATGTCGTCGGCAGCGTTGTTGCCCAGAGAACCCACGATGGCCATCAGCACGGCAATGACGGCGATGATGATGCCGATCTGCTTCTCGTCCTTCCTGCCTTCCGGGGCGGGTATCTCGATGTCTCCCATGGTTGCGGAGGAAGGCTACGGAAACGGCGGAACAATCCAAGGCTTGGTTCCCGTCGCGCAGAGGCGCGGAGGGCCGAGAGGGGAATATTCCCGCAGAGGCGCGGAGGCGCGGAGGGGGGCGAGACGAGGGTCAGGTGGGGGCGTGTGTGCAATGGCATGTCGCCTATGCGACATCCGGATGCAAAAAGCCCTTCCCTGCTCCCCTGCGCCTCGGATGGGTCCGCGTTCCGATGTCGTCCCCGTTCCGATGTCGTCTTCTTCCGAAGGGGGAACCTAGTGCCACCAATAAGCCGCGGTGAGGGCGGCGAGAAGAACCACGGCGGTCGCCCACCAGAGGGTTTTGCGGTCGAAGCCGACCTTGGGAGGGGGTGTGCCCCCGAATTCGCGCTGGATGAACTGTCCGTAGTCGAAGGAGTTGTCGGGTAGATCGAGTCCGTCGGCGTGGGCATCCTCGCTCCATCCGTCGGCCTCGGAGGCGCCGCAGTGGGGACAGGACGTGCGGCGGGCGGGGACGGGTTCGTGGCAGGCGGGGCAGGGACCTGGGGGCTTGAAACTGGCCATGGGCTGGACCGGGAGTTCAGGCGGTGGCCACCTCGGCGGCACGGGCCGTGTTGGCGAGAAGCATCGCGATGGTCATGGGACCGACGCCACCGGGGTTGGGAGTGATGAGGCCAGCGATGGGTTGGACTTCGTCGAAGGCGACGTCGCCGACCAGGCGGGTGCCGCCGGCGGCGGAAGGATCCGGGATGCGGTTGACGCCGACATCGATGATGACGGCGCCGGGTCGGATGTGCTGGGCCGTGAGGAAACGCGGCACGCCCATGGCGGCGACGATGATGTCAGCGCGGCGAGTGTGTTCCTCGATGTGGCGGGTGGCGGAATGGCAGACGGTGACGGTGGCGTTCGCCGTGCGGCCCTTCTGGACGAGGATGGCGGCCATGGGTTTTCCGACGATATTGCCGCGTCCGAGGATGACGACGTTCGCGCCGGCGATGGGAACCTGGGAGCGGATGAGGAGTTCGTGGACGCCCGCAGGGGTGCAGGGGACGAAGCCGGTGGAGTCGCCGAGGAGAAGTCGGCCAACGTTGAGGGGGTGGAAGCCGTCGACGTCCTTGCGGGGATCGACGGCGGCGAAGATGGCAGCGGAGTCGATCTGGGATGGTAGCGGGGCCTGGACGAGGATGCCGTGACAGACGGGATCGTGGTTGAGTCGGTGGATGAGGGTGAGGAGGTCGGCCTGGGAGGTGGAGGCCGGAAGGACAATCGTCTCGGAGCGGATGCCGAGTTCGCGGGATTTGCGTTCCTTCATGCCGACATAGACCTGGGACGCGGGATCCTCCCCGACGCGGACGAAGACGAGTCCGGGTTCGACACCCCGTTGGCGGAGGGTGGCGACACGCTGGGCGGTTTCGGTATGGATCTGGCCAGAGATGGCGCGGCCGTCGATCAGGTTCTGCATGGTTCTGGAAATGGGTGGAACGGGTTCAGGCACCGATCCGGGATCGGAAGTACGCGATGGTGGGGACGAGGCCTTCGGAGAGGGGGATCTGGGGTTCCCACTGGAGGATCTGGCGGGCGCGGGTGATGTCCGGGCGGCGCTGCTTCGGGTCGTCCTGGGGGAGGGGTTTGTGGACGATCCGGGATTTGGATCCGGTGGCGCGGATGATCTCCTCGGCGAACTGGAGCATGGTCAGTTCGTGGGGATTGCCGATGTTGCAGGGGTTGGAGGCCGACGCATCCTTGCACATCATGAGGCGGTAGATGCCCTCGATCAGGTCGGAGGCGAAGCAGAAGGATCGGGTCTGGGTTCCGTCGCCGAAGACGGTGATGGGCTTGTTGCGGAGGGCCTGGCTGACGAAGGCTGGGACGACTCGGCCGTCCTCGAGGCGCATGCGTGGGCCGTAGGTATTGAAGATGCGGACGATGCGGGTATCGACGCCGTGTTCGCGATGGTAGGCCATGGTGAGGGCCTCGGCGAAGCGCTTGGATTCGTCGTAGCAACCGCGGGGACCGATGGGGTTGACGTTGCCCCAGTAGGATTCGGTCTGGGGGTGGACGAGGGGGTCGCCGTAGACCTCGGAGGTGGAGGTGATGAGGAAGCGGGCGCCCTTGGTCAGGGCGAGTCCGAGGGCCTTGTGGGTGCCGAGGGAGCCCACCTTGAGGGTCTGGATGGGAAGTTCGAGGTAATCGATGGGGCTGGCTGGGGAGGCGAAGTGCCAGACGAAGTCCACGGGACCGTCGAGGTAGAGATACTCGGTGACGTCCTGCTTGATGAAGCGGAAGTCGGGGTTGCCAGCGAGGTGCTGGATGTTGTCGGTGGAGCCGGTGATCAGGTTGTCGATGACGACGACACGGTGGCCGCGGGCAAGGAGGACATCGACGAGGTGGGAGCCGAGGAAACCGGCACCACCGGTGATGACGGAGACGGGTTTTGCGGGTGAACGCCTGCGAGGGGCGGAGGTGGGCTTTGGGGAAGTCTTCCTTGGGGAGGGCGAAGCAGGCATGAGGATGGGAGGGAGCTATTTGGCGCCGGCGCCGGTGAAGACCGCGGGAACGGTGAGCAGGAGGATCTTGATGTCGAGCCAGAGGGACCAGTTGTCGATGTATTCGAGGTCGAGTCGGACCCACTCCTTGAAATCGGTGACATTGTTGCGGCCGCTGACCTGCCAGATGCAGGTGAGGCCTGGACGGACGGAGAGGCGGCGGCGGTGGGCGAGGTCGTCGAAGCGGGCGACCTCATCGAGCGGAAGGGGGCGTGGGCCGACGAGGGACATCTCGCCCCGGAGGACGTTGAAGAGTTGGGGGAGTTCGTCGATGGACCACTTGCGGAGGAAGCGGCCGACGCCTGTGACGCGGGGGTCGTTGGTGACCTTGAAGACGGGGCCGGACATCTCATTGAGGGCGGCGAGCTCCTGCTTGAGTTGTTCGGCGTTGGTGACCATGGAACGGAACTTCAGCATGGTGAATGCGCGGCCGTTGAGGCCGGCCCTTTGCTGTCGGAAGAAGACGGGGCCCTTTGAGGAGAGTCGGACGGCGAGCGCAGCGAGGATCATCACGGGCGAGAGGGCGATGATCATTCCGAGGGAACCGATGAAGTCGATGATGCCCTTGCCCATGGCCTGCCACGAGGCGTCGGGGCCGGAGCGGAAGACGAGCATCGGTTGGCCGTGGAAGTCATCCACGGTGGTCTGGGAGATGCGGGTCTGGAAGAAGTCGGCGAGGAGCCAGACTTCGACACCCTCGAGTTCGCAGAGCTGGATGGTCCGTTCGATCTGTCCGAAAAGCGTCTGGCGGGGGGCAACGAGGACGGCGTTGGCGGAGTGGGTGTGGAGGAGGTGGGCCAGGTGTTCGATGGGGTGCTCGTTGAGGTCGACGCGTTCGACGATCTCGATGTCCGGGAAGTGTTGGAGGGCGAGGGTTTTCTCCAGTTTGGCGACGTCGGTCCGTCCGCCGACGATAATGACCCGTCGCCGCGCGAGTTCGCGGCCGTGGCGGTGGATGGCCCAGGCGCGGATGAGTTCCTCCTTGGTCCAAAGCAGGAGGACGGCGACGGGGATGTAGAGGGCGAAGATGAGGCGAGCGCCCTCGGTCTTGCGGAAGAAAAGGACGGTGATGGCAGCGAGACTGACCCAGGCGGCGGTGCGGGCGAGGATGGAGAAAGTCTGGCGGCGGGAGCCGAGGATGGACCGCAGGTAGAACCCCTGAGCCTCCAGGATGGGAGTGGAGAGGGGGACAACGACGAAGAGGAGCCAAGCGTACGAATCGAAGTCCTGGATGAGGTCCGCCCGGTCGAAATACTCGAGGGAACGCAGGGCGTGGGTCAGCCAGAACGCGAGGCCAAAGAGGCCTGCATCGACAAGCTTGCTAACCTTGGTGAGAAGCTGGCGGCGACGGCGCAGCATGAAGACGTGAGACTTGGCTCCGGTTTGGAGCCGTTGTCTACCAAGATTTCAAGGAGTCGACCCGGTGGTCAACTGGAAGTCTGGAACGGTTGCTGCCACCAATCGGGTGATCTGGGTGTAGGTGGCTTCCTCCTGGCCGGGAGCGCAGTCGGCGAAGAACGAGATGTAGGCCCACCGTTGGAGGGTGCGGTGGAGGAGCAGGTCCCGGATCAGCCACCATTGGCGTTTGACGTGGCTTTCGGTGACCTGGCCGTCGGCGACGAACCAGAACACGTAGATTCCGGACCGGACAGCCATTTGCCCATTCAGCTCGCCCTGATAGCTCATGTCATAGCGTTGGACGGGCAGACGGAAAGGTTGGTCGCCTCCGATCTGGATCGATGTGGCCTGTTGCCGGGTGATGCTCCAGCCCTGGCCGGTCAGGCAGTATTCCGGACGGTGGATGCTGGTACGGTCGGTGCCCATGAGGACGGCGCTCGCCTGGACGGCGAACCCTTCCTTGGGGATGGAATAGAAGCGTCGGGCGTAGGTGGTATCCGGGGGGAGATAGTTGAGTTCGAGACGGGTGATGTTGGCCAGCTTCGACTCGAATCCCGGGACGCGGAGCGGGAGGGCGACGGAGTTGGTGCGGGCGACCTTGGAGTCCTCGTCGAGGACGGGGATGGAGGCCAGTTTGACTCCGGGATTACCGAGACGGACGGCGCTGCGGAGATTGTTCAACCAGAGCGCGGAGGTGCCGATCAGGGCGAGTGCGGCCAAGGCGAGGAGGCGCGGGTTCTTGGTCATGGAGGGAGGTGGGGAAGGGTCAGCGGGTCGACCGGGGGCGAGGTCCGGGTTCGGGTTCCGGTTCCGGCTCAGGCTCCGGAAGGGCGTCGGAGCCCGACGAGTTGCGCGAATCGGGTTCGCGGAGAAGTCGGCCGAGGGCGAAGACTCCGGCGAGGGCGACGGCGAAGGTGATGAACCCGGCCTTGGTTTCGACCTTGGATCCGGCTTCCTGACCCCACATTTCGGCAACGCAGAAAGTGAGGATCAAGCGGACCGTATTTCCAAGGAGAGCGAGGGGGATGGAGGCGGCGATGACAGCGAGGCGGCGCCAGGGGGAGCGGAAGTTGAGCCAGGCAAAGGCGAGGGTGAGCAGGAGGACAATGGTGAGGCTGCGGATGCCGGAGCAGGCGGCTGCGACCTCGAACATGAATCCGGGGCGTTTGGGCTGGGGAGGGAACCCGACGGTGGTACCGGACCGGAGAACCTGGATGCTGAGGATGTGATTGCAGAACCAGGTCGACAGCCAGGTGGAGAAGAGGCGCAGTTTGAAAGTGGGGCCATCCAGGTAGGCACTGACGGGCAGGGAGAAACCGAGGAGAAAGTAGGGGAAGAATATCGCGCGGAGCCAGCCCGGGCCCCAGAGGAGGCCCATGATTCCGTAAAGGCCGACGAGGAAAGCGACGATGGAGACGCGGGTCTGCTGGATGAGGAAGCCGGCTGCGTGGAGGAGGAGGGCGAGCACGATCAGGGCGAAGCCGGGGAGCCAGGAGCGTTTGGCAGCCTCGTGAAGTTCCTGACGTCGGACGAGGAGCAGGACGAGGACGAGGAAGGGGACGAAGCGGCCGAAGGCGTCGTCGTTGTCCGTCTTCTCTGCGTTGGTGTGGACGGTGTTCAGCCAGGTGAACATCGACGGGGTGTCGACGTAGCCGATGGTCGAGTTGCCGAGGAAATGGAAGAGCAGGATCCAGGCGATGAGGAGCGCGCCGAATTCGGCCTTGCAGGGAAGTCCGTCCCAGAGTTGTCGCAGTTCTTTGCCCATCGTCGTGAGGAAGGAGAAGAAGCCAGCCCGGGGCAGGCGTTGCAAGCGGGAGTAAGGGGAGGGATCAGACCGATCAGCCCACGACTGGCTGGATCACGTGGCCGTGGACGTCGGTGAGGCGGCGGTCGGCGCCGTTGTGGCGGAAGGTGAGGCGTTCGTGGTCCAGGCCGAGGAGGTGGAGGACGGTGGCGTGGAAGTCGTAGGGGGTGGTGATGTCCCGGGTGGCCTTCCAGGACCATTCGTCGCTCTCGCCATAGGTGACGCCGGGTCGGACGCCCGCCCCCGCCATCCATCCAACGAAGGTTCCGCCGTTGTGGTCACGACCCTCGCTGCCCTGGGAGAAGGGCATGCGTCCGAACTCCGTGTTCCAGAGGACGAGGGTGTCGTCGAGGAGTCCGCGGGCCTTCAGGTCACGGAGGAGGGCGGCGATGGGTTGGTCGGTCGCCGCGCACATCGGAGGGAGTTCCTTGACGATGTTGGTGTGGTTGTCCCAGTTGCCGGTGGGGCCGCCGGCGCCGCTCCAGACCTGCACGAACCGGACGCCCCGTTCGACGAGGCGACGGGCGAGGAGGCAACGGCGGGCGAAATCGGCGGTGGTCGGGTTGTCGAGGCCGTAGAGGCGTCGGGTGGCCTCGGATTCGCCGTCGAGGGCGAGGGCTTCCGGGGCGCTCAGTTGCATGCGGGCGGCGAGTTCGTAGGCCTGGATGCGGGATTCGAGACGGGAATCGCCGGGGTTGGCGGTGAGGTGCCGTTGATTGAGGCGTTGGAGGAGGTCGAGGCCGTCGCGGCTGGCGTTGGGGGTGATGAAGGTGGAGGACGGGTGGGGTTGAAGGTTGGCGATGGGTTCGGGGAGGTGGGCCTGGAGGACGGTTCCTTGGTGGGAGACGGGGAGGAACCCGGCGCTGAAGTTGCCGCGCTGGTTGTAGGGAAGGCCCTTGGAATCGGGGAGGACGACGAAGGCGGGGAGGTTGTCGGATTCGGAGCCGAGGGCGTACCCGACCCAGGCGCCGAGGCAGGGAAAACCGGGTAGCAGGAACCCGGTATTCATGAGGTAGCTGCCCGGACCGTGGACGTTGGTCCGGGATTGCATCGCCATGAGGAAGGCAAGTTCGTCGACGTGACGGGCGAGGTTGGGGAGCAGGCTGCTCACCCAACGGCCGGATTGACCGTGGCGCTGGAATTCGAACGGCGGCTTGAGGATCTTCCCGGGTTCACTGGTCGGGGCTTCGACGCGGTCGCCGTTGCCGGGATCGAACGGTTGTCCGGCCTTCTGGAACAGGGCGGGCTTGTGGTCGAAGAGATCCATCTGGCTCGCGCCGCCGTTCATGAACAGCTGGATCACGCGGCGGACCCGGGGGCGGGCGGGGGCGGGAATGGGGGCGCTGGCGAGAAGTTGCTCACGCTGGAGGAGGCAGGCGAGGCCCGCGGTCCCGAGTCCACCGCCGAGGCGACCGATGAACTCGCGTCGGGTGACGTCGGCGGATCGAGGACGATTCGGCGCGGGATTCATGGCTGCGGGTTCAGTTGACGAACACGAACTCGTTCGAGTTGGCGAGGAGTCGGGCGAGGTTGGCTAGGCCGTGTTGGCGGGCGAACTCCGCAAGTTCCCGGGCTTCGTCCGGTTGGGGCGGTCTTCCCCACAGCCATTGGCAGGCGGCGTGGACCTGTTCGGGCAGGGCGGGGTGCTCCTTCTGCAGGCGGGCGGCGACGTGTTCGGACTGGCGGGTGACGAAGAGGTTGTTCCACAGGGCGAGGGCCTGTTGGACGGTGACGGAGTTGTTCCGGTGGGCGACGAGTTGGTCGCCTGCAGGACAGTCGAGGGCTTCGAAGAACGGATCGGGAAGCGTGCGGAAGAGGAAGCGGTAGATGCTCCGGCGGTTGGCGGCGGGGGAGTCGATGTCGAATCGGGTGTAATCGACGCGTGGGGTGACGTGGATGCCGGGTTGGAGGTCGAACTGCTGGTCGCCGGGGCCGCCCATCCGGAGGTCAAGCCGGCCGGAGGCGAAGAGGAGGGCGTCGCGGACGCACTCGGCGTCGAGGCGGGTTCGGTGGGTGTGGCTGAGGAGGCGGTTGTCGGCATCGACGGCCAGTGCGGCGGGAAGCGGCGCGGTGGATTGGCGGTAGGTGGCGCTGGTGACGAGGAGTCGGCGGAGCGACTTGAGGGAACCTTTGGCATCATCCCGGAACCAGCCGGCGAGCCAGTCGAGGAGCTCGGGGTGGGACGGGAGCGATCCCATGCGGCCGAAGTCGCTGGGGGTGTCGACGAGCCCGCGACCGAAGTGTTGTTGCCAGGTGCGGTTGACGACGGAGCGCCAGGTGAGCGGGTTGTCGGGCGAGGTCAGCCAGGCGGCGAGCGCGGCGCGGCGGGGACCTTCGTTGGTGGAACCGCCGAGGTCGAACCGGGCTGGCAATGGGGCGATGCAGGAGAGCGCGCCGGGCCGGGCGAGTTCGCCGGGTTTGGTGATTTCGCCACGCCGGAGGATCCGCACTTCGCGGGGGGCGGGAGGCGGCTTGAGCCCGCCATCGGGTTCGAAGTCCTCGGCGGCTGCGTAGATGTACGAAGGCGGCGGCAAGGCCTTCAGCCGGGAGCGGAGCCGTTCGGCCATGGCCTGTGCGGCGACGTCGAGTTGTTCGGACTCGGTACGTCGATCTGGCGGAAGGGTCAGGGCGCGGGCAACCGGGTCGGGCAAGGGACGAACGGCGCGGACGGGTGGCGCCTGGTCGGTGCTGGCGAGGCGGAATCGGCCGATGAGATGCGAGCCGCCGTGGAGTTGCTGGAGGACGAAGGTGAGGATGCTGCCGGGCGGTGGCTCGAGCGGTTCGGCGAGTTCGAAGACGGCCTGATGGGAGTCGCCTTCACGGGGGTGGATTCCCCACGCGGTCTTTTCGTTCGCGTCGAGGCTGTGCGCGATGGTCCATTCGGCCTGATTGAAACTGGCGTTGGCGTTGGTGAGGGCGATCCGGCGCGGTTGGTTGGATCCAGGTTCGAAGAGCAGCAGCTGGAACTCGGTGAGGTGGAGGTTGCCGTTGTCGGCCCGGCCCGGGCCCTTCTGCGGAAGCGAGGCATCGGCGAGCACGTCGAGTCGGATCGCCGTGATCCGCGGAATCGGGTTGGTCGCGGTGAGCGTGTAGGTGTCGCGCTCGGGTCGGGTGCCGGAGGCCAGCAATGATTGATCGGGCAACCGCTTCAGGGTGGCGCCACCAGCCGAGACGAAGGTCTGCGCCGCGATGAAGGACCACGGGATGGCGGCGCGTTGTTCGACGGCTTCCCAGTCGGCGGTCTCGCGCCGGGAATCTTCGGAGAGGAGGAAGCCGGGCTCGCGACGTTCGACGCGGCGCTGGCTCGTGCGGAGGTCGAGGCGATGGACATGGAGGGCGGGATCCGGATCAAAGGTTCGATTGGCCCGTTCCACACCGGCGAACACAGACTGGAGGGCGTAGTAGTCCTGCTGGGAGATGGGATCGAACTTGTGGTCGTGACAGCGGGCGCAATGGACGGTCGTGCTGGTCACCGTGCTCATGACGGTGGCGAGCATGTCGTCGCGGTCGACGTACCGGGCGATCTGGCGGTCGAGCGTGTCCTCGCGGATGTCGCGCAGGGAGCTTTCGTCCCACGGCCCGGCGGCGATGAACCCAAGGGCGACGGTGGCCTTCGGATCGTTCGGGAAGAGGACATCGCCCGCGACCTGTTCCTGGATGAAGCGGGAGTAGGGTTTGTCGGCGTTGAAGGACTCGATCAGGTAATCCCGGTAAGGCCAGGCGTTGGTGCGCATGCGGTCCTGGTCGTGGCCGTGGGTCTCGGCGAAATGGATGACGTCCATCCAATGACGGGCGGTCCGCTCGCCGTGTCGGGGGGATGCGAGGAGGCGGTCGACGAGCCGTTCCCAGGCGTCAGGGGATTCGTCCGCAAGGAAGCGGCGGACCTCGTCGGGAGTCGGGGGAAGTCCCGTGAGGTCGAAGGTGACTCGGCGGATGAGGGTGGTTCGATCCGCTTCGGGGGCAGGCTCGAGGCCGGAGGTCGCGAGGCGGGCGCGGAGGAAGGCGTCGATCGGGTGGGTGGGAAGTCCATTCGTGCTCGGGACTCGGACGGCCGGGATGGGTTGGTAGGCCCAGTGAGGTGCGGGTGCGCTCGCCTCCATCCGCAGCCAGAGCACTGCGAGGACGCAGGGCACAAGGAGTGCGTGAAGGATTCGCATCATGGCAGGTGTTGGGGAGGTTCAGGGTTTGCGAGGGAAACATCAAGACGGGGACCGCGGAGACGCGGGGAGGGTATTTCCCAGCGGCGACGCGGCGGCGCGGCGAATGGAGGGTTTCCCGCAGGGACGCAGAGGCGCAGGGAAGATGCCCGATTGGTCCGCGGTGGGACGTTGGGGGCGGGGTCGGGGTCGAG
>CAIMMI010000225.1 GCA_903842505.1 uncultured Verrucomicrobiota bacterium | reverse complement strand
CTGCCGCGGCAGGTCCGTCAGGGCGACTTCGTCCTGAAGCTGACGGACGGCGTCCAGCATCCGGAGACGACGCTGCGGGACTACGTGGTCACCCCCAGCCTGGCCGGGTCCTTCGACGCGGCCCTCGGGATGATCGGGGATGCGATCCGTGGCAAGGCGAGCAAGGGCGCGTACCTCCACGGCAGCTTCGGAACGGGCAAGAGCCATTTCATGGCGGTGCTCAACCTGCTGCTCCGGCACGAAGCGACCGCGTGGAGCCGACCGGAACTCGCCGCGGTGCTGGGCAAGCATGACTGGGCCCGGGGCAAGAAGTTCCTGCTGGTCCCCTACCACATGATCGGTGCCCGGGACATGGCGTCCGCCCTGCTGGGTGGCTATGTCGACCAGGTGGCCCGGTTCCATCCGGACGCTCCACACCCGGGCGTGTACCGCTCCGAGGGCATCCTCGAGAGTGCGAACCGGATCCGGGCGCGGATGGGGGACGACAAGTTCTTCCAGGAACTCGGGGGCGCGGGGTCCTCCGGGGACGGGTGGGGGACGATGGCTGCCGGTTGGGCCTCGGACTTCGACGCGGTGGTGAAGGCCTCGCCCACGGACGAACGGCGGGCGCGCCTGGTCAGTGACCTCGTCCGGGTCTTCTTCCCGCATGCCCGGGACACCGGCGAGTTCGTCGATCTCGATCTCGGACTCTCCATCATCAGTCGGCACGCGAAGGCGCTCGGGTACGACGCGATCATCCTGTTCCTCGACGAGTTGATCCTGTGGCTGGCCGGCTTCGCGGCGGACCCGACCTTCGTCACGCAGCAAGGGCAATTGGTCTCGAAGCTCGTCGAGGCACAGCACGCCGACCGACCGATCCCGCTGGTGAGCTTCATCGCACGTCAGCGAGACCTGCGGGAGCTGGTGGGGGAAAACATGCTGGGCAACCAGTACGTCACCTTCAGCAGCTCGATGCAGTGGTGGGAGGAACGGTTCTCGGTGATCAAGCTGGATGACCGGGACCTGACGACGATCGCGCAGAAGCGGGTGCTGAAGGTCCGGAACGAAGCCGCGCGGCTGCAACTGGAGCAGGCGTTCCAGGAGACGGGCCGCATCCGACGGGAAGTGATGGATGTCCTGCTGACCAGCCACGGCAACCCGGAGGAATTCCACCGGATCTACCCGTTCAGCCCGGCCCTGATGGAGACGCTGGTGGCGCTGTCCGCGCTGCTGCAGCGGGAGCGCACGGCGCTCAAGATCATGTTCCAGCTGCTGGTCGAACAGCAGGACCGGCTCGTGCTCGGGGACATCGTCCCGGTGGGCGACCTGTTCGACGTCCTGTTGAGCGACAGCCAACCGCTCAGCCAGGCGCTCAAGGAACACTTCGAACACGCCCGCAAACTGTACCTGACCCGGTTTCTGCCGCTGATCGAACAGGAGCACGGACTCCGCAAGACGGACGCCCTCACCCTGCCCGTCGAAGACATCCGAGGAGCGGCCTTCCGACGGGACGATCGCCTGGCGAAGACGCTGCTGCTGTCGGCCCTGGCGCCGGAGGTGGAGTCGTTCAAGGGCATGACCGTGAATCGTCTCGCCGCCCTCAACCACGGCACGATCAAGACTCCCATCCCCGGCCGCGAGGGGCAGATGGTCTTCAACACGCTTCGGAAATGGGCGGCATCGATCGGGCAGATCCGCCTGGGCGAGGAACCCACCAATCAAAGCGTCTCCGTACAACTCGCAGCGGTCGACCTGGACGGCATCCTCCGGGGAGCGGCGGTCGAGGACAACGCGGGCAACCAGATCCGCAAGGTGAAGGAACTCGTATACGAGATGATGGGCTTTCCCCAGGGGAATGACTTCTGGATCTCCCACGGCTTCACGTGGCGCGCCAGCCGCCGGCAGTGCCAGATCAACTTCCTGAACGCGCGGGAAGCCACCGATGAGACCCTCGCCAACGACAACGCCGAGTGGAAGCTGATCATCGATTTCCCGTTCGATCCGGAGCCCGGTCGCGGTCCTCGGGACGACGAACGACGCCTGCAGGAGTTCCGGGGTCCTGCCAACCGGAGTGCCAGGACGGTGGTCTGGCTGCCCTCCTTCCTGAGCCACGCGGCCAAACGCGAGTTGGGCCAACTCGTGCTGCATGATCACATCCTGTCGGGCAACCGCCTCGATACGTACGCCAGCCACCTTTCCGCGGTGGACCGGAACCAAGCGCGAACGCTCCTCGACAACCAGCGCAGCGCCCTTCGGATGCGGGTGAAGAGCTACCTGGAGGCTGCCTACGGTCTCGGCTTGGACCGTCACGCACTCGACTCCGCCCACCGCCTGGAGCCCGACGAGCAGATCATCTCGCTCGACACCGCCTTCCAACCGGACATTCCGGCGGCAGCCAACCTGCGTTCTGCGGCGGAACAGATCCTTGATCGGGCCTTGGCTTCGCAGTTCCCGGGGCACCCGCAATTCGATGCCGAAGCCCGGACAAGCGGAGCTTCGGTTCGGCGGGTGTGGTCTGAGCTCGAACGCGCCGCACAATCCTCCGAAGGACGCGTCGCGGTGGACGCCTCCGTTCGGAAGGAACTCCGCCAGATCGTGGAGCCACTCAAGCTCGCCACGACCGGCGAGACGCACATGGTCCTCGGCAATCACTGGAAGAACCAGTTCCAGCAACGTGAGGCGCAGCATGGCGGGGCGATCACCGTGGGACGACTCCGACAGTGGATCAACGAGCCCCAGCCCATGGGACTGTCGGATGAACTGATGGACTTGATCGTCCTCACCTACGCCCGGCAGACCGACCGGCTCTTCGTCCTCCACGGGGCCCCGATCCCAGTCGAACCAGGAAAGCTCCGCCCCGAGATCGAGGTACGCGAGCAACGCCTGCCGACGGAACAGGACTGGTCGCAGGCAGTGGAGCGTTCCCAGGCGATCTTCGGCATGACCCTCGGACAGGTCCGAAACGCCTCCAACGCCACCCGGCTGTCCCTGGAATTGAAGAACGAAGCGGAGCGTTTTCTCCCCCACGTCCTCAAGCTCGCCGCGGAGCTGATCCAGCGCATCCCGTGGGCCGGTGGAAATCTGGAGACCGCGCCGCGATCGACCATCACCGCCGAGGCTCAAAGGCTTCTCACGGCGGTCCAACAGGCCAAGGCTGCTGAAGTCGTCGAGACACTGGGTCGCCTGTCCCTGACCAGCCCGCTGCAGCAGATCGGTGTCGCGATCAAGTCGGCAGAAAAGACCGTGACCGCACTCGGTTCGGCGGGTTGGGAGATCCTCGAAGGTGTCCGGCAATTGCGGGACGAGCGTCAGGCCGCGGCGGAAGGAATCTGGCAACAACTTCGCGCGGCCCTCGAAGGAAGCCCCCTCCAAGTGGACCTCGCCCAGGAGCTGGCCCGCCTTGGACGGGATGCCACCCGGCTCCTGCTACCTCCGCCCCCTCGGCCAGCCGACGTTGGGCCCATCCCTTCCACCAGCACGGTGCCAGCCCAGACCGGTGTACCGCCCACCCTCAGTACGCCGGGTCCCACCCCGGTACCGGCTACGGTTCCAACCGCGGTTCCAACGACGGGGAAAATTCCCTGGAGCCCGGATGACCTCCTGCAGCTGGAGGCCGTGCACGCTGGAAATCAGGGCTCCATGGACCTGACGCGGGTGATGATGGAGCAGCTCAAGAGCCTCTATGGTCGAAGCCAGGCGATCGGCGATGAAGGGGTTCCTGGGATCGCCCCCGAACAACTGCGGGGCGTCCTGGAAGTGCATCTGATCCAACCGCTGGCCCAGGGCGGAACCACCCAGTGGACCAACATGGTGGTGGTCACCCCCACGCTTCACGCCCTCCTGCACGCAGACGCGTCTGCGACCGTGAACCTCCGGGAAGGTTGGCTCCGGGTCGCTGGCGTTACCCTGCCCCTCAACGTCGATCCGGACCATCGCGGAGACTAGACCTCGCCATGCTGACTCCCCAACAGATCCGAGCCCACGTCGAAGCCCTCTCCGAAAGGTGCCCGGACGCCATCGCCTTCGCCCTGAAGGTGACGAGTCAGTGGACCGGACCAGAGGCCTTGAGCATCCGCGGGCGGGCGCACCGGATCTTCGCCTCCAATTCCGAACTCGCGCTGCGGGAGGCGGTGGTGGACGCAGACAGGAACCAGGTTCCGGTCGTCCTGCTGACCGCACGGGAAGACAATGACCTCGGCGAGGATCTCCGCGCCCGCCTCGCCCGCCGGAGAGTTCTTCCACTCAGCAGCTCCGAGATGTTCCGGCACCTTTTCCGGGCGAAGGACATCGAGCCACGCCTCCGGAACCAGCTCTGGCTCGCGGAACTGCTCGTGGAGGCCGCACCACCCGAAGGATATCCACCGGTACCGGGCGGCCGCCTCGACGAGGATACCGCCATCGAGGCCTTCCTTCGGAGGGTGATTGGGTTTCCGACGGGCCGTCCCGATCTCGCGCAGGTGCTGGAATGGAGTCGGGAGCCTGCCCACGCCGCACGGCTGCGGGGTCTCTCCCCGGTAGCGATGACGCGGTTTGAATCATGGCTGGCGCGCACGGCGGGTTCCACGGTTTCGCTGGTGCTGTCGGTGATGAACAGTTCCCAGCCAGTTTCGCCCATCGCCCTCGGGCTGATCACAGGGATCGTCTTCCGAAAGGACGCCCCTGCGGCGCTGGCCACGGCCCAGGGACGACTCGAGATCTACTTTGGGGGGCGCATTCCATCCCCTGCCGAGGCAGTCCAACTCGCCACGGCCGCCGCAACCGTCATCGACCGTCAGCCGCACGCCGACGGCTCCCGCCATGACCTGGAGATCCTCGACCAGCTGTTCCAGCAGCTCCGGATCGAGTTGTTCCAGGCGGAATCGGACTACTCTCCGACCGGCCTTGAGCACCGGTTTGAAGCGCTCGCCCGGTCCCTGGAGCTTGGTTTGCAGAACCTAGACTTCGTGGCCCTCGCCAAGGTTGATACGACCTTCGCCACCATCGAGAGCCACCGGCTTGCCACGCTGCAGGCCGAACGCCGACAGAGGGCATTGATGGCAGTTCGCCTCCTTCGCTGGTTGGCCTCACCCGCCCAGGAATCCAGGGACGGCCTTGCGCAACTGGCAGGAGAGTATTGCCGGGTCGGTGCCTTCGTCGACTGGGCCCGTCACACGCTCCAGCATGGAGATTCCTGCCCGGCCCTGAGCCGGGTGTACGGCGAGATCGCCCGTCGCGTCGGACTCCGGCGCGAAGAACAGAACCGATGTTTCGGGACGGCCTTGGCCAATGCGACCATTGGGGAATCGCTCGAAGGTCTGCCGGGTGTCGAAGACATCATTCCGAACGTGGTGGTGCCATTGCTCGCTCAAGGCGAGCGGGTGCTATTCGTCGTGGCGGATGGCCTGAGTCTGGCGGTGTTCCGCGAACTGATCCCATCGATCCAGCAGTCCGGTCTCGCCGGCCTTGGGCGGAACTCCGGGCACCATCCGGGTGCTGCCGTCGCTGGGATCCCATCCGTCACCGAGTGGACCCGCAGGCTGCTGCTCGGTGGGCTTTCCGGCGCCATCGGCTCGCAGGGCGAGAAGTCCATCTTCTCCGGTCATCCGGCGCTGTCAGAGTACAAGGGTTCCCGGTCTCCCGTGCTCTTCCTGAAGGGCGACCTCACCCAGTCCGGCGATGTGGGGCTTTCCCACGAAGTGCGGTCGGCCATCGAGGGCGAGACGCCGCTGGTTGGAGTCGTTCTGAACGCCGTGGACGACCACCTGCTGAAGGGCGACCAACTCAGCGTGCCGTGGACGGTGGAGCGGATCCCCCTGTTCCAGCAGTTATTGACCATGGCCGGCTTCACCGACCGGGTGGTGGTCTTGACGGCAGACCACGGGCATATGTTGGAGGCCGGGTCCGCCCTGCTCAAAGGCGACGGGCGGGATCGATTCCGACTCGGGGAAGCCCCCAGTTCGGAAATGGAGTTGGCGATGCGCGGCAGGCGGGTCGCGCCCCTAGCCCAGGGAAGGTGCATCGCGCTCTGGAGTGAGAAGGCCATCTATACCCTTCGGAAGAATGGCTACCACGGAGGCATCACCCCTCAGGAGATGCTCGTTCCAGTGGCCGTGCTGGCCCGGGATCTTTCGATTCCATCCGGCTGGGAGCCCACTCCAGATCCCCAGCCGGATTGGTGGACGGGAAGCCCAGCGCCCGCAGTGCCGGCCACGCCCCGCCCCAGCCGCCCAAAGACCCGGGATCCCCAACCGGATCTCCCGTTGTTCCAGACGCAGCCAGCGGCGGGACCCGTGACGACCTGGCCAGCCCTCCTCGTCGACAACGAGCTTTTCCAACGCCAGCATTCCAAGGCAGGTCGAGGCGCCCCGTCCATCGATCTCATCCGCCAGACTCTGATCGCCCTGGACGAACGAGGAGGAGCTCTGCTGATCGAGGCGCTCGCTGGCAGGATCGGCATGCCTGCGTTCCGCATGGGTGGCTTCCTCGCCGGCCTCCAGCGCGTCCTCAACCTCGAGGGCTATCCGGTGATCTCGGTGGACAAGGCATCCGATACTGTCCGCCTCAATCTGGAACTCCTGAAGACCCAGTTCGATCTTCCCAGACCATGAATGTCAGCGCCCAACGTCGAAGCGAGATCCTCGACGCCCTTCGCCGAGGAACGGTGCCCAGGGCTGGACTCGACACGCTCGCGGTCGGTCTCGGTCGTTTCGAAGGAGCGGTGCGGGAGGAACTAGACCGGGTTGCCAGCGGCGGGGCGTGCTTCAAGGCGATCCGGGGTGACTACGGGTGCGGCAAGACCTTCTTCGCACGCTGGCTCCAGAGTGAAGCCTTGCACCGGGGATTTGCCGTCAGTGAGGTTCAAATCTCCG
>CAIMMI010000224.1 GCA_903842505.1 uncultured Verrucomicrobiota bacterium | reverse complement strand
TGGCACGCAGTGCAAGCGGAGGGCGGTAAGGTACCCGGCCGTAGCCTAGTCAGCACCGAGGGCCAGCACAACGCCGATGGTCAGCTGTACATCTACCATGGGTCGATGAGTTCTCTGACGGACATCGCAGTCGTGGAGGTGGTGTACGGAGGCAAGGAGGGCGTTCTCGGGGCTAACATGGGGCAAGTGACTCTGCACAATCACGGCACCCTGCTACGCGTGGTGGCAGATGCGCTCGATCCGGACAACCGCTTGGTGGACGACTACTGCTCGCGGCTGCTGGAGCTAGCTCGGAGCAACAACATCACGGCGGTGGCATTCCCCATCATGTACATCGGCGACGACAAGCATGACGGCCGCGCAGTCGACGCGACGATCAAGGCGCTCGTGGTGGGGCTAACGCGTGACACTCGTCTCCGACTGGTCTTGGTGTGCAGGAACGGGTTCGAGCTGACGCAACTCCAGGCGGTGACTACGTCGGGGAGCATGGGCGGCGCCGATCGGATACACGCCAACGATGGCTGGTGCATGGAGGTAGTCCACCCGATCCCACACGACTCCGCGGCCATGAAGCATTTCCAGACGGGCGAATCCTCGCGTGCTAGTGGCGAGCTCATACTCTACGAGGCAGCACGGGAACTGAACCGAGCACGGAGGGCCGCTGAACGGGAGCAACACGAAGCCGAAAGCGCGCGGGCGACTGCGAAGAGGCTACGCAGGGCGGAGCGACAGGCGGAAATACTGCGGTTCCGCGGAGGGACCAAGCCGCACGGATGCTCAAGCGCGGGGCCACCGACATCACGACCAATAACCCCCGGTACGTGGCGCCCTGCGGACCCGCACCGGACCCACGCCTCGCGCACACACTCCCAGGCGTCCGCACGTACCCGCGCTTCTTCCGATCCCACGTGACTTCCTCGGCCCAATGCCAGCCGTTCAAGGGCGTGCACTTTGTGGGCGGAGTCAGCGAGCAACTGCCGAAGGCCAGCGCGACCAGCAAGACGAGCGCGTCAAACAAGGTGAAGCTGAAAGACGTCGTGCTGTCTGTCAACGAGTTGAAGACCCCGACGGTCATCGACTCCAGTGGGATCTACGGTGACCCGGCGACTCTGAAACCAGACCCGTTCTACTTGGCCTACGGGGCCTTGTACAATTACGACACGACGACGACACCAGGTACTTGTGTGGGCGCGTCGCTGGGAGAGGGTCTCGCGACCCGCGACGATGGCAGCCCCGTATGTCTGGTCAACCCGGCCCGACTTCCGGAATCGGTGAGGGACAAGCTCGTATGGGTGCAGGCCGACATCCGGCTGGCCAGCGCCAGCGGCCACGACGTGCAGGGCGGCGAACCTCTTATGTGCACCCTGGCGATCACGTTCGAGGGCTGCGGTGACTCCGCAGGCCAGACGAAGACCATTGCCCACAACTTCTACCGCTGTACGGTCATCAACACGCCCCTCCTGCTCGGACGCTGCTGCCTAGAGAACGTGAAGCTCAAGCGGCGCGGGGATATGGCCAAAGGGGTCCAGTACCTGGGTAACTTCTCCACGCGCTTCGTAGACGCTCCGAACGCCGAGAGGTCCAAACCGGCACCAGCCCCTGGGATACCTGTGTACTGTACTCGGGCAACAGCGATTCCCGCGGGGTGCGCCGGCGTGCTTCAGGTCACCACGGATCGATGCGAGACGGCCATCGGCGTGCAGGCAGCGATGATCGGCCTCAAGGTCAAGTCCTGGGACAAGAACTGGAGCGGGCCAGCGACCACACAGACGGTGCTGCTCACGGGCAAGCCCTGCGAGGTACAGTTCGTGAACTGCACGCCTGACGCCCGCGTGTACGCAGTAGGCGATTTGGTCACCATCGCCACGGTGATCTCGCAGCCTGGCTCCGATCCGGGCGGTAGCTCCCCGCAAGTTGGCGCGAACGCGAAGCACGACGCGTTCAGAGTCGGCGATCTGCCTACGGACTACGTCGTAAACGTGATCCTGGACGCTGCTGAGGCCCAGAGTGCATTCAACGCGCGGCACGGGCACGCCGAGTGGACGGCGGACGAGACCATAGCCAACATCAGGGCAGCACTCACGGCGAAGACCAACGGCAGCCGCACCAGCACCACGTTCGCGTTACGCAACCGCATCGTCCGCCAGATATACGACGAGGCCGCGACGCGCGAAGCGACGGAACTGAAGGCCAAGGAGGCGGTGAACACGGTGGGGGTAGCTCCAGTCCTGCTCAAAGAGGGCGAGGTCAGCGTGGGCATGCGTACGGGCGACGCAGCGGACGAGTCGGCGGAGGACACGGCAGCACTCGATGCGCTGACGCCGATGGGCCCCGACATTGATCTCGCTAGTATACCACTCGATGATGACGCGTACTGGGAGAAGGAGTGCCCCGACCCAACCGAACGCGACAGGGCCAAGGCGGAGATACGCGCAGCACTAGCCTTGCTGAATGATGGGCAGGGAAAGCTCTTCGATAGCGAACCGGGGCTCTTTCGGAACCTTCCTCCGGACATCGCCGAGTTCCGCATCCCGCTCAAGGAGGGCACCACGC
>CAIMMI010000223.1 GCA_903842505.1 uncultured Verrucomicrobiota bacterium | reverse complement strand
GTTCCGATTCCGATTCCGACCCCGACACCGTGGCGGGCCGATTGTAGGCCGCGTGCCCCCACGCGGCGCATCCTCAACGCCGCCGGGTGAGGGCACCCGGCCTTCAGGCTTTGGCTGTCGCCCCGGGCGACCCTCCGCACCCTGGCCAATGCAGCCATCCCTCGGTTCCGATTCCGGCCCCGACACCGGGGCGGGTCGATTGTAGGCCGCGTGCCCCCACGCGGCGCATCCTCAATGCCGCCGGGTGAGGGCACCCGGCCTTCAGGCTTTGGCTGTCGCTCCGGGGAACTGCGACCGGGAAATTCCAGTTGGTCGGGTTGGGGGCGGAACCGTAACCTTCGCCGAAATCGGGGTTTCGACGGGAGCCTCAAGACAGGATGTACGCCTTTTCTCACGAATGCCCGAACTGCGGTGCGCCGGTGCCTTTTGCATCGGCCATCGCCGTGTTTGCCGTATGCGGGCATTGCCGATCCTCCGTGGTGCGGCGGGATGCGCAGGTGGAGTCGATGGGCGTGCAGGCGCAGTTGCCGCCGGACATCTCACCGTTGCAGGTCGGGACCCAGGGCGAGTTCGATGGGAGACCGTTCACGATCATCGGGCGCGTGCGGATTGGGTATCCGGAGGGTTCCTGGAACGAGTGGTGTGCGGATTTTGGGAGTGGTTTGTGGGGATGGGTGGCGGAGGCCCAGGGGTTCTACATGGTGAGCTTCGAGATCGCGGCACCGCCGGACCTCGACGTGGTACAGGAGTGGAGGAAGAGCGAATTGCGCGTGGGCGGGTTGCGGGTTTCGGGCAACCACTTGCTGAGCCGGGGGAAGGAGATACTGCGGGTGGGGCGACCGGTGGCGATCGCCGGTGCGAAGTACACGGTGCGGGACACCAAGCAGTGCGAGGTCCTGTTCTCGGAGGGTTCGCTCCCGTTTGCGGCGGTGCCGGGGCGGGCTGCGATCAGCAGCGACCTGGGTAGACCGGGCGGGGCTTTTGCCAACATCGAGTTTTCGGAGTCTGGAGTCCGATTGTTCACGGGGCGATATTGCCGGTTTGCGGAGCTGTCCTTCCGGGATCTGCGGGCCTTGCCGGGCTGGACGACGAAGGAAGTGGAGACCACGCGCCGGCAGGCGGATGCCCTCAATTGTCCTGCATGCGGTGCGGCGCTGATGCTGCGCGCGGCGGGCCTGTCGATGGTGGCCCATTGCGCGGGTTGCGGAGGGTTGGTCGATACGAGTCATCCGTCGGTGCAGATGGTGGCGACGGCGGCGAAGCGTCAGCAGGACTTCCAGCCGGCGATCCCGATCGGAGCGCGGGGCACGGTGAAGGAAGTTGAGTACGAGTGCATCGGCGTGTTGCGGCGGCGGGACAACCATGGGGACACCTGGTATGAGTACCTGCTCTTCAATCCGTTTGCCGGCTTTCGCTGGTTGGTGACGTACCACGGGCACTGGAGTTTCGTGGAGACGCTGCTGGAGGAGCCGAGCGAAGTCCTCTTCGAGTTGGTTTGGAACGGGGAACCCTACCGGTTGTTCGGCAAGGGGGTGGCTGAAGTCACCTATGTGTTGGGCGAGTTCTACTGGCAGGTGCGGCGGGGGGAGAAGACGGCGGTCGCCGATTACATTGCTCCGCCGCGGATCCTTTCGAGCGAGCACTACGACAAGCTGACCGAGGTGACGTGGTCGCATGGCGAGTACATGACGGGGACGGAGGTTCATGCGGCGTTCTCCCTGCCGGGCGACGTGCCGGAGGCGTTGGGAATCTACCTGAACGAACCGAATCCTCATGCGGAGAAGGGGCGGACCCTGCGCTGGTTGATGCCGTTGCTGGCGGTGATCTTCGTGGTGATCTCCCTGGGTGCGGCCATCACGCGGGACAATGAGCGGGCCTGGTCGGGATCGTTTCAGGCCGGGGCCGTGGGAACGAACGGGGCGATCGTGACCGAGCCCTTCGAGTTGAAGGGCAGCCACGTCCAGGCGGTGGAGTTCACGCTCCAGGCCGAGGTGGCCAACAGTTGGCTGGAGACCGAGATCGACCTGGTGAACGAGGGGACGGGTCAGGTGGAACGGGAGTTGGTGGTCGGGGTGGATTTTTACAGCGGTTACGATGAGGGGCCGTGGGAGGAAGGATCCCGGAAGCGGAGCGTGATCGTGCCGGCGGTTCCGCCGGGCAAGTACCGGATGGTGGTCGAGCCGAGCATGGAACCGGTGAACCCTGGACTGGTGTTTTCGTTGGTGGTGCAGCGGGACGTGATGGTGTGGTCGAACGTGTGGCTGGGGGTGGTGGCATTGATGATCTATCCGGTCTACCGATGGATCCGCATGTACAGCTTTGAACGGAGCCGATGGTCGATGAGCGACTTCTCGCCTTACGCCTCGTCGGAAGGGGAGGATGATGATGACTAGGTGCATGGCGGGGTGGGATGCGGTTGAGCGGTGGGAGGAGCGGCTCGTGGGGACACTCGCCCCACCGGTGGGGAGAGATGAGGGAATGACTTGGAGGAAGGCATGAAGCTGAAGACGCCGATCTATCTGATTTATGGGTTCCTGTTGTGCGGCTACCTGGCGGTGGCCAGCCGCAACGGGTACAGCCTGCTCAACACGATGACGCCGGGATTCCTGCGGTCGTCGGGACCGAGCCTGCAACACAAGTGAACTGAACCGACCTGAACGGAACGACAACCTGCCGCCATGAACCTGGACTTCGGAAAGATTCTCGGGCTGGGAGTCAGCAGCATGATCTACTCGATCATCGGGCTGCTGACCTTCCTCACGTGCTTTTACATCGTCGACAAGCTCACACCGGGCGACCTGTGGAAGGAGCTCGTCGAGAAGAAGAATACTGCGGTGGCGATCTTCTTCGGGGCGGTGGCCTTGGGGATGTGCCTGATCATTGCCGCGTGCCTGCACGGTTGATCCTGACCGGATGAACGAACGAACCACCCGACTGCTGCTGCTCGCGAGCGTCTTTGTCATCGCGACCTGCGGACTGATCTACGAGTTGATCGCGGGGACGCTGGCGAGTTACCTGCTGGGTGACTCGGTGCTGCAGTTCTCGACGGTGATCGGGGTGTACCTGTTCGCGATGGGAGTGGGTTCGTGGTTGTCGGGTTTCGTATCGCGGGGCGAGGCGCGGTTGTTCGTGCAGGTGCAGTTCCTGATCGGGTTGGTGGGTGGGGGATCGGCGGCGGCGTTGTTTGTGTTGTTCACGCAGGTGAACGCGTTTCGGCCGGTGCTGTACGGGTTGATCTTCCTCATCGGGACGTTGGTCGGACTGGAGATCCCGCTGCTGTTGCGGATCCTGAAGGACCGGCTGGAGTTCAAGGATCTGGTGGCCCGGGTCTTCACGTTTGATTACATCGGTGCACTCCTGGCGTCGCTGCTGTTCCCGCTCGTGTTGGTGCCGCACCTCGGGCTGGTCCGGTCTTCGTTCCTGTTTGGAATGTTGAACGTGGTGGTCGGCATCCTGACGGCGCGGGTGCTGCGGCTGACGGGGCCGTGGGCGACGGCGACGGTTTCGGGCGGAGCGGTGTTGTTCGCGGTGTTGCTGGCGGGCTTCGTCGCGGCGGATCGGTTCACCTCGTGGTCCGAGCGCAACACCTACCCGGACCCCATCATCCACGCGTTTTCATCGCCTTATCAACGGATCGTCCTGACGCGTGGGGGTGGCGACCTGCGGTTGCACCTGAACGGCAACCTCCAGTTCAGCTCGCGGGATGAGTATCGCTACCATGAGTCGCTGGTGCATCCGGGGTTGTCGCGGATGACGGGGGCGAAGCGTGTGCTGGTGCTGGGTGGCGGCGACGGATTGGCCGTGCGGGAGGTGCTGAAGTATCCGGGGGTGGAGCAGGTGCAGTTGGTGGATCTGGATCCGGCGATGACGCGCCTGTTCACGGGATTGCCGATCCTGACGAATCTCAACTTCGGCGCGTTGTCGTCGCCGAAGGTCCGGGTGGAGAATGCGGATGCTTTCACGTGGTTGGCGGCTGCGGGGCCTGAGGCGAAGTATGACTTCGTCATCGTCGACTTCCCGGATCCGTCGAACTTCAGCCTTGGGAAGCTTTACTCGACGGCGTTCTACCGGCGGTTGCGCACGGTGCTCGCGCCGGGCGGTGCGGTGGTCATCCAATGCACCTCGCCGCTGGTGGCGAGGCGGGCGTTCTGGTGCATCGACGGGACACTTCGGGAGACGGGTTTTCTGACGCGGCCCTATCACGTCTATGTACCGAGCTTCGGGGAATGGGGCTTCATCCTGGCTTCGACCGATCCGCTTCCGACCGAGCTGAGCCTGCCCGATGGACTCAAGTTCCTGTCGGCGTCGACGGTGCGGGGATTGTTCGAGTTTCCCCCCGACATGGACCGCGTGGTCGTCGAGGTGAACCGGTTGAACAATCAGGCGTTGGTCCGGTACTTCGAAGAGGATTGGGCCAAGGTCCGATGAAGCCCGGCGATCCAGACCTGCGCATTCCACGCCGAACGTTCGTTGCCGGGACGGCAGCGGCGGCGCTCGGTGCGTTCGGTGGTTGGAGCGGTTGCGCGAGGCGTGGAGCCCCGATGGAGGGAACGATTGTCGGGCCGAGCATGGCGGTGGGACATCGGCTGCGGGAGGGACGCCCGCCGTCCCCGTCGCGATGGGATCGGGCGGACGTCGTGATCGTGGGTGGTGGCATTGCCGGGTTGGCTGCAGCACGGGAACTGGCGCGCGAATTCCGGGGCAATGTGGTTCTGGTGGAGTTGGAATCGGATCTGGGTGGGAACTCCAGTTGGGGGCAGGCGACGGCCAGCGCGTACCCGTGGGGGGCGCATTACGTGCCGTTGCCGGGGCGTGAGGCGCCGGAGGTGGTCGCGCTCTTCGAGGAACTCGGAGTGATCACGGGCCAGGATTCGAGCGGGCGCCCGATCTATCGCGAGCAGTACCTGTGTCATGATCCGCATGAACGCCTGTTCCTGCATGGGCGCTGGCAGGAGGGGTTGATCCCGCAACTCGGGGTCAGTGCCGATGACCGCGCCGAGGCGGACCGGTTCCTCGCCCGCATGCAGACGCTGCGGGAATCGACTGGCACCGATGGCCGGCCGCTGTTCGCGATTCCGGTCGACCGCAGTTCGGCGGATCCGGCATGGCGCGGGCTGGATCTTGAGACGTTCTCGACGTGGCTGGATCGGGAGGGATTCCGGGCACGGCCGTTGCGGTGGTACCTGGACTATTGCTGCCGGGACGACTTCGGGCTGGGGACGTCGGGAGTGAGCGCGTGGGCAGGGCTTCACTACTTCGCGGCGCGGGGTGGCGAGGCGGCGAACGCGTCCTCGAGTACGGTGGTGACGTGGCCGCATGGCAACGGTTGGCTCGTGGAGCGGTTGCGCGAGCGGATCCGGGCCACGGTCCGCCGAGGCTGCCTCGTCCATGCCGTCCGGGAAGAGGGTGGAAGGGTCCGGGTTGAGGGGATGGATGCGAAGACTGGCGAAGCGGTGGGATGGGATGCGGGAAGGGTCATCCTGGCTGTGCCGCAGTTCATCGCGGCGCGGATGCTGGGCGAGGCCGGGGGCGGACGGGGTACCGGTGCCGTCTATCCGCCGTGGTTGGTGGCCAACCTGAGTGTGGATCGCTTGCCGACTGGTCGGGGCATGGAAGCCGCGTGGGACAACGTCCTGTATGAGGGTCGCGGCCTGGGCTACGTGATCGCCAACCATCAGGAGGTCCAGTCCGTGGTGCGGGAATCGGTGCTGACCTATTATTTGCCATTGGACCATGCGGCCCCGACCGAGGCCCGACGCGAGGCGTCGACGTGGACCTGGGAACAGGCCCGGGACGTGGTGTTGGCAGACCTGCGTCGGGCGCACCCCGACATCGCCGATGTCACGCGACGCATGGACATCCGGATCTGGGGACACGGGATGATCTGTCCGGTCCCGGGATTTCTATGGAGCGGACGTCGGACGGATTGGGCGCGGCCGGTGGGACGGATTGATTTTGCGCACTCGGACCTGTCAGGAATGAGCCTCTTCGAGGAGGCCTATATCCGCGGGGTTGAGGCGGGACGGAGGGTGCTCACATGAAGGAGTCACGGACCGTGAAGACGCTGGGCCATCACAGCCTCATCGAGTTGAGTGGATGCGATCCGGAGAAGCTGAAACGCGTCGTCGGCGTGCGTCGTGCCATGCTCGAGGCTGCGCGGAGGGCCAACGGCACGATCGTGAAAGCGGTGTTCCACGCCTTCAGCCCATGGGGCGTCAGCGGCGTGGTGGTCATCGCGGAATCCCATCTGACCATCCACACCTGGCCGGAACACGGGTACGCCGCCGTGGATGTCTTTTCCTGCAGTCCCAAGCTCAAGCAGGCCGAGGTCCGCAAGTGGCTCGCGAAGGAGTTCGGTGCCCGACGGACCAAGACCGTCCGGCTCCGGCGTGGCCCACAGGCGGTGGGTTGAACAACGGCGACAACGGAGGGGGAACATCGGACAGGATCTACAACAGAGGCGCTGAGACGCAGAGCGGGGCGGGAACGGTATGCGCGCGGTGGGTGTGGGGTGGGTGTGGGGTGGGCGCGGGACGTATCGAACCCGACGTGCGACGTCAGCGGTTGCCAGTCATCCATCTGCCGGGGC
>CAIMMI010000222.1 GCA_903842505.1 uncultured Verrucomicrobiota bacterium | reverse complement strand
TGTTCGCAGGCCTTCAGGACGCAGATCGAAACGTCGGAGGTGAACCCGGCGAGTTCAGGCGCGTGGACCGCGGCGAGGTCGGGGTATTGGGCCGCGGTGGCGTCCCAGACGATGCCTGCGTCGACGCTGCCGAGTTTCACGTCATTGGCGACGTCGCCCACGGTGGGCTTGAGGACGGTGGCGGCAGCGGAGAGGGAATCCCATTGGCCGCTGCGGGTCAGGGCGGCGCGGGTGAGGGTGCCGACCGCGGCGGCATCCGGGTTGGCGAGGGCGACACGGGTGCCGGGGCGCAGGAGGTCGGCGACGGTGGCGATGCCCTTCGGGTTGGCCTTGGGGACGATGATGACCGGCGACTGACGGGCGACGGGGAGGACCTCGGCGAGGAGTTGGTTGGAGCGGCCGATGGCGACGAAGCTGGAGTCAGCGGCGAGGAACAGGTCGCCGCGTTGGGAGACCTTGAGATTGTTGAGGAGGGTGCCGGATCCGCCGAACTGGAGCTGGACCTCGGTGCCGAATTCCTCCTGGTACTTGCGGGCGATGGCTTCGACCGGGGTCTTGAGGCCGGCAGCGCAATAGACGAGCAGGGCCTCGCGCCGGGTCGCGGTCGTCTTTCCGGCGGGCTTCACGAAAAGCAGAAGCGAGAGCCCCAGCAAGAGGCCGATGGAGCCCAGGATGATCGTTCGCTTTGAATTCATGGCCGCGTTACCCCGGCGAAGTTGGCATGGCCGCGAGCGGTCACGCCAGCGGTCGGTTGCGAAATCTGTGCAACGGGGGCGCAGCGGTGGGCGGTCCTCCCCGAATCGGGAGAGGTCGCCCTGGATCAGGGTTTCGCGCGGCGTTCGGGGGCGAGGAGGGCGCCGAAGGTCTTGTTGTAGGGGTGGACCTTCTGGGCGGGTTTGCCATCGGCTTCGAGGGGGCGGCTTTCGTTGGCCCAGGCGAAGATCGAGCCTTCGAGGTTGGAGACGTTGGTGCGACCCGCCGCCATGAGCCGCTCGGCCATGGCTGATGAACGCCAACCGACGGAACAATAGACCACGACGGGACCGGGATGTCCGGCGAGGAGGCGGTCGACCTCGGCCGGCTTGGCGTCCGGGTCGACATGGCGGGCGCCGGGAAGATGGGAGAGGTCGAACTCCTTGCGTTCCCGGGCGTCGAGCAGGACGGGGCGTGGGGAATTCGTCGAGGCGATCCACTGGGCGAGGTTGGTGGTGGAAAGCTGGGGAACCGAAGGGAATTTGGCGCGGACGGTGGCCTTCCAGTGTTCGAGGCCTTCAGCGGGGGAATCGGCGCCGCGGACGACGCTCCAGAGCGCGCGGATCAGGAGGAGGATCATGAGCTGTCGGGCCAGGGCCCGGTGTGAGTGGAGAGTGTGCACGGGGAGCTGATGTCTGGGGGCAGGGTGGGGGCGCGGGGAAGGAAGTTCAAACGGTTGGTGCGGTTCGACGGGGGCGCGTCTGGACACTGCAACGGAAACGGGTGGGGCAAGATACCGTCGAGCCGTTCCAACCCTTCCGCCCTTCGTACTCGTACTCGACCCCAAACGAGGCTTTCCCTCGTCCTCTCAGAATCTCCATTGGCCCGAGTACGAGTAGGAGTACGAGTACCCTCCGCCGCATCTTGGCTGCGGATCTCCCCGTCTCGCCTTCCTGCGCGGGAAGGCGCATCGCGTCCTCGGGCTTTCCGGTGGGGCGAGACTCGAGCCGGGCAGGGGGAAGGTATGAAGGTTCAAGTTTCATGCGGGGGCTTGAAACTTGAATCTTGGGACTTGGGACTCCCGCACGGCTCGTGAGGACACGCGTCCCACCCCACGCCCCGGGCCCAGAAATTGGTTTGAAACAAAGCATGCACGCGACTGTCTTGAATCCCAGTCCTTGGAAGCCGGACCGATACGATGCGGGTCGGGCGACGAAGGAGTTTTGGAAGGAAGTGCTTGATGAGGATCACGAGGCAGGAGGCAGGTTGGAAGGCTGGTGCCGGGTTCACGCTGATGGAGCTGTTGGTGGTGATTGCGATCATCACGATCCTGGCCTCGCTGTTGTTCCCGGCATTGGCCGGGGCCAAGCGGAAGGCGAACCAGGTCAAGTGCCTCAACGGGCAGCGGCAGGTGAACCTGGCGCTGTCGATGTACGCAGCCGATGCCGACGGCCAGTACCCGCCGCGGCGGGGGCGGACGTCGGCGTGGTTCGTGGTGATGGCGCCGTACTAAAAGGATGCGCGGGTGTTGAAATGCCCGGCTGACAAGGCGAAGGACGACCGGAGTTACGTCATCAACGGATTCAACGATCATTTCCAGGCGACGCTGACCCCGCCTGAGTACGAGCAGTTCAAGGCGCACCAATGGCCGGTCGGAATGAAGGAGAGCCAGATTCCGTCGCCGTCGGAGACGCTGACGTTTGGCGAAAAGCGGGAGGGTTCGAAGCACATGCACATGGATTTCAGCCAGGGCCAGAACGGGAACGACGTGGAGGAGATCGATCAGGGGCGGCACCGGGTGGGCGCCAACGAGGCCTCAGGCGGTTCAAACTTCTCGTTCGCGGATGGCTCCATCAAGTACCTGCGCTACGGCATGTCGGTGCGCCCGGTAAATCTCTGGGCGGTTCGTGGCGAATGGCGCAATGCTCCCGCCCGACTCCCATGAACTCCACAAACCGTTTCTTGGCCGTGCTGTTTGCCGGTCTCCTGTCCGGGCCGTGGATCCTCGCTGCGGTGCCCGGTCCGGTGGTTGTGAACGAAATCCAATACCACCCGCCGGATGACCAGGATCAGCTGCAGTGGATCGAGCTTCACAACCCGGGCACGGCCCGGGTGGACCTGGCGGGCTGGAAGTTCGCCAAGGGCGTCGACTTCACGTTCCCGGCGGGAGCGGCGCTCGGCGGTGGCGCATACGGTGTTGTGGTTCGGGACCGGGCGGCGTTCATGGCGCGGTACGGGAGCGAGGTGCTGGTGCTGGGAGAGTTCAAGGGGCGGTTGAAGCGGGGCGGTGAACGGCTGGAACTGCAGGACGGGGCGGGCAAGGTCAGCGACACGGTCAAGTATGAGGACCGGTATCCGTGGCCTCTGGCGCCGGATGGTTATGGGGCGACCCTGGAGCGGGTCCGGGCCGCGGATTCCGGGGATGAGCCTGCCAACTGGGCACCGTCCAGCTGGGGCACGGCCAAGGTTCCGGGCGGAACGCCCGGGCGGGTCAATGGTACAGTTGCCAAGGTGTCGGCACCGCGGATGTCCGAGCTGAAGTTCGATCGATGGGTTGCCGGTGGAGCTTCGAGGGTGGAGTGGAAGTCGGGCCCGACGGCGCCGGGAACCGCGGTCGTGCTCAAGTATCAGGTCTTGGCCCCCGAAGGCGGAGTGTCCGCGGAGGAGACCGTGGCCGCCCAGGCGGGAGCCGGAGCCGCGGCGACGACGTGGTCGGCGACGATTCCGCCCGCCGGCGACCAGCGGGTGGTGCGGTTCTGGGTTGAGACCCGGGATGCGGCGGGAAACGCGTTCCGGTGGCCTTCGGCGAACGAGGTCCGGCCGACCTTTTCCTACCTCTCATGGAAGCAGCCGGAGCGGGGGACGATCGGCCAGTTGCATGTGTGGGATGGCGGGCGGGTTGAGTCCTCGGGTCAGGCCGGACAATACGGGCCGGCGAAGAAGGTGAGCGCGGGCCTGCCGAAGCCGCGGGGACGTGGGACGGCGGTTTATCTGCC
>CAIMMI010000221.1 GCA_903842505.1 uncultured Verrucomicrobiota bacterium | reverse complement strand
GGCGGTGCCCGGGGTCCGGTCGATCGTGCCGGAGCGGTTGCATGCGCGTCGGTTGGACACGAGCGTGGCCGCGGTGGGAGCGAGGCAGGTGTGGCGTGGAGTGGGGGGACGGACGGGGAAGGGCGTCCGGGTCGGCGTGATCGATTCGGGGATCGACTACCTGCACGCGCAGTTTGGGGGCGCGGGTTCGAAGGCTGGATTCCTGAACAACGATCCAACGGTGATTGAGTTGGGGAGCTTTCCGACGGCACGGGTGGTGGGTGGGACCGATCTGGTGGGCGACGACTACGATGCGGCGACGGGGGGTTCACCGAACCCGGATCCGGATCCGCTGGATCCGGCGTCGAACGGGCATGGAACCCACGTGGCCGGGATCGCGGCGGGCGGTGGGGTGACGCGGGACGGTGTGGCATGGAAAGGTCCCTACGGGAGCGAGGTTGATTCGGTGGCGTGGCGGGTGGCGCCGGGCGTGGCGCCGGAGGCATCGCTGTACGCGATCAAGGTCTTTGGCGGTGGTGGGTTGACGTCGAGCAGCATCGTGGTCCAGGCGTTGAACTGGGCGGCGGATCCGAACCAGGACGGCAACACCTCGGACCGGTTGGACGTGGTCAACCTGTCGCTGGGCAGTTCGTTTGGTGAGGACGGGGATGGCGATCCGGAGGTGGCGGCGGTCGAGCGGTTGACCCGATTGGGCTGTGTCGTGGTGATGTCGGCGGGCAACGGAGGGAATGCGTCCTTCAAGCTGGATTCCCCGGGCACGGCGCCGTCCGGCATCACCGTCGCGAACTCCTACGATGCCGGTTATTCGACGGGGGCGGTGTCCGTGGAATCGCCGGCATCGGTGGCCGGGTTGATGCCGGCGGTGGAGGCGTCGTTCACGCCGGCTTTGGCGGGGATGACGACGGTGCGGGCGCGGGTGGTGTTGGCGGATCCGAACCTGGGTTGCGACCCGTTGCGCAATGCGGCGGCGTTGTCGGGGCGGATTGCGATGGTCGACCGGGGCGTGTGCTTCTTCGTCGACAAGGTGAAGGCGCTGCAGGACGCGGGGGCGGTGGCCGTGGTGGTGGTGAACAACGTCGACGGACCGCCGGCGGGGATGGCGGGCCTGGGCGATGTTTCGACGATCCGCATCCCGGCGGTGATGATCAGCAAGGCGGACGGAGAACGGCTCAAGCCATGGCTTGGTTTGGGCAATGGGGTGACGCTCGCGTTGTCGGCGTCGGTGGTCATCCCGTTCCCGGAATTGGCGGACACGCTGGCGGAGAGCAGTTCCCGCGGGTTGGTGTGGCCGTCGTTCCGATTGAAGCCGGATCTGTCGGCGCCGGGATCCGGGATCCTGTCGGCCAAGGCGGGGAGCGGCGCGGACCCGGTGGCGGAGACGGGGACGTCGATGTCGGCCCCGCACGTGGCGGGGGCGGCGGCATTGATGCGACAGGCACGTCCGGGTTGGGCAGTGGGTGACATCAAGGCGGCGCTGATGAACACAGCGGCGGGTCCGATGCGCGCGACCAACGGAGCGGCTTATCCGGAGAGTCGGGTGGGAGCGGGGCGGTTGGCGGTGGATGCGGCCATGCGCACGACGGTGATCGTCCGGGGCGAATCGAACCCAGGGGCGGTCAGCCTGTCATTCGGGCCGATCCTGGCGTCGTCGACGGTGACGCGGACGCAGTCGGTGCGCGTGGTCAACCTCGGGACGACGGCGGCGAGTTTTCGGGTGGTCTCGTCCAACACGCTCGACCAACCGGGCGTGCGGTTGTTGCCGCAGGTGCGGGAGGTGACGGTGGCGGCGGGCGGTTCGGTGGCGGTGCCGGTGGTGCTGGAGATCGATCCGAGGCGCCTCGTGCCGGACGCGGATGGATCCTCGTCGCGGGAGTACCTCGGGAGTCCGCGTCATGGATTGCCCGAGGCATCCGGGCAACTTTGGTTCCTGGGCGGAAACGTTGACCTCCACGTGCCGTGGCATTGCGCGCCGCGGGCGGTGGACGGAAGGCGGACCGGTGCGGCGTTGGCTGGGGTTCCTGCGGGTGATCCCGTGACCCTGCCGGTTCCGGTGGAAGGCGACGCCGTTCACAGTCGGCCGCTGGTCGGGTTGTTCGTGTCGGGCTTCCGCGACGCATCGGCCGGTTTCACGGACAGTCGATCGTGGACGGACATCGTCGGGGCGGGGGCGATGGGTGATTTCATCCGGGTCGGTCGGATCGAGGATACGCGGTTGTACTTTGCGGTAGTGACGGCCGGGGTGCGGCCCGGTCCGCTGCGGGGTTTCGTCAGTATCGACGTTGAGATCGACCGCGATTCCAACGGCAGCGTGGATGTCATCCTGGCGAACGGGAACACGGGGACCCTCCAGGCGGATGACCTCGAAGATCAGGATGTCGCGAATGATGCGTGGGTGACGGCGGTGGACCAGAGGAGTTCGGCGCCGCTCTTCCCGGGTGGGACCTGGAATGCGATCCGCCCCGGAACCGAGGATCCGGCGGCCTTTCTCAATGGCGTTGCGGTGTTGACGGCGCGGGCGGCGGACCTGGGCCTGACGGCGGCGCGGCCCGGCTTTCGATATCGGGTGGTGACGCGGGGCGCCTTCGCGGACCAGACGCCCTGGATCCGGTTTGAGCCGACGCGCATGGTGGTGGACAGCACGGCGCATGGGATCGATGGCGGCCCGTGGCAGCGGGCGGACGGACTGCCGCTGGTGACGGTGCGGCGAAGCCAGGCGGTGCCGGCGGGGTTCACCGCGAATGGGAGGATCCCGCTGCTGGTGGTGCCGTTGCACAACCAACCCGGGAGTCAGGCGCTGTCGATGGATCTGGATCTGGCGCGCAGTGACACCGATGGCGACGGCCTGTCCGATGACTGGGAACTGGCGAACCTCCGCGACCTGGTGGGAACCCGGACCAGCGATCGCGACGGGGACGGTCAGAACGAGGAGGCCGAGCGGATCGCCGGGACGGATCCGCGAAACGCCCAGTCGGTCTTGCGACTGGGCGTTTCCGGGGCTCCGGGATTCCCGCTGAAGTGGTCGAGCGTGGCGGGACGACGTTACACGATCCTGAGGAGTCGGCGGATTGACGGTCCTTGGGAGGTGTGGCGTTCGGGGATCCCGGCGACCCCCGGTGCCAACGTCCACCCGGACTCCTCGCTCACTTCCGACGCGCAGCCTTGGTACTACCGGTTGGCGGTGGAATGATCGGTTACTTGCTCGAGGTCAGGAGTTCGAGCAGGGCGGAGTCCTTCTCGGGGCCGGTCTGGAAATCAAAGGCGCGCAGGAAGCGGGCCTTCTCCTTCTCGGTTGTCGACGGGTCCTTCAGCGCGAGGACGAGAAGGGACGGCGTCTTCTTCGCACGGGAACGCCAGAGGATCTCGCGTCCGGAGGTCGTGTTCCAGACGCCGCCCTTGGCGGAGAGATAGGCGTCGAGGCAGGCGTCCCAGTTGCGGTCGGCGCCAATGCCGAGCGCCTCGGTGTACCAGCGGTCCTTGCCGTCATGCTGCGCCGCCAGTTGGGCCCAGAGGGTCGGCACCTCGGCGGATTTGTGATGGCGGAGCGCGATGGCGCACTCGCGTCGGACCTGGGGTTCCGGGTCATTCACCAGGCGCTTCACGGCGGCGATGACGTCGAGGCCTTCGGCGCGAGCGATGCGGAGCGCGGTGATGCGGAGGTCGGAATCCTTGTCGCCGAGGGCAGCATCGACCCAGGACTGGGTGCGGCCCGGGATGCGGGTGAGCAAGTGGAGGGCTCTGGCGCGGAAGCGGGGGTTGGCATCGGACCAGAGCTTCTTCAGTTCAGGCTCGGCCTTGGCGCCGAGGTTGTGGAGGGCGGTCCAGGCGGCATGGCGGGCAGTGAGGTTGGGCGACTTGAGGGCCTCGACGGCCCCGCGGGCGGTGCTGAGATCGAGCTTGGGTGCGGTCGGCTTGTGACCCTTCGGCGCGACCCGGTAGACGCGGCCGGTCATGGTTTCGAGCTTCTGGTCGGCCATGTAGTGGCCGCCCACGCCGGAGTCGTTCCAGTCGGCGATGTAGACCGAGCCATCGGGTCCGACGGCGACGTCCGCGGGGCGGAACCAATTGTCCTCGGAAGAGACGAGGTCGACGATGCGGGCCGAATATCCGGCGCCACTGCGTTGGGCCGGGTAGGCGCGCACGACGCGGGGACCGGCGTCGCAGTGGATGATCTGGCCGCGGAAGACTTCGGGCAGGAGGTCGCCTTCGTAGACGCAGATGCCGGTCGGAGAGCCGGCGCCGGTCTGGATGAGGTTCGGGACGACGCCGGGATCGTTCAGGTGCCAGTGGCGGCTGGGGATGTCGTCTTCCCAGCCGGTGCGCTTGTCACCCCAGCCCGCGCCGGACGCCTCGTCGCGGTAACCGTAGTTGCCGAACTCCATGACGAAGTTGATGCGCACGCCGCGGTTGCCGTCGTCGTCGTTGTCGGATTGCCAAAGGGTGCCGAAGGAATCGACGGCGACCTCGTAGTTGTTGCGGAAATTCCAGCCGAGGGTTTCGACGCCGGAACCGTCGGGGTTGCAGCGGAACACGAGGCCCTGCTGGTAGGGCTTGCGGTGACCCCAGGTTTCGTTGCCGTCCTTGTCAACGACCCAGCCGGAGCCGTCGGCCTTCTTGAGCTGCTTGCCGTCGTTTCCGACGTTGAAGTACAGGCGGCCGTCCGGGCCGAAGGTGAAGGCGTGCGCGCCATGGTCGTGATCAACACCTCCAATTCCGGAGAAAAGCTTCCGCGGCGGACCATCGGCCTTGAGGTCGTGGTTGCGGTCCTCGAAGACGAGGATGTCCGGCGAACGGGATACGATGACCTGGTCGCCGAGCACGGCGATGCCCAGGGCGGCGTTGATTTCATCGCCCTGATAGAAGGTGACCGTGCGATCGGCGGCGCCGTCGTGGTCGGAATCGATGAGGACCTGGATGCGGTCACCGCCGGGGCGGAGCTTGCCCCACTTCTGGAAGGAAGATCGGTAGTTGGCGCCCTCGGTGATCCAGACGCGGCCCTCGGCATCGACGTCCATGTTGCAAGGATTGACGAGGTGGGGTTCGGCGGCGAAGACGGTCACTTCGAGGCCGGGATGGACCTTCATGCGATCGAGGAGTCCCTGGGCCGCCGCGAGGCCGTGGGCATGCTGGGCTTGGGTGGCGTGGGAAGCAACCAGGGCGGCCAGTGACAGGCCAAGGCCGGGAATGGAATGACGTGCTCTCATGGATGGAAGTGTCCGAAGGATACAGCGGAGGCCGTGGGTGGGAAGAGTCTGGACAACGAATTCTGGGGACGGGGACCCCCACCAAGCCACGGATCCCCTGCGCCCCTGCGCCTCTGCGGGAAATAATTCCCCGCCTCACCGCGCGCCACCTTCCTGCGGGGTCCTCCCGCAGATACGCCCGGTTGCCAAGCTTGCCTTCGGTGGCGTTCTTACCTGAAATTGGGTTCGGCATGGCGAAAAAGGCGATCATCACGGGGATTACCGGGCAGGACGGTTCTTATCTGGCGGAGCTTTTGTTGGAGAAGGGGTACGAGGTTCACGGCATTGTCCGGCGTCAGAGCAGCACGGTTCGTCCGCGGTTGGATGCGGTGATGGGTCGCACGGACCTGCCGTTGGACAAGCTCCACCTGCACTACGGGGATCTGGCGGATGGCGGTGGTCTGGTGCGGTTGGTTTCCCGGGTCCAGCCGGACGAAGTCTACAATCTGGCGGCCCAGAGCCATGTCCGGGTGAGTTTTGACGCGGCGGAGTACACGGTCGACGTGACGGCGACGGGTTGCATGCGGTTGCTGGAGGCGATCCGGGATGTGGGGATCCAGCCGCGGTTCTATCAGGCGAGTTCGAGCGAGATGTACGGTCTGGTGCGGGAGATCCCGCAGACCGAGCAGACCCCGTTCTATCCCCGCAGTCCGTACGCGTGCGCCAAGGTTTTCGCGTATTGGGCCACGGTGAATTACCGGGAGTCGTACAATCTGCACGGGAGCAACGGCATCCTGTTCAACCACGAATCACCGCGGCGGGGTGAGACGTTCGTGACGCGGAAGATCACGTTGGCGGCGGCCCGCATCAAGATGGGCCAGCAGAAGCGCCTGGCGCTCGGCAACCTCGATTCCAAGCGGGACTGGGGTTACGCCAAGGAGTACGTCGAGGCGATGTGGCTGATGCTGCAGCAGCCCGAGGGCGACGATTACGTGGTGGCGACGGGCGAGACGCACTCGATCCGGGAATGCCTGGACGTGGCCTTCGAGACGGTCGGCCTGAAGTGGCAGGACTACGTCGACATCGATCCGCGATACTATCGCCCGGCCGAAGTGGACCTGCTGATCGGGGATCCGGCCAAGGCGGAGAAGAAGCTGGGTTGGAAGCCCAGGACGAAGTTCAAGGCGTTGATCGAACTGATGGTCGAGTCGGACGTGCGGTTGCTGAAGGATCAGTTGTCGGGCAAGCCGATCCTTTCGTACTGAGCGAGGGTCTGCGGTCCGGACGAGACGGGCGTTGCGTGCGTCCGGGTTTCTGTGGCGGAATGAATGGGTTCCCCGCGTTGGCCGTCGTGTGGCGGTTCCCTGCGGAAATCAGAATACGCATTCCCGTCATGAAGATTCCATTCAGCATCGTCGTGCTTACGGCAGCCGCCCTCACGTTGGAGGCCGCGCCCAAGAAGGTCGTCGTGGTGTCCGCCACGAAGGGGTTCCGGCACTCCTCCATTCCGATCGCCGAGAACGTCCTGACCACGCTGGGTGAGACCAGCGGAGCGTATCAGGTCGTCGACGTGGTCCGGGGCGGCCCGGACGGCAAGGACGATGCGGAAGTTGCGTCGAAGCTGACGCTGGAGAAGTTGAGGGACGTGGACGCGGTGATCTTCGCGAACACGACCGGTGATCTGGCGATTCCCGACAAGGACGGGTTCATGAAGTGGGTGGAATCGGGCCATGCCTTGATCGGGATGCACTCCTGCTCGGATACCTTCCACGGTTATCCCCGGTTCATCGAAATGCTCGGGGGCGAGTTCCTGACGCACGGAGCGCAGGTCAACGTGGACATGTACAACGAGGATCCGAAGCACCCGGCGACCCGGCACCTCGGGTCGGTCTGGTCGATCTACGACGAGATCTACGAGTTCAAGAGCTTTCATCGGAACAAGGTTCACGGGTTGCTGACGTTGGACAAACACCCGCAGTCGATGGTGCCGGGCGACTACCCGGTGTCGTGGGCGAAGGAAGTCGGGAAGGGCGGCAAGGTCTTCTACACCTCGCTGGGTCATCGGGAGGACGTCTGGACCCACCAGATCTACCAACAGCACATCCTGGGCGGCATCCAGTGGGCGTTGGGGTTGGAGAAGGGGGACGGCAAGGTGACGGACGTCTCGAACAACCTGTCCGCTGCGGAGGCCAAGGATGGATTCAAGCTGCTCTTCAACGGGCGTGACCTGACGGGTTGGAAGTACCGCCGCGACGAGGGCAAGCGTTCCTGGAGTTCCCAGAACGGAATGCTCTGCAATGTCCTCGGCAAGGACGAGCACGGGACGGATCTGTTGACCGAGGAGAAGTACCGCGATTTCGTCGTGCGTTATGAATTCCAGGTGCCGCCGGGAGCCAACTCGGGCTTCTACCTGCGCGGTCGCCACGAGATCCAGGTGTTCGACGACTTCAAGTCGGGCAAGGCCGAGAAGGGTGGCAATGGCGCGATCTACAACCTGAAGGCGGCTTCGATGTTTGCATCGCGCCGACCGGGCCAATGGCAGCAGGCCGAGGCCCGGATCGTGGGTCAGAAGATCACCGTCATCCTGAACGGGGTGAAGATCCACGACAGCGTGGATTGCCCCGCGGGTACGGGCGGCCAGTTGGATGACAAAGTCAATGAACCGGGTCCGATCCTGCTGCAGGGCGACCACGGTTCGGTGGCGTTCCGGAACATCCGGATCAAGAAGCTCTAAGGCCAGGGAGGCCTTGGATCGGCAACCACGGGCGGCGCCTCCGGAGGGAGGTAGCCGCCCGTTGGCTTTTCAGCCTGAGAACGGCAGTTCATTGAACCGCAGATGTCGCCGATTGCGCAGATGGAGGGGTTGCACCACCCAATCCATGCTGGGTTTGGGCCTCACCTCGCAGGTGTCCCCCGAACCTGAACCGAGACAAGGCGGTTGGATCCACCGATTACACCGATTACACCGATTGGAAGCCGGTCGAGAGACGTTGTCGCTTCACCCTGCGGGTGACATGGGACCTGCGAAGCGGTGGGACCTCTTGTTCCAGTCCATCGGCCATCGGTGGATCCAACCGCTTCTTCCAGGTTCAGATGTAGAACATCCGTTCGCGGTCCGCGGCGGAGTCGAGCATCTGCTGGAAGTTGATGCGACCGGCCTCGGCTTCGACGGCGGCCTGGAGTTGGTGCCAGCCAACCCGGAGTTCGGGCGGGCACTTGGGATCCGAGAGGGCCGGGGAATCAAAGAGCGGTCCATGCACGCAGCGGAGGATGTCGGCGATGCTGATCTCGGCGGGGGGGCGTGAGAGTTGGTAGCCGCCTTCCTTGCCGCGGATGCTGCGGACGATCTGGTGGGACTTGAGCTCGATCAGGATCTGGACGAGGTAGTTCGCCGGCAGTCCATTCTCCCGCGCGATCTCCTCCACGCGGGTGGGCACGTTGCGATGATGCCGGCGGGCCAGGGACAGGACAGCGCGCGCGGCGTAATCGCTTTTGACGGACAGCTTCAAGCGTTGGAAAGCCTGCCGCCTCCGGGCACGGGAGCCAAGCCGGGAAGAGGTCCGTGGGGAGTCCCGGTTTCCAGAGGCCACTTCCCAGCGGGAATGATCTGCTCGAACCCAGGAGGGGCGACTCTCTCGAGAGCCGCCCCTTCAGCGCCTATTTGGCGCCCGCGGGTTTCTCCGAGAGGACCTGCGACCAGTGGGAGAGGAAGGACATCTTCTCGCTGGCGAATGGCTTCTCCGAATTGCCGAGCCACGGTCGGAGGGCGGTGGCCATCTGGAACGTCACGAGCAGGAAGATGATCGACCAGGCAATGAACGAGCCCGGGTAGCGGGCCCCCAGGGCCTGCAGGCAGGCGCGCCCGAGTCGGAGCCCGAAGGTCGCCGAGAGCAGCCAGAGGGACCAGTGCATGAACCCGACGAAGCCAGGCGAGGAGGAGGATTCGGAGAAGACCCAGGCCACCGGCGCAAAACTGAGCATCAGCAGGGTGGTGAGGGCGAGACATCCTCCGAGCACGATGCCCAGTTGACGGGGGCGGAGGTCGGCACCTCCCATCACGGAGAGGACATAGAGGCTGGGAGTGCAGATGATGCCGGACAGGAGCAGTCCTCCGACGAGCTTCAGCGGGGCCAGCCAGAGGAGGTCTCCGCGCGCGAACGAGCCGATCACCAATCCATAGATGATCGCGCCGAGGAGCGTCAGGCCGATCAACGCCGGGATGCCGGCATCCGGTCCGGTGCCATCGACGAGGGCCCGCGGGTTGCGGAGGAGTTGGCCGATCAGGTGTTTCGGCGGCGGAGGCGGCTGGATCGGGCTGGGCGCAGGATCCGGGTATTGCCCGGGAATCGGGGGAGGCGTGGGAGTCATCGGATTTTGGTTTGTTTGGGGTCAACGGCTGGAGACCACCTCACGGGCGGAGTACCAGACCGTTTCGAAAAAGTTGCCCTGGAAGGGATGGTCGCGGAGGAACTCGACCGGGAGGGCGTGGGACCCGAAGTAGGGGCGCAGGATCCAGGTGACCTGGGTGCCCAGCAGGAAGTTGCCGGCGAGCCAGGCGATGAGCACGCGCTGGGCGATGTCGGTCGAGCCGCCCAGATGTCGGAGGAGTTGGAACAGGCGGAAATTTCCGCTGATGCCGGCGAACGCGATGACGAGGACCTGGGTGAACTGGATGGTGTCGAAGGCTCGGCCGCGTGCACTCCACGCCGCCTCGATGCTCGGCAGGTTGAAGATCTGGAAGGCCACCAGCGGCGCGGCCGCCGCCAGGATGAGGGAGCTGATGGCGAAGCTGGCCAGCACCGCCGCGAGGGATTGGCGAAATCCAATTTGCAGGCCAAGCAGCGGCGCGAGCAGGGAATTCAGGAAGGCGTTGCCGGTCGCCGTGAGCAGCAGGATGGCAGGCAGCTTGATCCCGGTGAACAGCGGTTGCCATCCACCCCGCCACGAACCGATGGCGACTCCATAGGCGCCGGCGCCACCGACGCTCAGAGCCACAAGGAAGAACCAGAACCACCGGTCCGGCGACAGGATGCGTGGCGCGAGTTGTTCCACGTCTCCCCGCAGGAGCGCCGGGATCAGGGGTGGTTGAACGGTTTTCAAACGGAGGTCGATCCGGTCAGGCGGCCGCGGCACAGGTCGACGCGATCCCCAGCAAGCGGGCCTCCACCGCATCAATCGCTTCGTCCGGGGTCGAGGTTCCCGCCGTCAGGCCCACAATGTCCTTGGCATGGAACCAGGTCGGGTTGATCTCTTCCGCGGATTCGACGTGATGCACCCGGGCGCAGAAGCGTTGGCAGGTGCTGACCAGTTGCCGCGTGTTGTTGCTGTGCCGTCCACCGACCACGACGACCACCGTGCTGCCCGCTGCCAGTTCCTCGGCGGCACGCTGACGGTCCTTGGTCGGTTGGCAGACCGTGTCGCGGAAGCGGACTTCGGACTCAGGAAACCGGGTTCGAAGGTATTGGACGAGTTCGTGGACGCGGGCGATGGGCTGGGTGGTCTGGCTGACAACACCAAACCGCGGCCGGGATGTCAGGGCGTCGATGTCGGCCTCCGACAGCACGATGTCGCAGCCCGGGTGATCTTCGGAAAGGCCTCGGACCTCGACGTGTTGACGTTGGCCGATGATGACCGGGTGGCAGCCTTGGTGCACGAGGGAGTCGAGGGCGGCGTGGGCGCGGTGGACGAGGGGGCAGGTGGTCTCGGAGACCTGCAGCCCGAGCTCCTTGAGGGCGTGGATCCGCTGGCGCGACGCTCCGTGCGCGGTGATCAGGACCCGTTCGGTCGTCACGTCCGAGGGGTCGTGTCGGGTGAGCACGCCGTTTTGACGGAGGTTTTCGATGACGGCGGGGTTGTGGACCAGTTCACCGAGGATGGTGACCGGGCCGGAGGCGGCTGCCTGCTGGGCGTCGCGAACGGCGTCCCGGACGCCAAAGCACCAGCCGAGGTGGGATGCACGATGAAGCTTCATGTTAGCTTTGCGTTACAAAGTTTGCAGACACAGAGGTTTTCGTGGCGTTCAAAATACATTCTCGATTCGGAAGGAAAGTCAGGCAATCGCCCGCGCCTGGCGGACGATGTCCTCCAGTCGGACCAGGTAGTCCTCAAAGGCCTTGCGGCCCGCCGGAGTCAGCGAACACGTGGTGAGGGGGCGTGAGTCCTGGTAAGCCTTCGTGACGGCCAGATAACCCGATTCCTGCAACGTGCGCAGGTGGGAGGTCAGGTTGCCGTCCGTCAGTTGGAGCGTTTCCCGCAATTCGGTGAACGAAAGGTCCGGGCTGGCCGCCAGCATGGACATGATGGCCAACCGCACCTTCTCGTGGATCACCCGATCCAGCTGCAGGAAGGACTCGGGGTTCACGGAGTGCCGTCCTTTTCGGTGAAGTGCAGGTAGGCGCCGTAGGCGAAGTGTCCGAGGCTGAAACCCAGTCCCATGGCAATGTGGGCGTCGCCGACCGGGGGAAACTGGTTCAGGGGACAGGTCCACCAGAGAAGAAGCCCGGACCCGGCCAGCAGGTAGGTCCAGCCGAAGAGCCGGATGCCCCGGCGCATGAAGAAGCCAGCCGCGTGCAGGGCGCACCCATAGAGGACCATCCAGAGCGCCGGGAGGAGCCAGACGACGCGGCGGGCCCAGGACTCGCCGAGTAGAAAGGGGATGGCGAGCAGGGCACCGGCGGCGAGCGGCGGCAGCACGGCGGCAGCAACCCGGCGGGTGGGCGGTGACCAGAAGGGTTCCCCAGCCCCGATGGCCTGCCGGCGGGCGATGAAGAAGGCCAGGGCCAGGGCGACCGCCGCCGTGGAAAGCCACCAGAGGGCAAAGGCGGTTGAACCCTCGATGCCGAGGTAGTAGGCGGCGAGGGCGGCCGCACCGCCGAGGGATCCGATGGCCAGACACATGGGACCCAGGGCTCGCCGGTAGAGGGCGGATCGCTCCATCAGGAGGCGAATCGTTTCCAACTGATCGAGGGCGTCGCGAGGGTCCATTGCCGGGTCATCTTTGCGCGGCAAAGTGAATTTGGCAAGGACCGGGTTCGCCGGATCCATCGATCCAGCACGAAACGCCCGGAGCGAGCCGGAGCGAGCCGGAGCGCGTCTTGGAAAATCCTCACCCCAGGGGGACTCCCCGCCGGTGCCGATGGATTGGCTTCCCCTGCGTCCCAGCGTGCCCTGCGGGAGCCTTCGCTGCGTTTCCCATCGCATCGTTCCGCCCAGTGGCCAGTGCCCCACTGGCGCGGGGGCCGTGGATGGGGCATGGTGGCGGCATGCGAAACAGATGGGTTCGAGGATGGATGGCGCTGGGTTGGGTCGGATTCCTGGGCTTGGTTCTGTCCCTTGCGGCTGGGGCTGAGGGGAAGGAAGCTCCGCGGGTGAATTCCGATGCGAAGGGCGGCACGAACAAGCTGGAGACCGCGACGTTGGGCGGCGGGTGTTTCTGGTGTCTGGAGGCGGTGTACGAACGGTTGCCCGGCGTGAAGGGCGTGGTGAGCGGATACGCCGGCGGGCGGGTGGAGAATCCGACCTATCGACAGGTCTGCAACGGCGACACCGGCCACGCCGAGGTCGTCCAGGTGGAATTCGATCCCGCGGTGATCTCCTACGAGAAGGTGCTGGAGGCCTTCTGGGCGATGCACGATCCGACGACGCTGAACCGGCAGGGGGCCGACGCGGGTACCCAATACCGGTCGGTGATCATGTACCACTCGCCGGAGCAGTTGGCGTTGGCGGAACGGTCCAAGGCGGTGGCCAACGGGACCCGGTTCACCGGGAAGATCGTCACCGAGATCGTGCCGCTGCCGAAGTTCTACAAGGCGGAGGACTACCATCAGGATTACTTCCGCAATCATCCCGGGCAGCCGTACTGCCAGGCCGTGATCGCGCCCAAGTTGCTGAAGTTGCAGAAGGGTGGCGTGGTTCCGAAGCCTTAGCCGTATCCATGCAGGAGTATTCTCACGCGGAGCCGCGGAGCGCGCGGAGAGAGAGGTCGGTCACGAATTCTTCAACGTCGGCAACCATTCACCCAACGGTGACTGACCAGCTTCCCATCCAAGTCTCCTTTCTCCCCGCCTCCGCGTCTCCGCGTGAACCTGTCCCCGCTTTCTATCGCATGGTTACGGCTTAGTGAGCCTGCCCCCACACAGCCCCCATTGGAGAAGAGCATCGGGGCGGCGATGTCCTCATCGCCTTGGAAACGGGCTTGAGAGGGCAACGAGGACGTTGCTGCCCCGGGATGGGGCGCGGTTTCTTCAGGCTGGTCTGGCGTGGGTGCCTTCGCGAGGCTGACAGGATGACTTGGGTGCGGGGCTTCGTCCGGGGGATGGTAGGGGTGGGGATCCTGCTGGCCTGCGGCGTTGGACCGGTGGCGGGGGCGACGCCGGCGCGACCGAACGTGGTGTTCATCCTGGCCGATGACCTGGGTTGGGGTGAGCTGGGTTGCTATGGGCAGAAGCGGATCCCGACTCCCAACCTGGATCGATTGGCGGCGCAAGGGATGCGGTTCACCCGGCACTACAGCGGGGCGCCGGTCTGCGCTCCTTCACGATGCGTGCTGATGACGGGTCGGCATCTGGGCCATGCCGAAATCCGCGGGAACCGGCAGGCCAGCGTCGACCAACCGGAATTCAAGGAAGGACAGCAACCGCTGTCGGCCGATGCCGTGACGCTGGCCATGGCGTTCCGCACGGCCGGGTACGCAACCGGCGCGATGGGCAAGTGGGGATTGGGTCCGGTGGGCAGCACCGGCGATCCGAACCGCAAGGGGTTCGACCTGTTTTTCGGCTATAACTGCCAGGCCGTGGCGCACAGCTTTTATCCGTCGAACCTATGGCGCAATGCCGAGTGGGTGCCGCTGAACCGTCCGGCGATCCCGGCGCACCAGCGACAGCCGCAGGGCGATGTCCGCATGGAGGATTGGATCGGGGAAGAGTACGCGCCACGACGGATGGTGGCGGAGGCGGAACGGTTCATCGAGGAACGGAAGGCCCAGCCGTTCTTCCTGTATCTGCCCTTCACCGAACCCCACGTCGCGATGCACCCACCGAAGGAGACCGTGGAGCGGTTCCCCCGTGAGTGGGATTCCGTGCCGTACCGGGGCGAGAGTTCGTATCTGCCGCACCCGCGGCCGAGGGCCGCGTACGCCGCGATGATCGCCGAGTTGGATGATCATGTCGGGAGGGTGCTGGCGGCGTTGGATCGTCACGGACTGGCGCGGCAAACGCTGGTGATCTTCACGAGCGACAACGGCACCACGCATGCCGGTGCGACCAACAGTCCGTTCCATGTCGGGGGCGTGGACGCGAAATTCTTCAACAGCACGGCTGGCCTGCGGGGCTACAAGGGCTCCGTGTACGAGGGCGGGATCCGGGTACCGATGATCGTGCGGTTCCCGGGTCGGGTGAAGGCGGGGACGGTGAACGACACGCCGGGGTACTTCGCCGACTGGTTTCCCACCCTGTGCGATGCCATGGGATTGGAAAAACCGCCGGGCCTCGACGGCACCAGCCTGTGGTCGGTGATGACGGGGAAACGTCCGGCCTCGGAGCGTCGGCCGATGGTCTGGGTCTTTCCCGAGTATGGAGGCCAGGTGGCCGTCCGGATGGGGAACATGAAGGTCGTCCGGCAGAAGTTGGCGACGAAAGACCCGGGTCCGTGGGAGGTGTACGACATCGCCGTCGACCCAGCCGAAAGCCGGGACCTCGCTGCCAGTCGGCCCGAGTCCATCCATCTCGCCGAGGAGATCCTGCGGCGCGAGACCGATGCGAACCTGAAGTTCCCGGTCCGCATTCCCGGGGTGAACGAGTGAACTGGGAACCGGCCGTTCAGCGGTCCGAAGATGGCGCAAATGGCGGGTCGACGCTGGGCGATCGGTTGGGTCAACCCACGACGTCGACGATGGCCTTGATCACGCCGGTCTCGGGTTTGACCCAGTCGGGGAAGACGTCGGGGACGGCGTCCATGGGGGCGTGGTGGGTGATCCACGGGATTGTATCGATGCGGCCCGTGGCGATGAGGTCGATGATCCGGGGGAAGTCGGTGGAACGGGCGTTGCGGGACGCCATCAGCGTGAGTTCGCGTCGGTGCAGGACGGGGGCGTGCGGCAATTCGAGGGGCGTCTGGGTGATGCCCACGAAGACGATGCGGGCGCCGTGGGCGGCGAATTCCATGGCGCGAACCATGGAACGGGCATTGCCGGTGGCGTCGATCACGACGTCGGCCATCTGGCCGTTCGTGAGGTCTGCGAGGGCGGCGAAGTCGGAGTCGTCGCCGCGGGCGAGGATCGTGTGGGGGACGTGGAGGCGGGAGCGGACGAAGTCGAGTCGGGAAGCCTGGATGTCGAGGACGACGGTGTTGGCGCCGGACAGGCGGGCGAATTCGATGACGGAGAGGCCGATGGGACCGGCACCGATGACGAGGACGGTTTCGCCGGGTTTGGGTTGGGCGCGGTCGATGGCATGGCAGCCGATGGCGAGCGTCTCGACGAGGGCGGCCTGGTCGTGGGAGAGGGCGTTGGCCGGGTGGAGCTTCCGGGCCGGCAGGAGGATGCGTTCGGCGAGGCCGCCGTCGCACATGACTCCCAGAGTCTGGTGCTTCTGGCAGCAGTTGGTGAGACCGCGTTTGCAGGCGTAGCACTGCTGGCAGTTGATATAGGGCTCGACCGAACAGCGGTCACCGGGGCGGACGTGGGTGACGTCGGGGCCGACGGCGAGGATCTCCACGCCGAGTTCGTGTCCGGGAATCCGCGGGTAGGAGAAGAACGGCATCTTGCCGAGGTAACCGGAGAGGTCAGTGCCACAGATGCCGACGCGATGGACGCGGACGAGGGCTTCGCCCGGTCCGGGAGCGAGGGGTTCGGGGATGTCGAGGCGAACCCAGGACAGGGGCTTTTCGAGTTGGAGGGCCTTCATGGGGAGATTACGGAGATGGGTTGGGGTGGGTTATCCACCGATTACACCGATTACACGGATGATGGTTTTGGTCGTGCGGGGTTCCGGTGCCTGGCCATCTGTGAAATCTGTGAAATCTGTGGACCCAAAAAGTTCGATCGAACTCGGTGGACGGGCTCAGTTGTTTTCGGTGAGGCCTTCCTGGTGGCCGAGGTTCTTGACGGGGGCGAAGAGGGCGTGGACCTCGGCGAGGAGGTCGGCATCGACGGGTTGGGAGAGCCAGGAGGCCCATCGGCGGATGTTCTCGGGGTTGGCGGAACCGGCGACGGTGGTGGTGATGTCGGGGTTGGCGCAGGAGAACTGGAGGGCGAGTTGGGCGATATCGACCCCGCGGTTGGCGCAGAGTTGGGCGGCGGCGCGGGCGGCGGCCTTGACGGACTCGGGTTCCTTGAGCCAGGCGGGGAGGGGAGCGTTGGTGAGCAGGCGCGCGCTGAACGGGCCGGCATTCATGACCCCGATTCCCTTGGCCTTCAGATAGGGAACGGATTCCTCGGCGAAGCGGGTGTTCTGGAGCGTGTACTGGTTATAGCTGAGGACGCAGTCGACATCGGTCTGGTCGCAGATGAACCGGAAGATCTTCTGAGGGTAACCGGAGAAGCCGATGAAGCGGATCTTGCCGGCGGCCTTGGCGCGGCGAAGGGCAGGGATCGTCTCGTCGACGATCTGCTGCATGGGGACGAACTCGATGTCGTGGCAGAGCATGATGTCGAGGTGGTCGGTGCGGAGGCGGTGGAGGCTGACGTCGATCGACTCGGCGACGCGGCGGGCGGAGAAGTCGAAGTGCTGGAGGTCGTATCGGCCGAGCTTGGAACAGAGGGTATAGGAGTCCCGGGGAACGTCGCGCAGGGCGACGCCGAGGAGGACCTCGCTCATGCCGCGGCCGTAGAAGGGGGACGTGTCGATGAAGTTGATTCCGAGGTCGAGGGCGACGCGGACGCTCTGGACGGCTTCGTCGAGGGTGACGGAGCGGAACTCCTGTCCGAGGGAGGAGGCGCCGAAACCGAGGATGGGAAGTTGGAGGCCGGTGCGGCCGAGGAAGCGCTTTTGCATGGGAGGGAGTGCAGCGGTTTGAAGTCGGGGTGAGGTTGGGATCAACCGATGAAGAGGGGGCGGAGGTGGCGGCGGTAGAGGTTGTCGGTGACGTTGCGGCCGACGATGTCCGCGTGGCGGTCGAGGAGGTCGAGGTAGCGTTGGCCCTGCTTGGCGGCGAGCTTGAAGGAGACGTGGACGAGTTGGCGGAACCCGCTGTGGAAGCGGGGATCGGAGGGTTCGTGTCGGAGGGCGGCGGCGAAGCGTTCGCCATCCCATCCGTTGACCTCGTCGGCCGAGGGGAGACGGGAGCGGTCGATGTCGATGACCGAGGCGTACGGGGCGCACAGTTCGTCGACGTGTTCGAGGGCGTAGAGATAGATCTCGCGGGCGAACGCGAGACCTTCGCCGCCGGCCTCGGCGAGGCCGATCATTTCCTCGAGCCAGGTCGTTCCGGCCGTCTTGACGTGGACGCCGGCGCCGGTGCGCTTGAGGGCGCGGCGAATGATCGGATAGAGCGAGAACTTGTCGGAGCCGGAGTGGACGGAGAGCTTGAGGTTGGCGGGGAGGCCGTAGCGGGCGACAGCCCACGCGATGACGGCGAGGTCGTCGTTGAACTCGCGTTCGAACTGGGCGAGGTCGCCGACATAATCGACGCCCTTGTTGAATCGGCCGGTGAACTTGGGGGCGATGGTCTGGACGGGCACCTTTTCGTCGGCGAGGGCGGCAAGGATGACGGCGAGGGCGGGCGGGGTCTGGGGTTCGTCCGTCTCGTCCATCGAGACTTCGGCGATGAACTTGCCAGCGCCCTTCTTCGCCTCGATGTGGCGGTAGATGCGGCCGGCATCGGCGACGGCCTGGAGGAACCGGGAAGCGTACCGGGCGATTTCGTCGCGGGTGGTCTGAATGGGTTCGGTGGTGCCGGGGATGGCGACAGCGCCAACGAGCTCCGGGTGGCGGGCGATGAAGGCGTCGACCTGGCCGGGTTCGGGGGCGCGGCCAATGCTGTCGGCGACGTCGATGGTGAAAAAGTCGGAGTAGGGAAGGAAACGGTCGACGGTCTCGAGGCGGATGTGGTCGGCGTCGACGTGCCAGGAGTTGGACCACTGGAGGGCGTCGACGGCGTCGCGGGCCGAGGCGAGGACGGAGGCTGGTTCGGAGCCGATGAACGTGTGTTCGCGGTTGGACTTGTTCCACACCGGGACGACCGGGAAGCCATCCTGGGTGATCTGGACACAGGCCTGGAGTTGGGCCTTGGCCTGGTGTGCGAAACGATCACCGGTGCCGATGGAGTAGCGGGCGAGTTGGAGCATGGGAGGGTGTGTGCCGGTGGTGTGCGATGCGGTTCAACGGCAATGCGGCCGGGGAACGAGGCGGCCGGACTCCCGGCGTCCATCGATCCGGACGGACTGAGCGTGAAGGAATGTGGTGGGCATCGGAGCCACTGGACCGCTCTTCTTTGCGGTTTTGTGGTTCCGGGTTCAACCGCCGTTTTTTGGGGTGAGACCCGCCGGACCCAGGTTCCAACGCCTCCCGGAACCCGGGTTGTGGCGTCGGGCGTGATGAAAGGGAGATGGCCGAACGGGGCGGGTCAATTGGCCAGCCCACGGTGAGGAGGCGATATCTCCTGCCTCTTCCCTCAGCCTCGTCACCTCGTCTGCTACCCTCCCCACGGGACTGGCCACCTGAGGATTGACGACGGGCCGATCACCAGTCGGTTGATGGCATCCCAACGATTCGAGGTGGCCGATTGAAAGCTTGGGAAATCTACACGGCCGACATCTTTGGGGAGCATCCTTGTGTCGTGGTTTCCTGCCAGGCACGCATCGATGCCAAGCCTGAGATTGTCGTGCTGGGGTGCCGCACCATGCGCCCTGCGAACGAGCGAGAGCCGCGGGCCAACGAAGTGCTGCTCGATGAAGCGGACGGGTTGGCCCTGAAGACCCTGTGCCGCTGCGACCTCCTGTTTACGGTGGAAAAGGTCAAACTGGGGCGTTGCCGTGGTAGGGTGGCTCCCGCCCGCCGCACGGAAATTGCCCGAAGGATCATTCAGGGTCTGGCCATTGCCGGGTTGTAGGGGGGCGCGTCGGTTCAGCGCAGGTCGAGCACCGCGCGGTGGATGTCCCGGGCCATGGCTTCGTCGGTGTAACGCCCGAACACCGACTGGCGCCCGGCATCGCCCAGGGCGCGCAGGCGTGCGGGGTTCGCGATCAGGGGACGGAGGGCGCCAGCGAGGGCGGACGGACTGTTTTCGCCGTAGAGGATTCCTCCGCCGGTATCGCCGAGGATCTCGGGGTAGGTGATCACGTTCGGTTGGACGAGGGGTGTCCCGGCGGCCATGGCCTCGATCTGGTAGAGGCCGAAGGCTTCCGACTGGCGGCCGGGGACCGAGATCACGTCGCAGGCGGCGTAGAACGCAATCTTCTCCTCGCGGGAAACGTTGGGATGGAAGGACGCATCGGAGCCCAAGCCCGCGGCCGAAATCTTCCGTTTCTGTTCCTCGACGAAGGGGACGTCCGAAGGGCCGCAACCGCCTCCAACACGGAGGCGCAGGTGGCGATACGCCGGGTCGCGGCGAAGTTCGAGGAAGGCGTCGACGACGAGGTCGAGGCCCTTCTCCGGGCATTGGCGGGCGAAGAAGCCGAGCGTGAGCGGTTCTCCCGGAGCCTTGGCTTCCCGGGGCGGCAGTTGGGAATAGCCGTCGAGCTTGATGCCGTTTGGAACGACCCGGATCCGATCCTTGGGAAAACCGAGGCGTTCCTGCATCCGTTCGGCAAAATAGCGGGACGGAGAGATCCAGCCATCCACCTCGCGGCCACGGTCCGCGAGGGTGTTCCAGCTTTCGGACCGCCAAGGTTCCGGGATCGAGTCGAGGAAGGCCTCCTCGCTCTGAAGGAAGACGACGACCCGGGTGTTCAGGGCCTGCTTGAGGCGACGGGCGAATCCGACGAGGAGGGCGTTGGAGAGGAAGACGACCTCGGGACGGGGTTGGCAGGCGAGCCAGGCGATGAGGTCTTCCAGTTCGCGGGTCTGGGAACCTTCCTCGCCGCGGAGCATGGAGAGGTTGAGTTCACCGACATCGGCAGCGCGGGTTTTGGCGGCCTTGCCAGCGGCCCAGCGGAGGAGTTTCGGGGAATCAAACCAGGCCCGGAGCCAGGCGGGAGCCCGGCGGTAACCGGGGATCTTTTGCGAGAGGTAGACATTGATGCCGCCGAAGAACGTCGGGGTGCTCGCGTAGGCGGATTCCTCATCCAGGGTCATGGGCAGGTACAACGGCACCATGAGCGTGTCGTGCCCCTGGCGTCGCAGCGCCGCAACGAGTGCATTGTCGCGGAAGCAATTCCCGCAATACATGCCCCCGGCGCCCGGAGTGATCTGGACGAATTTCATTCCAAGGCCGGGAAACTGCCCTCGTCCCGGGCGGATCTCAAGCGGCGGACTCAGCCGTCGCGTGGACGCGCGGTCTGCCGAACGGCAGGGCTTCCGGCACCTGGGTAAACTCGGAAAACGCGGCGAACATCCGGGAGAAGTCCTTGTTCAGGTCACCAGAGAGACAGTCCGTCAGGTCATCCGCGACGGCCGGGAATTTCTCGGTGATCGTCTTGAAGCTGACGTTGGTGTCGTAGAAGGCGTAGACCAGCTTGCGCATGTTCTCGACGCTCGTGGACATGGTCGACGCATAGTCCGAGAACCGCGAGGCGGAGGCATCTCCAGCCTTGAGGGCCTCGTGGATGGCGTCCGCAGCCAGCACACCGCTCTTGAGCGCGAGCATCAGGCCGCTGGAGAACACGGGGTCCAGGAAACCGTAGGCATCGCCCACGAGAACGAGGCCGTCATCCGCGCAGTACTGGCTGCGGAAGGTGTACTCGGCGGTGAGCCAGTACTCGCCACAGCAGGTGCCGGGCGCGAGGTGTTCCTCGATCCAACGGTTCTCCTTAACCTCGCGGTGGAAGATGGTCTTGGGATCCTTGATGCCGTCGCGGGTGAGGTACTTGCCGTCGCTGACCACGCCCACGCTGACGCGGTTGTTCGCCTGTGGAATGTACCAGAACCAGCCCTTGCCCGGGATGAAGGCCACCGTCGTCCCTCCCTCGTCGATGCCGGGATCGCGCAGGGCGTTCTCATAGTAGGTCCAGACGGCCACCTTGTTGAGCTTCGGGTCGCCCCGGCGCCAGGCATTCCGGGTGGCGGCGATCGCCTCGCGCCCGGTGGCATCCACCGTCACCGGCGCGTTCACCGTGAACTCGCGTCCGTCCCGGGTCCGCGCCCGGACGCCGACGTGGCGGTGGCCGTCCTTGAGGAGTTCGATGACCTCCACTTCCTCGCGCACGTCGACGCCTTGCTGGCGGGCGTTGTCGACCATCATCTGGTCGAACTCGGAGCGGAGGACCTGCCAGGTCTGGGCGACGGTTTCGCGGTCGTATCGGT
>CAIMMI010000220.1 GCA_903842505.1 uncultured Verrucomicrobiota bacterium | reverse complement strand
TGGTATGGCGTTGGAAGCTGCGATGGTACTTGGGCCAGTAGAACACGGGGACGCTGCCGACATAGACGACCGCATTCCGGGCCTCGATATACTCACCAGGGCGAATCTCGATTTCGCGGGCCTTGATGCGGTATCCGGGCACGGCGAGGTCATCCGTCGTGAAGAAGCTGTCAGTTGCCGAGTAGACATTGTTGGTCCTTTCCCCTGTGACGGACTTCCCGCTGACAAAGAACGGGCGTTGCCCCGTGCGGAAGTTCTCGGCCGTGAGGGTTTGGGTGTTGAAGTTGTACCGTGCTTTCTGTCCACGCCACGCCTGCGACCGCCCCCCCTGCCCTGACTCGATATTCACGTCGCCCTCGGCTTCAACCTCATTCTCTCCGGAGGATTTGACCGTCTGTGCACGAAGCGTGGTCCCGCGGTGGCGGATGACCACACCGTGCGTTGCGGACGCTGCCCCCGTATCGGGATCGAGCTCCACTTCGCCGGTACCGTCCACCGATTGGATACGGATGACGTCTTCCTCGGCAGCATCGTCTGCGCGGGCCAGCGTTGCGACGGTGGCCAGCAGGAGGATGCCCAGGCGGGTGAGCTTCATTTGCGTGACGGTAGCGAATTGGCAAAAATGAAGCCAAGCGGGAGATGGTCACTTCTGGGTGCATTTGTTCATCGCCACGGATTCGCGTGGGACCGGCAGAATCTTGGGCTCGTGCCGGCAGCCGGGTGCCTCTAATTTTTGGATCCTTTGGATGCCCTGCCCGGAATTCTTCGACGTGCATTGGCGGACCGCTGCGGCGTTCCGACCGGTGGGCGTTTGCTCATTGCCGTCTCCGGCGGGGCGGATTCCGTCGCCCTTTTGCACGCCCTCGCGAGGCAACCCCGCCGGTTCCGGGCGGCGCATCACGTCGCCCACGCAAACCACGGGTTGCGGGGGGGGGAATCGGACGAGGACGAAGCGTTTGTCCGGGCACTCTGTGAACGTCTTGGATTTGAACTGGTGACCCAGAGACTGGCGATCCCGGCCCGTGGGAAGCGGGCTGGCGAGAGCCTTGAGATGGCCGCTCGAAAACACCGCCATCGGTTTCTTGCGAGTGCCGCCCGCCAAATCGGAGTCGATGCCATCTGCCTCGCCCACCACGGCGACGATCAGGTCGAGTTGTTCCTCATGCGATTGCTCCGGGGATCCGGCGGAGAAGGCTTGCAGGGAATGCGCTGGAACGGGCCCTCTCCGGTCGACCCGACCGTCCGGCTCGTGCGTCCCTTTCTAGGATGTCGCAGGGAGGAACTCCGCGCGTTCCTTCAGTCCGTTGGAGAGCCACACCGCGAAGACGGGAGCAACGACGATCGGACAATCCCGCGAAATGCCGTCCGTCACGAATTGCTCCCGTTCCTGCGCCGTTTTGGCGGTGTTGGAGTCGAAGAGGCGATCCTGCGTGCGGCAGAATTGGTCGGGTCCGAAGCTCATCTGACCGCCCTGTTGGCCGAAGCGTGGACCCAGGAGCATCCCGCAGGTTCCTTTCCGGGGCTTCACGAGGCGGTCCAGCGCGTTGTCATCCGCGAACAACTCAGGAAGTTGGGGGTTCCCCCTACTTTTGGTCTGGTCGAGAAGTTGCGTGGCTCGAGCACCCGAAGTGCGATGGCTCCGGCTGGCCGGCGTATCGTCTGCGACCAGGAAGGGGTCGTGAAGGAGCAACCGAAGAGCAGGCCGCGGCGCATCGCACCGGGGGGCAGCGGAGTGGTATGGATCCACCTGGAAGGTGTTCGTGGAAATCTCAGGCTTCCGGACGGCAGGAATCTCCATTGGCGCATCGTGAGCGGGGGGCCGGATTGGGTGCCCCGGGCGGACGGAAAGGAGCGTTTCGACGCTGGCATTGTCGGCAAGACAATCGGGATTCGGCATTGGCAGCCGGGGGATCGGTTCCATCCCTTGGGTGCGCCGGGCGGATCGAAACTTCAGGACCTTTTTACCAACCACAAGGTCCCTGGAGTCGAACGGAGGCAGCGCTGGCTGGCGCAGGTGCCCGACGGGCAAATCCTTTGGGTGGAAGGCCTGCGCCCCGGCGAAAGATTCAAGGTGAACGACAAAACATCGCAGGTTTTGGAACTCGGGTTCGGATCGGAAGCTTGGGGAGATCCCCGTTCTCCGGAGGGGTGCGTTGGCCCCTGTCGCCCTGCCTGACGACGCGTAAGTGCGCGTGGATCAAGCTGAAGTCCGGTGGTATTGCGTGCTCGGGACTGAATACCGCTTTTCATTCCGACTAACCTTGGGCAATTATTCTGGTTAAGCATGCAACCGGACGACAATGGGCGCGATTCAGGCAATCCCTCACGGGAAGCGAATCGCCAACACCGGCGGCGCACCCGAAAGTCCAACGATGGCCGGCGCTACAACAAGGGCACCCGGTATGTCCTGATTCCCGGAGTGATCGTCCTCCTGTTGGTCCTCCTGGCTTACTTTTTCAGGCGCCCCGTCATGACCCGGTTGCGGGCGTGGAAGAGTGACAAGGTCATTGAGGAAGCGGAGTCGGAGTACCGGGCACACCGCTACACGGAGGTCCACCGAAAGCTTCAGGTAGCCCTGCAATTGGCCCCACTCAACCCGAAGGTCCAAAGGCTGGCAGCCCGGTTCTACACCGAAGTCAATATCCCGGACTCCCTCAACCACTGGCAACTCGTCATCTCGGCTCCGAATGCCAGCATTGAGGACAAGCTTGCGTACGTGGATGCCTGTCTCAAGTTCCTCCGGGCTGACCTGGCATCCGCCGAGTTGAACAGCATGGAGCCAACGATCTCCAAATCCCCCGATTTCCTTCGAAGGGTTGTCCGGTACCTGATTCTGGTCGGCGACTTTTCCGGCGCGGTGCCCTATGCCCGCGAGGCGCAGGTCATCAATCCGCGGGACGAGGAGTTCGAGTTCCTGTTGGGGCTTAGCCTACTCCGGGCAGCTCGACCGGATTGGGTGCAGGAGGGTCGGCGGCTCCTGATGGGAATCTCCCTGGTTTCCGGTGCTCAACAACTACCCGCTGCGCGCGAGTTGATCGCCACGGGAGCCCTGACCGCTGCGGAGGGACGCCAGATTGCGCGGGCCCTGGAACGGCGGACCGATCTGCAATTCTCCGATCGACTCGAGATTGCAGGTCTGCGGATGGGTGGCGACCGCACCGAACGGGAGCGAGTGGCCCAATCCCTCATTGCCGAATTGCCGCCCAAGGATGACGCCGAGCGACTCACGTTCGCCGGGTGGACGCTGCGGATGCAATTGCCTCAAGTTGCCAAGGCATTCCTGGCATCCCTCAACACGACCAATCAGGCATTGGTCACCTTGAGGGCCGAAGCGCTGGCTTTGGATGCGGACTGGGATGGGCTTTCCCAAGTGCTGGAGCGTGATTCCAGCCTGATCATGCCCGCCACCCTCGCGGGCGCCAAGGCGCTCCGGGCCAGGGCGAAGGGAGATCAAGACCAGGTGATCGCCATCTTCAGTTCGGCGATGGATTCGATCACTTCCTCCTCCGCGCGGACTTCGGCGGATCAGTTGGTTGTGCTGTCCACCTGGGCGGAACGAATGGGACAGACGAACCTGGCGATGAAAGCCCTGCAGCCCCTCTTGCAGGTCCGGTCTGTTTTGCCGAGTGCCGGACGTCGCATCCTCACCCTCTCCGCTGGCGTCGAGAGTCTTGAACTGACCCTGCCTGCCCTGCGGGCCTTGCGGGGATACGCGCCCAACGACCGGGGAGTCCAGAACGCGTTTGCCCATGTCGCGCTGCTCCTGAACGAGAATGTGGATGAGGCAGCCGCGGCGTCGGCAGAGCTCCTCACGGTGGCCCCCAGCAGCTCGCCTGCGCGGGTGCTGGCTGCCTTTGGTCGTTTCCGGCTGGGCAAATCCACCGAGGCCCTGGAGCTGCTTGAGGAAGGTGGAATGGACATAAAAACCTTGGATCCGCGACTCAAGGCGTTGGTCGCCGTCATCTGGCACTCGGCAGGCCAACGCGACTCCGCGCGGCAATTGGCCAGGGAGATAGCACCGGACACCTTGAAGCTCGAAGAGCGAAGACTGCTCGAGGCGCTGCAATAGCGCAGACCCGATCTCCACTCCCAACTCTCCATGCTGAATTGGATCTGGCTCGGGCTCGTGCTGGCAGGCGCCTTGATCGCCGGCTTCACCGGTAACATCCAACCGGCCGTCGATGGTGCCTTCTCGAGTGTCGCCAAGGCGGTCGAACTCGCCATCGGACTGGTCGGCGTCATGACCCTGTGGCTGGGCTTGATGCGGCTCGCGGAGGTCTCCGGGCTGGTTCAAGGGGTCGCGAGGCTACTGCGACCGCTCCTGACCTGGCTGTTTCCGGACGTTCCATCCCAACATCCCGCCATGGGCGCGATGGTCCTCAATCTGGCGGCCAACGCGCTGGGCCTGACCAATGCCGCCACGCCGCTCGGACTCCGCGCCATGCGGGACCTGGAGACCTTGAACCGAAACCCCGGCACCGCGACGGATGCCATGTGCACGTTCCTGGCATTGAATACGGGTTCCGTTCAACTGCTGCCCATCTCGGCCATCGCAGTACTCGCCGCCGCGGGATCCAAGCAGCCAACGGCGATCATCGGGACGACCTTGATTGCGACGGCCTGTTCCTCAATCGCCGGACTCGTCGTGATCAAGTTGCTGGCGCGGCTCCCCCTCTTCCGGATCCGGTCGCAGGACATGCCGGAAGCAAGGGTCGGTCTCTCCTCGCCGGTTGCCGGGCCAGAGCCTGACCTGTCGTCTGCTCCCGACATCCAGAACCGCTGGCCCGCCCGTTGGGCTGGGCTCGCCTTGCTGGCTTGCTTCGGATGGTTTGCGTGGGGAATGGCGGCGGCCCCATCGGCGGCCCCGGGAGTCGCCGAGGCCCCAGCCTGGGTGCGCTGGCTGAATGGGGTTTCCCTGCTCGCGATCCCCTTCCTCCTCGCCTTCTTCCCGCTCTACGCCGCGTGCCGCCGCGTGGCTGTTTACGAGCAGTTCATCGAGGGCGCCAAGGATGGCTTCCAGACGGCGATCCGGATCATTCCCTACCTGGTGGCCATGCTGGGTGTCATCGGGTTCTTCCGAGGCGCGGGAGGCATCGACCTCCTCAGCCGGTGGGCCGCCACTCCCCTCGCTTGGGTGGGCTTTCCGTCTGAGTTGCTCCCCATGGCCCTGCTCCGGCCACTGACCGGTTCCGGAACGCTGGCAGCGTTCTCAGATGTCGTCCGCGCCCATGGAGCCGACAGTTTCCTCGCCCGGGCTGGGGGCACCCTGTTCGGGAGCACCGAGACCACCTTCTACGTCATCTCGGTCTACTTCGGAGCCGTTGGAATCCGCCGCACGCGTCACGCCATCTGGGCCGGCCTCGCTGCCGATGTCGTCGGCGCGTTGGCCGCCGTTTACGTCTGCCGTGCGTTGTTCGGCTCGTGACGGTTTTTGGGGGCGGGCCCGGGGGCGGGTGCCGGCATCCCCGCCGGCTCCCCGCCACAGGCAATCCTCGATCGGTTCCTAGAGCCCGACCGTCTTGAAACGGGCATTGACCTGCTTGAAGTGGAAATCCACGGAGCAGAGCTTTTCCAGTTCGCCCGACTTGAAGTGCTTCGACACGTCCGGATCCCCGAGCAGTTGGGCCACGAAGTCCGCGTCGTCCCGCCCGGCGTGCTTGGTTGCCCAGGTCTGCATGGCACTCCGCTGCACCAGCGAATACGCCTCCTCACGCGTCAGGCCCTTGCGGATCAGCGCGAGCAGCACCGTCTGCGAGTTCCACATCCCCAGGCTCAGGCCGAGGTTCCGACGCATGTTTTCCGGATAGACATTGAGCCCCGTCATCATGCGGTCGAGCAGTCCGAGCATGTAGTCGAGCAACGTGCAGGAATCCGGGAAGATGATGCGCTCGACCGAACTGTGGCTGATGTCGCGTTCATGCCAGAGGGCGACATTCTCCAAGGCTGCAACGGCGTTGCCGCGGAGCACGCGCGACAGGCCTGTCAGCCTTTCCCAGGTGATCGGGTTGCGCTTGTGCGGCATGGCGCTGCTGCCCTTCTGTCCTTTGGTAAAGGGCTCCTCCGCTTCCAGCACCTCGGTCCGTTGCAGATGCCGGAACTCCACCGCCCAGCGCTCGATGCTCGCCCCGATCAACGCCAGGGCGTTCATGAACTCGGCGTGCAGGTCCCGCTGCACCACCTGGGTTGCCAGCGGCGCAGGCCGCAACCCCAGCTTGCGGCAGATGTGCTTCTCCACCCGCGGGGACAGATGCGCGCTCGTCCCGACCGCGCCCGAAACCTTGCCCACCGCAATCACCTCGCGCACCCGTCGCAAGCGCTCCTCCGCGCGGCCAAACTCGTCATACATCAGCGCCAATTTGAGCCCGAACGTCGTCGGCTCCGCGTGGATGCCATGGCTCCGGCCAATGCAAGGCGTCAGGCGATGTTCGCGTGCGCGCTTCGCGATCGTCTTGCGGGCGACCCGAACGGCCTCGATGAGGAGGTCGGCGCTCTGGACCAATTGGACGGCAAAGGCCGTGTCGACGATGTCACTGCTCGTCAGGCCGAAATGGAGCCATCGGCTGGCCGGGTCGTTGATCTGTTCCGCCACGGCCGTGGTGAACCCGATGACATCGTGGTTCAGCGTCCGCTCCAATTCCTTGGCCCGCTCCGTCAGGGCCCTGGTGTCAGCGAGGCATCGCTCGGCCCCGACCTTCATGCGGGCAAAGTCGGCGGCGGGAACCACCTTCTCCTTCACCAAGGCTTCGGTGGCGAGGAGTTCGATCTCCAGCCAGATCCTCAAACGGTTCTCATCGGTCCAAATCTCCCGCATCTGCGGGCGCGAATAGCGCTGAATCATCGGCGGAGAGCGTAGAGCGCCCGGGCAGGCAGCGTCGAGCAGCGGATGGGCCGGGCCACGTCTCCGTTTCGGGACTGGCCCAACTTGCCTTCCCTGCGTCGTCAGCGGTTCTCCGGACTGCTGACCAACGCCGCCGGTATCCCCGCTTTCGGCTTGTTCGTGCGCTGGTTTCTTCCGTAACGGCTACGAACGCCGGATCCGCTCCCGGGCCCGCTCCAAGGCCCGGCGCTCGCGATCGGTCAGACTCTGGATTCCCTCGGCGTTGATCTTCTCGAGGATCGGGTCGATCTCACGCGCGACGAAATCTTCGTCCTCCTTGGCCTCCGCAATCGGCGCACTCCGCGACCTTCGGACCTCGTCGCGCGGAAACGGAATCACCACGCGCCGTGACGGCTCCCGGTAGCCCATCCAACCGGTCCACGGCAACTCCCCGTGGAGGACCGGAACGATGAAATAGCCGAAGGCAATTCCGCCGAGGTGGGCCATGTGGGCGACTGCATCTGTCGGGAACAAAAGTCCCAGCACGCTGCCCCCGATCAGCAGAAGCAGGAAGGTGATGGCCCGCATCTGGACCGGAAAGACGAACAGGATGAAGCTGAAGACCTGCTGGGCGTGAAGTCGGCAGAAGATCGCCACGATCGCCGAGACGCCGGCCGAAGCGCCGATCAGACTCGCTGCCGGGGAGCGGCCCACGGCGTAATCCAGAGCCAACTGCGCAAGCCCACCCGCGACGCCCCCGACGAGGTAAACCGCGAGGAACCGCTTCGGGCCCGTGATTTCCTCCACTGTCCGGCCAAAGAAATAAAGTCCCAGGGCATTCGAGATCACGTGGAGCGGCCAAGGCACCTCGTGGAGGAACTGGAACGTCAGCAGCCTCCAGATCTCCCAGTGACTCATCCCGGTCCGGCTCAATCCCAAGGCCCCGACCACCGGCACCCGACCCACGACGGTCAAAGCCGTCTGGATCAGGAAGCACGCCCCCAGAATCCAGATCAGGATCAGGGAGACCCGGACGTTCCAGCCCTCCGGGCGGCGCAAGTAATCCCGATCGGCAATCATGTTCTTGAAGGTAGGTCGGCCTGACGTGATTTCAACGCGCGCTCGGTTTGGTTGGCGCGGGATCGTCGTCGATCGGGGGCAGCGGCTTCACGTTCATGATGTTCACGCAGCACAACCCTCCCAACAGGCCCCCGAGGTGCGCCAGATGCGCGATGTTGCCGAACGGGAACACCGATCCCACGATGGAAAGCAACCCGGCCAGCAGCAACACGATCTTCGCCTTCAACTCGAACGGGATGATGAAGAAAAGGTAACCCTTTACCTTCTCCTCCGCGTACAGCGCCCCGAGCGCTGCCAGCAGGCCGCACAACCCGGCCGAGGCCCCCACGACCGGGTGCCCGAAGATCTTGGGCGAGATCGCTGCACCGGCAAGTTGCACCAATCCACCCATCGCGCCGGACACCAGGTACAGCGCGAAGAACCGCCGCCGCCCCATCGTCGTCTCGAGGATCGGTCCCATGGAATGCAGCAGCACCAGGTTCGCCCCGAGGTGCACCCAGTTTCCGTGCAGGAACTGGTACGTGAAGAATTGCCACCAGTATCCCGCCTTGATCCCGTCCATCGAGAGCGAGTACCGCATCTCGAACCAGTTTCGCCCGCTATCCCTCAGGGAGGGCTCGATCAGAAAGACGAACAGGTTGAGGACGAGCAAGCCCAGCGTGACGTCCCGCTCCAGGTCCGGGAACGGGGTTTCCGCGCGCGGCTGACTCTGTTTTTGGGTGGCCATGGGTTCCGGGGATCAGGCCAACGCCGCCAGTTCGGACTGCACCAGTTCCAGCAGGGGCTTCAGCGTTTCCCGGCTGAAATCAAACCGGCACCCCGCCTCGGCAAACAGCTGCGGCAACGGTCGCGACCCACCCAGTGCCAAACCGCGCCGATACCGAGCCAATGCGTCGCGGGGATCCTTCCTCGAATTCGCCCACACCTGCAGCGCTCCCAACTGCGCGATCCCGTATTCCACGTAGTAGAAGGGATGGATGAAGATGTGCAACTGACGGTGCCATCGGTTGGCCCGGGCGGACTCGAATCCAGTCCAGTCCACGTTCCCACCGAACCGTTCCATCAGCTTCAGCCACGCCTGTTGCCGCTCGGCAACGGAATGGTCCGGATGCGTGTACACCCAGTGCTGGAAGGCGTCGACGGTCGCGATCCACGGGAACACCGCCACGATTCCCTCCAGATGCGTCCGCCGGGCCCGGCGCGCTTCTTCTGCGTTGTAGAACTCGTTCAGGCCGCCCGCCGCCAGCAACTCCATGGACATCGACGCCACCTCGCAGAACTCGATCGGTGCATCCCGATACGCCTGCAAGGGTTCATTGCGGCTCGCCAGGGCGTGGAAGGCGTGTCCCGCCTCGTGCAACAGCGTTTCGATGTCCCGCTGCTGTCCCACCGCATTCATGAAGATGAAGGGCAACCGGGCTTCCGACAGCGTGTACTGGTATCCGCCCGGCGCCTTGCCCTTCCGGTTCGCCAGGTCCAGCAAACGCTTCTCCCGCATCAACCGGAAGTCCGCCGCCAGTTCCGGATCCAACTGATCAAAGATCCGCTGGGACCCGGTCTCCAGAACGGCCGTGTCCGTGAACGGCCTCAGAGGCGGACGTCCCATCGGATCCACGCCCGTGTCCCAGGGCCGGAGCTTTTCCAACCCCATCACCCGGCGCCGCTCGTCCTGCAGCGCCCGGTACACGGGCATCACCTCGGATTCGATGGCATCGTGGAACCGCTCGCAATCGGCTGGTCCGTAGTCGAACCGGCCCCGAGCCCGGAAGGCGTAGTCCCGGTAGTCCGCGAACCCGGCGTTCCGGGCGATCTGGCGACGGATGCCAATGAGTCCATCGAAGTATCCATCGAAGCCCGCCGACTCCCGGACCCAACGTTCGGATACCGCCGTCCACGCGGATTCCCGCAGCGACCGGTCCGTTTCCTCCTGGAACCGTCCCATCTGAACCAGTGTCCGTTCCTCGCCCTGGAACTGGACCGTCAGGCTCCCGCTGAGTTTCTGGTACTGCTGGGTGAGCTTGGCCTCTTCGGTTTCGAGCGGAACGTTCTCCTCCCGGAAAAGTTCCACCTCCAACGCCTTGCTCCGGTCAAAGACCGCGTACCGATCCTGGGCCAGGTGTGGGCGCTGCGGATGCTTGAGATAAAGTTCCGCCAGCGCGAACGCCTTCGGCTTCAGTTGCGGGTCCACTCCCTCGACAAACGCCAGATACGCTTTCTCCACCTCGGAATCCGACGTGTGGCAGGTCATCGCGATGTACCGGCGCGCCCGCTCCTCGTCGATGGCCGCCATCACCTCGCCCGCGTCCACCAACCACGATTCGAACTCCGCCAGCGTCGTCGCTTCCCGCCCCCGGACCTCCAGACGGTCGACCCAGGGCCCCAGTGCTGCCCAGCTTCCAAGGTCCAGCGAAGCGGGCAGGAATCGACGCGGAGTATGTGGCACCAGGTCACCAAATGGCAGCAACGACATGCCCCGGAGCTTGGCCGACATGCCCCTCACCCGTCCAAGGGAGAAATATCCGTCCCAAAAAACCCCTGACAATGCGCCCGTAATGACGTTGCATCCGCCCGGTTTTTTAGATCATGCCGAAGCGCACTGACATCCACTCGGTTCTCATCATCGGGGCGGGCCCGATCATCATCGGACAGGCCTGCGAGTTCGACTACTCCGGCACGCAGGCCTGCAAGGCCCTGCGCGAAGAGGGTTATCGCGTCGTCCTCGTGAACTCCAATCCGGCCACGATCATGACGGATCCGGAGTTCGCGGAGCGCACCTACATCGAGCCCATCACGCCCGAAGCTGTTGAGAAGATCATCCTTCGCGAGAAGGCGGAGCTCGAGCGCATGGGCGCCCAGGGCAAGCTCGTCCTCCTCCCCACCCTCGGTGGCCAGACCGCCCTCAACACCGCCATGTCCCTCCACAAGAATGGCGCCCTCGAGCGCCACGGCGTGGAGATGATCGGTGCCAAGGCCGAGGCCATCCACAAGGGCGAGGACCGCGAGGCCTTCAAGCAGTTGATGCTCCAGATCGGCCTCGACGTCCCGATCTCCGGCACTGCGCATGACATGGTCGAGGCCCGCGTCGTTGCCGAGAAGATCGGCCGCCTGCCCCTCATCATCCGCCCCGCCTTCACCCTCGGCGGCACCGGCGGCGGCATCGCCTACAACCGCGAGGAATTCGAGGAGATCGCCAAGCGCGGCATCGACCTCTCGCCCGTGTCCGAGATCCTCATCGAGGAATCCCTGCTCGGCTGGAAGGAGTATGAGATGGAGGTCATGCGCGACCGCGCGGACAATTGCGTCATCATCTGCTCCATCGAGAACTTTGACCCGATGGGCGTCCACACCGGTGACTCCATCACCGTCGCCCCGATCCAGACGCTCACCGACAAGGAGTATCAGATCATGCGCGACGCTTCGTTCGCCGTGATCCGCGCCGTCGGTGTCGAGACCGGCGGATCGAACATCCAGTTCGCCGTCGACCCCGTCACGGGCCGGATGATCGTCATCGAGATGAATCCCCGCGTGAGCCGGAGTTCCGCGCTCGCCTCGAAAGCCACGGGATTCCCGATCGCCAAGATCGCTGCAAAACTCGCCGTTGGGTACCTGCTCGACGAGATCCGCAACGACATCACCCGGGTGACGCCAGCCAGCTTCGAGCCGACCATCGACTACGTCGTCACGAAGATCCCTCGGTTTGCCTTCGAGAAGTTCCCCCAGGCGGATCCGACGCTGACCACCCAGATGAAGTCGGTGGGCGAGGCCATGGCCATCGGGCGCACGTTCAAGGAAAGCCTTCAGAAGTGCCTCCGTTCCCTCGAAATCGGCCGCTCCGGCCTCGGCGGCGACGGCAAACCCTGGCGCATCGGCACCGATGTCTACGGTGACCGCGACATCCTGCCCCGCGACGTCATCACCCGGAAGCTCTCGGTGCCCAACGCGGAACGCGTGTTCTTCATCCGGCACGCTTTCCGCGCCGGTTTCACCGTCGAGGACATCTTCAACCTCACCAAGATCGATCGTTGGTTCCTGGTGCAGATGAAGGAGATCGTCGACGTCGAGGAAGAGTTGGCCCGAAGCGTCGCCTGATCCGCTCCGGCCTTCGCTCCACGCCTCGGCCGGTTCCGTTCCACCTCAGCCTCCTGCCGTCCGATCCGCATGGCTGATGTCCAGTTGACCGAGGCCTTCTTCCAGAAGACCGCCGGGTGGGAAGCCGTGCAGCATGCGCGCCTCCTGCTCGGGTCCGGGAAGGTGCTGTCCTCGAACTGGACGCCCCCACTCCTCAAGGGGGTCGTCCAGGCCGGCGACAACTCCTACCGCGCCAGCCTCGTCATCAAGTCCGACTTCGACATCGAGAACCTCTGCACCTGCCGGCAGGCGCGCGAACTCGGGTCGATCTGCCCCCACGTCGTCGCCGTCGGTCTCCACTGGCTGAAGCCCCCGGCACCCGTTTCCGCGCCGAAGCCATCCCCCGGTCCCGCCTCGGCCTCGGCACCCTCCATCCCTGCCCGCACCGTCCCGCGGAAGGATGCGGTCCGGCTTCGACGCGATCCCGCAGGCGCCCCCCTCACGGTGCATGTGGTCCTTCCGCCCAACTTCCAGGAAGCCCTGCAGCGTGGGAAGGTGCTCATCGTTCTGGAAGGGGTCTCGGGCCGGGACCGGGCTCCTCTCGATTCCTTCGTTCGCCGCGGCAGCTTCCGCCTCGCGGAAGAGGACGAACAGGTGCTGCTGGCCTTCGAGACGATCACGGGCGGCGACACCCCGGGAATGGTGCAACTGGGGCCCCGCGATCTCGCCGCGGTCCTTGCGGCCCTCGGCGGATTCCCGCGCGTGACGTTGGGGCGTTCCCAGCCGTTCCCGATCCAGAAAGAACCCGCCGTCCTGCCCCTGCGCGCCACGCTGCAGCCCGATGGAACGATCGCCCTCGCGCTGCAACCCCAACCGAGGCCTCCGGTAATCGTTCCGCTCGAGACTTCGCTCTGGATCCTGCACCCCGGTCCACCGCCGTGCCTCGCGCCTCTGGCGATGTCGGGCCCGTTTCGCGAAGCCCTCCAACGCCCGGTCGTCATCCAGCGGACCCAGGTTCCGGCGTTTCTTTCGCAGGACTGGCCGCGTCTCCAGGCGTCCGGAAAGGTCGAAGCCAACTTCCAACTCACCGACTTCGAACTCGCCCCACAGGCACCCCAGTTCCATCTCGATCTCGCCGGCGGACTCGCCCAACTCACCGCCACCCTGCAGTGCGCCTACGGCCAGCGCATCATGACCGTCGGCGTCACCCGGGCCGACGAGGCCGCCTGGATCCCCGACCCCGCCAACCCACGCCGGTACGGCACCCGCGACCTCGCCGCCGAACACGGCGCCTTCCAGCGCCTCCGTCAGGCCGGCTTCTCCGGACCGGATGCCCAGGGACGCTGGCAACTCAGCGGTCAGGATCGGGTCCTGACCTACTTCGCCCGACTGCATCCGCGGCTGGAACGGGAATGGAAGGTGAACCTCGAGGAACGCCTCGATCGCACGACCCAGTCCACCTTCGAACGCGTCACGCCCCAACTCCGCATCACCTCCAGCGGTGAACAGTGGTTCAACCTCGAGGTCTCCTACGCCTCCGCCGGGGGCAGTGCTGTCCCGGCTGCCGAGATCCAGCAACTGCTTCGCGGCGGGTCCCGTCGGCTTCGGAACGGCAAGCTCGCCCTCATCGATTCCGGCGCCGTCGAGGAACTCCAGGAGATCCTCGTCGACTGCGCGCCCGAGCAGGGTCTTCCCGGCTCGGATGCCACCCGCTACCGCATGGGGAATGCCCAGGCGGGATTCCTGGAAGCGGGTCTCCGTGACGCCGGCCTTGCCGTCCAGGCCCCGGCCACGTGGCGTCAGCAGGCGCGGACCGGCAGCGGCGAGGTCGAACTCAAGTGTCCGCCGCTCGGGCCACTCGATTCCGTCCTGCGCCCTTACCAGAAGCAGGGTGTTGCCTGGCTTCGATTTCTTCGCGACCAGCAGTTCGGAGGCGTGCTCGCCGACGAGATGGGCCTCGGCAAGACGCTCCAGGTCATCGCCCACCTCGCCGCCGTCATCCGCACCCAACCGGCCCGGGAACGCCGCCCTTGGTTGGTCGTGTGCCCCACTTCACTCGTCTACAACTGGGCCGCTGAAGTGGCACGCTTCGCACCGGACCTGAAGGTGGTCCGCCTTCACGGGCCGGATCGGCACCGCCAGTTCGATGCGGTCGCTGGCGCGGACCTGGTCATCACCAGCTACGCCCTGGTCCGTCGTGACCTCGATCGCCACCGGGCCACCGAGTACGACACGGTCGTCCTCGACGAAGCCCAGCACATCAAGAATCGCACGACCCAGAACGCGCAATCCGTCAAGAACCTCCGCTCCCACCACCGCCTCGTCCTCACCGGCACCCCCCTCGAGAACTCGGTTCTCGATCTCTGGAGCATCTTCGATTTCCTCATGCCCGGTTACCTCGGCAATGCCGATGACTTCCGGGAGCGATACGAACAACCGATCGCACGGGAACGCGATGCCGCCACCATGGCGCGCCTCGCACGCCGCGTCCGTCCCTTCCTCCTCCGCCGCTTGAAGCGCGACGTCGCCGCCGACCTCCCCGAACGCCTGGAACAGGTCAGCTTCTGCGAACTGACCGAGGAACAGGCATCCATCTACGAGCAACTCCTCTCGGCCACCCGACGCGAGGTGGAACAGGCCGTCGGTGCCCAAGGGCTCGCCAAGAGCCGGATGGTCGTCCTCACCGCCCTGCTCCGCCTGCGCCAGGCCTGTTGTGACCTGCGCCTGCTCCGACTCCCGGCGGCTGCCGAGGCCGAGGATCCGATCCCAGCCGAACCCCAGCCATCCGCCTCCTCCAAACCTCCTGCTCCTCCCGAAGGCACCAGCGGCAAGCTCCTGATGTTCGGGGAACTCCTCGACGAGGTCCTCGACGGCGGCCACCGGGCCCTCGTGTTCAGCCAGTTCACCTCGATGCTCCACCTCCTCCGCGACGAACTCGACCGGCGTGGGCTTTCCTATTGCTACCTCGACGGCTCCACGCGCGATCGCGGCAACGTCGTCGATCGGTTCCAGAAGGACGCTGGCATCCCTGTCTTCCTGATCTCCCTCAAGGCCGGCGGCGTCGGCCTGAACCTTACCGGGGCCGACACCGTCATCCACTTCGATCCATGGTGGAATCCCGCCGTCGAGGACCAGGCCACCGATCGCGCCCACCGCATCGGCCAGACCCGCGTCGTCACGAGCTACAAGCTCATCACCCGGGGCACCGTCGAGGAGAAGATCCTCGCCCTCCAACAGCGGAAGCGGGAACTCATCGCCGCCACCCTCACCGGTGAAGACGTCTTCACCAACAGCCTCGGCTGGGAGGAGATCCAGGAACTGCTTTCCTGAACGGGTTCAGATTCCAACACGTAAAGGCGCCCGCACAGGCACGCCTCCCAAATGACGGCTTCCGCTCCCGCCCCGGGCCGGGGTAGGCTCCCGATCCCACGCCGACCCGGATCGTTCCTTCGATCCCCGGCTGGCTCGTCGAATGAAGCGCGTTGAATCTGGAATCGTCATCGGGACCTTGGCCTGCCTCCTCCTGGCCGCCGGCTGCAAACCCAAGTCGGCCCCCGCCGCATCGGGTGGGGGTGGCGGCGGGGCCGTTCAGGTCGTGGCCATCCCCGTTCGGCAGAAGCCGGTCGTGGAAGTTGTCCCGCTCGTCGGTTCCATCGCCCCGAACGAGTTCATCGAGGTCAAGTGCGAGGCCGACGGCCTCGTCGCCGAGATCGGCTTTGAAGAGGGCCAGCGCGTGGCAAAGGGTTCGCTGCTGGTGGCACTGGATGAATCCAAGTTCGCCGCCTCCCTTCACGAGGCCGAAGCCAACCAGAAGCTCGCCGGGGCCAACTTCGCCCGGGCCCGGCAGCTCGCCGAGGCCAAGCTCATCTCCCAGCAGGAGTTCGAGCAGACGGCTGCCGCGTTCACCATGAACGAGGCCACGGTCGAACTCCGGCGCCGCCAACTCCGGGACGCGCGCGTCCTCGCCCCGTTCGCCGGCACCGTCGGCGCCCGTCAGGTCTCCGCCGGGCAGGTCATCTCCCGCAACTCGATCCTGACCACCCTCGTCGACCTCGACACCGTGAAGGTCGAGATGAACATCCCCGAACGCCACCTCGGCCAGATCAAGACCGGCCAGAAAATCCGGTTTCGCGTCGACGCGTTCCCCAAGGACCCGTTCGAAGGCGAGGTCTACTTCATCGCTCCACAGCTCGAGGCCAACACCCGCACCGCCCTCGTGAAGGCCCGCGTTCCCAACCCCGATGGACGGTTGCGCGGCGGAATGTTCGCCAAGCTCGACCTCTCCATCCAACTCCGCGAGAACGCCCTCGTCATCCCGGAACCCGCCCTGCTCTCCAATGGCGACCAGATCTCGGTCTTCGTCGTCACCGCCCAGACCAACGTGGTCCTCCGCCCGATCCGGACCGGCATCCGGCTCGCCGGCAAGGTCGAGGTCGTCTCCGGCCTGACCAACGGCGAGACTGTCGTCGTCGAAGGCCACCAGAAGCTCTTCCCCGGCGCTCCGGTCCGCTTCGGCCCCGCCGCCTCGTCCGCCCCGTACCTCGACTGACCTCCTTCCGCCTTCCGCCCCATGTTCCTCAGTCGAATCTCCATCCAGCGCCCGATCCTGGCGACGATGCTGAATCTGTCGCTGGTCCTCTTCGGCCTGATCTCGCTCAGCAAGCTCCCCGTGCGCGAGTTGCCAGACATCGATCCGCCAATCGTGTCGGTGACCACCGTCTACCCGGGTGCCAACGCCCAGGTCATCGAGACCGAGGTCACCGAACGTCTGGAGGAGGCAATCAACAACATCGAGGGCATCCGCACGCTGACCTCGGAAAGCCGCGAGCAGGTCTCGAACATCACCATTGAGTTCGACCTCAACCGCCAGATCGACCTCGCCGCCCAGGATGTCCGTGACCGCGTCAGCCGCGTCCGTGGCGCGCTTCCCGAGGACATCCTCGAACCCGTCGTCGCCAAGCAGGACGCCGACGCGCAGGCCGTCCTCTGGGTCGCCATGAACAGCGACCGGCATTCACCCCTGGAACTCAGCACGATCGCCGAGCGGGTCGTGAAGCCCCGCTTCCAGACGGTTTCCGGCGTCTCTTCAATCATCATCGGCGGCGAGAAGCGCTTCGCCATGCGTCTCTGGCTCGACTCCGAGAAGATGGCCGCCCGCCAGGTCACCGTCCTCGATGTCCAACGCGCCCTCCGGCAGCAGAACGTCGAACTCCCTTCCGGCCGCGTCGAAAACCTCGACCGCGAGATGACGATCCTCACCCGCGGCGAACTCAAGTCCGCGGACGAGTTCAACGAGCTTTCCATCCGGGCCGACGGCACCTCGGTCGTCCGACTCCGCGACATCGGCCGGGCCGAGGCCGGGGTCGAGGACTACCGGACCGTTGCCCGCGCCATGGGCAAACCCACGGTCTTCGTCGGGGTCGTCAAGCAGTCCAAGGCCAACACCGTCTCGGTGGCCAAGGGCATCAAGGAACAAGTCACCCAACTGCAGGCGCTCGTGCCCGCCGGCATCTCCCTGACCTCGACCTACGACGAGTCGGTTTACGTCGAGAAGGCCGTCAACGAGGTCTGGGAGACGCTCCTGATCGCCTTCCTTCTCGTCGTCTTCATCATCTTCATCTTCCTGCGCAATCTCCGCGCGACCCTCATCCTCACGGTGGCCATCCCCGTCTCGATCATCGGCACCTTCGCCATCCTCCACGCCTTCGGCTATTCGGTGAACATCCTGACGATGCTCGCCCTCGTCCTCGCGATCGGCGTGGTGGTCGACGACGCCATCGTCGTGCTGGAGGCGATCCACCGTCACATCGAGGAGGGCATGCCCCCACTGCAGGCGGCCTACAAGGCCATGGAGGAAATCAGCGTCGCCATCATCGCCATCACGCTCTCGCTGGTCGCGGTCTTCCTTCCGCTCGCCTTCCAATCGGGCCAGACCGGCCGCCTCTTCATCGAGTTCGCCGTCGCTGTGGCCGGCTCGGTCGTGATCTCCGCGGTCGTCGCCCTCACGCTTTCCCCGGCTCTGGCCGCCCGCGTCCTCAAGCCCATCCAGCGCGAGAAGCACGGCTTCATCTACAATTCCCTCGAAGCGATCTTCGAAGGCATGAGCCGGGCGTATGCGAGCGTCCTGCGGCCCTGCGTCCGCCTCGCCCACGCGGTGATGGCTCCGATCGGCAAGCTGCCCACCCTGATCCGGGGCGTTGTGGCCGTCCTCATCGTTGGAGTCCTCCTCGTACTCTCCGGCGGGCTCGTCTATCCGCTCTTCCAGAAGCTCGAGAAGGACTTCCTCCCCGAGGAGGACAAGGGCCGTCTCTTCTGCTTCATGGTGACTCCGAACGGTTCCACCGCCGAGTTCACCGAACGTCAATTGCGCAAGATGGAGGCCTTCGTCGCCGAGGTTCCCGAGATCGTCGCCTACGCGGCCATCGTCGCCCCCGGCTTCTCCGGTCCGGGCCAGGCGACTTCCGGCATCCTCTTCGCCACCCTCGCGGACGGCGAGCGGCGCTCGATCCAGGAGATCGTCAACGGACCAGGCGGACTCCGTTCGAAGTTCATCGGTCAGGTGGAAGGCGGCCTGGCAATTCCGAACATCCCCAAGGCCATCGGCCGATCCTTCGGCGCGCCGTTCGAACTGGTCGTCCAGAACCAGGACCTCGACGGCCTGAACCGGACTGCCACCGACGTCGCCAACCAACTCCGCCAACTCAAGGACTCCCGCGGTTCCAACGTCCTTCAGAACGTCCGCGTCTCCTACGAGGTCAACAAGCCGGAGCTTCGCATCGGCATCGATCGCCAGCGTGCCGCCTCCCTCGGCGTCACCGTCGAAGACATCTCTCGCACGCTCCAGATCCTGTTCGGCGGAGTCGACCTCTCGCGCGTGAAGGTGGCCGGCAAGGAATACCAGGTAATCGCCCAACTCGAACGGGCCTCCCGCCTCACCCCGCAGGATCTCGACAAGATCTTTGTCCGCTCGGGCTCCGGCGGACTGATCCAGCTCTCGAGTCTCGTGAACCGCGAGACGGGCGCTGCCGCCAACGCCATCAACCACTATGGCCGCCTCCGCTCCGCCACGATCTCCGCCTCTCCCATCCCCGGAGCCCCGCTCGGCACGGTCGTCGCTCTCGCCGAGGAAATGTTGTCCCGCGATCTCCCCGCCGGAACTTCCTACGCCTGGACCGGCGAGGCCCGCGACCTCCGCGAAGCCAACACCGAGGTCTGGTGGATCTTCGGTCTCGCCCTCGTCATCGTGTACATGACGCTCGCCGCCCAGTTCGAAAGCTTCGTCCATCCGTTCACCGTCATTCTCGCGGTTCCGCTCGCCCTCATCGGCGCCTTCGGCTCGCTCCTGATCCTTCACTACCTGGGGCTGACCGGTGTCATCCAGATGCTACCTTCCATGAACTGGAACCTGTTCTCGCAGGTTGGCGTGGTCCTGCTCCTCGGCCTCGTCACCAAGAACTCGATCCTCCTCGTCGAGTACGCGAATCAACAGGCCGAGAAGGGCGTGGATCCCGTGGAGTCGATGGTGCAGGCCGGGCTCGTCCGTCTCCGTCCCATCCTGATGACCGCCTTGTCCACCGTCGCCGGCATCCTGCCCATCGCCATCGGCTTTGGCGCTGGCGCCGAGTCCCGTCGCCCGATGGGCGTCGCCGTCGTCGGCGGCATGGTCACCTCCACCATCCTGACCCTGCTCGTCATCCCGGTGGTGTACGTGATCTTCGCCTCGCTCCAGAAGCCACACGGAAAAACGAGTACGTCAGCTCCGAGCGCCTCCTGAGGCGCCTGCAACCGCAACATCGACGCTCGGCGGCGGGTCTCCCAAGTGTCCGCCGGTGACTTCGTTGTCCAGTGGACCCAGGGCCCGCAGCCATCGCCATGGATGCCACTGGAAGAGTGGAAGGCGCTGCCGGAGTCGATGATGGTGCGCATCATCCATTCGCCAATTCAGGACACTCTGACCCCATTGACTCCCCCTGGGAACTCAACCCAACAACGACCGCACCACCCGTCCATCGCTCAGCGCGATCGGCCGTCCAACCGGCGTCCGGATCTCCTTCTCAGGATCAATCGCGAGTGAATGCAGGATCGTCGCGTGGAGGTCCTGCACGTTCACCGGATTGGCCGGTTCGCGACTCTCGCCGGTCGGATCGGTGGAACCATGAACATGGCCCCCACGGAACCCTCCTCCGGCCACCGCCACGCTGAACCCGTAGGGCCAATGGTCCCGGCCTTCGAGCGGATTGAGTTTCGGGGTCCGACCAAACTCCCCGCCGCACAGGACGACCGTTGACTCGAACAAGCCACGCGCTTTGAGATCCCGGATCAACGCTGCGAAGGCCGGATCGAGGATGCCGAGCTTCTGCCGCTGGAATTCGTGGTTGTTCACGTGGGTATCCCAGCCATCGAGCGTCACTTCCACGCAACGCACCCCCTGCTCGACCAACCGCAGCGCCGCCAGGCAACCCCGACCGAACGGCGTGTCCCCGTAGGCCGCCCGCTGCGACGCCGGCGCCTCGCTCACCTCGAACGCCTTCAACTGCTCCGACCCCATGATCCTCAGCGCCCGTTCCATCGTCAGCCGATGCAACGTCGATTTCTCGTCCAACCCCGCCGGTCGCCCCCGCGCGAAGGAATCCTCCACCACCGAAAGGTCCGCCAGTCGCTGGTCCCGCCGCTCCTTGGGAATCGGACTCGTGACGTCCTGGATCGGCCCCTGTGGATCCTGCACCTGAAACGCATCGAACTGCGCCCCCAGAAAGCCACCCCGCGCCGGCCATTGGTCCGGCAGGATCGAGATGTGCCTCGGGATGTCCATGCCCGGATCCGCCAATTCATGGCAGACCACCGCACCGATCGACGGGTGCACCACGGTCGGGTTCGGCCGGTACCCGGTCTTCATGTTGTAGACCGCGCGCTCGTGGTCCGCCTCCTTGCTCATCATCGACCGGATCAGCGTCACGTCTCCCAACTGCGCGGCGACCTGCGGCAGTGCTTCCCCCAGCTTCACTCCCTTGATCGCCGTTCCAATCGCCCGGCCGCCGTAGGCAATCGCGGAATCGGGATGCGGGTCAAACGACTCAAGCTGGCTCGGCGCTCCTGCCATCCAAAGGATGATGACCGAACGCGCCGGCTTCCCACGCGGCGCCGCCTCGGCTTCCCGGGCCAGGATCCTCGACAACGGCGTCAGCCACGCCATCCCTGCCGCTCCGCCCCACTGCAAAAGCGTACGCCGCGACAGATGCGCCGCCGACCCGCACGCGCCGCCGGCGCCATCTACGGATAGATGAATTGCCGGTTTCAGGATCAGTGGTTCCATGAAAACTCCGTGGAATTCAGCAGCGTCCAGAAAAGGTCACCCATGCGGACCGATCGCTTGACGTCGGAAACCGCCCGCAGTCGATCGACGAAATGGGATTGCTCCTTCGGCGTTGGCCGCCGACTCAACACCGCCAGATAGGCCGTCTCGACCGCCACATCCTCATCCGGCGCCACCGCCCCGATCCGCGTCGCCGAGTTCATCAGCAGGTCTTCCTTCGTCCGCTCCCGCACCAACTCCCCGTTCATCATCACGAGGCGCTGCGGGATCGTTCCCGCGAACCCATCGAACTCGTCCTCGCCGATATCCCCAAACCGCTTCACGAAATCGTTCTGCTGGAAGAAACGCACGACCCGCACGAATGCCGGCGACTCGGCATCCAGCGTCCGCAGGTTCGCCGATTGCAGGATCGCGCCCGCCACCTGCTCCGGCCTCAACCGCGTCAGCGGAAACGCCGCGAACAGACCTTCCTGCTCCGCGGTCACCGGTCGCGACAGATCCTCCGATCGGCTGTCCGACTGAAATACCCGCGTCGACGCAATCACCCGGATCAGCCGATGCAGGTCGAATCCATTCGCCACCACGTCATCCGCCAGCGCTTCCATCGCCGGATGGAATGGCCCGTCGAGGGGGATCTCGTCGATGGGCTTGTGCAGCGGGCGATTGAAGAGCAACGCCCAGGTCCGGTTCACCAGCGTCCGGGCGAAAGGCCGATTGTCCCGATGCGTGATCCACTCGGCCAACCGCTGGCGCAGCGGTCCCTCGACCGGAAGCAGGCCGGCATTAAAGGGAACCCGCGGTGTGACGGTCTCCTTCTCCGCCCGACGCAGGAACTTGAACTCATAAGCCCTGGCCGCGTCGTCGCGCACCCCCGTCAACGACATCTCCGCACAGGCAAAGAACGCCGCCAACTGATGGAAATCCCGCTGCTTCCATCGATCCCCGAACATGTCGTCGTGGCACTGGACGCAATCGATGCGCAACCCGAGGAACGCCCGCGAGACCCGCGCCGCCAGCTTCTGTTCGTCCGGCCCCTCCTTGTCGTTGTTCTGGTCCACCGTCACGGTCACGAAGTTGACCTGCGGCCGGCTCGTCCAGATGCCCTCGGCCGTGACCAATTCCCGAACCAGTTCATCGTACGGACGGTTCCGCCGGATCTCATCGCTCAGCCACGTCACCAACCGGTGCCTCCGGTACACGATGAACGGCCCGCCCTCGACGCCCACCGCGATCCGCGCAATCCGCTCCGCCAGGTAATCGCTGAAGCGCGGGTCCTCGAGCAGGTGAGACAGCCACCAATCCACCCGCTGGCCCGACGGGACCTTTTCGAACGCACGGATTTCCTCCACCGACGGAATGGTTCCCGCCAACGCCAGCGAAAGCCGTCGCGCGATCGTCAGGTCCGCCGCCCGACCCGTCGCCGGCACCCCCGTTCGACTCCACTCTCCGGCAAACGCTGCATCCACCCGGGCTGCTGCCGCCTGTATTGAATCCGCCCGGTGATTCGCCTGCGTCACCGGTGCCGGTTCGCGGAACGGTTCACGCCGCACCCAGCGATCCACCACGCTGCCGGCCAGGACCAGGCAGATCACGGTGAACAGGCTGTTGCGGACCCACGGCTTCATGCTGCGTTTGGTTCAGGACTTCATCGGAGAACAACCGGAGGCTGTGCGATGAAACATCCTGCAGTACATTCCGGTCGTTATGAGCATCCGCAAGGTCCGAATGTTTCAACGGCCTCCGGAGCACTGAGCCACCATGAACCCGGCCGGAACCGAAAACACCGAGCTCCCGTCGATCGCCACCGGCGCACCCGTCGACGCCGCCCCGGAACCGTCACCCGACCCGGCCCCACCCGCGCAGCCGGGCCGCCTCCGCCGATGGGGTCAGGCCCTCGTGTCGGCAACCAACTGGACGTTCGGCCTCGCCTCGATGCTGGGCCTCCTCGCCGTGCTTTCGGTGGTCCCCATCCTGAACTTCCTCAGCCTCGGCTACCTCCTGAACGCCAGCGCCCGCGTCGCCATCAGCGGTCGGCTCCGCGAGGGCTTCGTCGGCATCCGCAAGGCCGCCCGCATCGGGGGATTCGTACTGGGCGCCTTCCTGGTCACGCTGCCTGTCCGCGTGGTTTCCGGGCTCTGGAAGGATGCCGACATCGTCGCACCCGGAAGTCCCACCTCGAAACTCTGGCGCACCGGCCTCCTTGTCCTCGCGGTGTTCACCGTCGTCCACATCGTCTGGGCCACGATCCGCGGCGGCCGGTTCCGTCACTTCCTCTGGCCCGCTCCGCTGGACTTCCTCCGCTGGCTCCGCACCTCCGACAAGGTTCCCGCCGTTCGGGACAACCTCCTCGCCTTCATCACCTCCCTCCGTCTGCCCACCTATCTGTGGCTCGGTTTCCGCGGGTTCGCCGGGACGTTCCTGTGGCTGCTCCTCCCCGTCGGAATCCTGCTCGCCGCCGCCCAACTGGCGCCGGACAAGGGCGGTGCCGTGCTCTCCCTGCTCGGGGGGGTGCTCCTGATGGGAGTCGCCCTCTACCTGCCCTTCCTCCAGGTGCATTTCGCCGTCGAAGACCGCTGGTCAGCCCTGTTCACCGTGGGTGCTGTCCGACGCCAGTTCCAACGTGCTCCCGTGGCCTTCTGGATCGCCTTGGTCGTCACCCTGCTCTTCGCCATCCCGCTCTACCTGCTCAAGATCGAACTCCCGCCCCGTGGCATGGTGTGGCTCCCCAGCCTGGTCTTCGTGCTCTTCATCTTCCCCGCCCGCCTCCTCGCCGGCTGGGCCATGGGCCGTTCCCTCCGACGCGACCAACCGCGACACTCCTTCTTCCGTTGGTCGGCCCGACTCGGATTTGTACCCGTCGTCCTGTTCTACGCGCTCATGGTCTACCTGACGCAATACCTCTCCTGGAACGGCAGCCGCGGCCTCCTCGAACAACACGCCTTCCTCGTCCCAGCTCCCTGGGCGAGCTTGTAGGGCTGCTATCCATTGTTAAAGAAACCTAGGGTTTTCTTTAATAACAGTTTCCGTTATTCAAGCTTCGCACGATGAGACGCAAAGCCACCGGCACCTACCAAACCACGTCCACGGCGGGTGAGCAGGTCCGTGCGTTCGTCCCCTTGCCTCTGCCGCCCGTACCGCCGTTGGAGATCACAGGGCCCCGTCAGGTGCTCCTGGAACGGGCCACACTGGCCGTCGGACGGCTCGACAGCATCAGCACACTCCTGCCGGACCCGCACCTCTTTCTCTACTCGTACGTCCGGCGTGAAGCGGTGCTGTCCTCGCAGATCGAGGGCACTCAGTCGTCCCTCTCCGATCTCCTCCTGTTCGAGCTGGCCGAGGCTCCAGGCACGCCGCTCGATGACGTGGTCGAAGTCTCCAACTACATCGCGGCCCTCGAGCACGGCGTAGCCCGGATCCGCGACGGCTTTCCACTCTCGAACCGCCTGTTGCGCGAAATGCACGCCGTCCTCATGGCAAAAGGCAGAGGCAGTGAGAAGCAGCCCGGCGAGTTTCGCCGCAGCCAAAACTGGATCGGTGGCACTCGCCCAGGTAACGCCCACTTCGTTCCGCCTCCGCCTGAAGAGGTGGGGACTTGCATGGGCGCGCTGGAAAAATTCCTGCATGACGAAACCACCGGGGTGCCAGTGCTGCTGAAGGCCGCACTCGCCCACGTGCAGTTCGAGACGATCCACCCATTCCTGGATGGCAACGGTCGGCTGGGCCGCCTACTCATTGCGCTCTTGCTCCACCACGGCGGACTCCTCTCCGAGCCGCTTCTCTATCTTTCGCTTTATCTCAAGGAGAACCGCCGAGCCTACTACGATCTGCTCGACCGCGTCCGCGCGACAGGTGACTGGGAGGCGTGGGTAGATTTCTTTCTGGAAGGCGTCGAACAGACCGCACGGAGCGCCGTTCAGACCGCGCAAAGGCTGGTGCAGCTCGTCGGGGCCGACACCGTCCGCATCCAACAGACAGGTCGAGCCGCGGCGAATGCCTTGCGCGTCCTCAGTGCCTTGCGACAGCGCCCGGTGATCACCTTGCAGCATTTGTGCAAGGAGCATGCGATGACTTTCCCTACAGCCTCAAAGGCCATGCACTCCCTCGTCTCGGCGGGCATCGCCCGCGAACTTACCGGCCAACGGCGCAACCGCGTCTTCGTCTACGACGCTTACCTCTCCATCCTCAACGAAGGCGGTCAACCGCTGTGAACGCACCGGCACTGCTGAGGGTGGACAATGGACTGGGCCTGCAGCCCGCCGGCATTCAACCGTGATGCGGTCCGCGCGAGCCCCTTGCTCAACCTTTGGGAATTCGTTGCAACGTCACAGACTCGCCCTCCACCTCAATCGGCCTCCACTCGTGTTTGGCGTCATGGTCGTATTCGCAGTAGATATTAAATATGATGTCCAGATTCCGGTCTGCCAGGAGGCGTTGCAACTTCGGCGTCATGGAAAAGCCATGACCGAGTCCGGCAAGGAAGAAGCCGCAATACAAGTCGGCGCTGTAACGGCTCGTGAGTCCCTCCCATACGGCTAGGTCGCTGGAAAGCCCGGCAACAAGCTCCGTGAGATGTTCCTCCACGTCGCGTGTGCTGCGCTCTGTTTTGATGGACCAAGAACCAGTGAGGTACGTGAATCCGTCCCTCGGGTCGACATCACCCTTTCGCCAAGCGTCAGTCGGCGAGGCAGCCAAGAGGCGAGTGATCTCGTCTGGGTCCAGGTCATCACCCCAAATGCTGAGCCGAACACAGAATTCGTCCTGCTCGATGTATTTCCTCTTGGGCTTGCTCATGCTGATGTGCGCGGAAGCCGACCCATGCCCGGGTCACCGACGGAATTCATCCAATGACTCCGCTGGCTGCGAATGGCTGGGCGATTCGGCTCGTTTGTCTGCCGCAGTGCGTCAGGAAGGGCTATTCCAGCAATGCCGTCCTGCTTCCCAGCACCGGGATCTATTCGCGAAGCGGAGTGCTGCCAGTCGCCAGGCCGTCTTGCCCGGAACCTGCGCGCTTTCGGTTCCGGACGAAGGCCATGATTCCGAACCCAGACAGGACCAATCCACCGATCAACGGAAGAAGTCCCCACGACAGCAATTGCACAGCCATCCTGCGGTTCTCGGCAGGGCCTGCATCGGCGAGTGCTCCGAAGCTGGCAAGCGCTGCAAATCCCAGGATCAGCAACGAGACCAGCACGCTGATCACTCCAACGACGAGAAGGATCCAGCCGAGAACCTGCACGGTCTTTCCTCCTCCGGGAGCACTCATGGTCCGTTCAGGATGGATTCACCGACGGGAGCCCGCAACCGGCGCCTGCATGGATTCCCCAACTGCTTCCGACCACGAAGCCGGATAGGCGCTCCGCACTCCAACCCAGCCTTCGACCCGAGGCCTTATCTGTCCAGGCGGACAAACACCACCACCGGACTGTTGGTCCAACACAGGAGGAACTCCTCGACGTCGTCGGGCAGAAAGGGTGGCAACTGCCGCCGATAGACCCGCTGGGGTGTCGAGAAATCCAGATCAAGGCGCGTCGGATAAAGGATGAGTTCCTGCCAGTCGTCGTCGGTCCGTTCAGATTCAATGAGGGCAAACTCCCCTTCCCGAACAACCGCCGAAAGGTCCTGCGCGTCGATCTCGAAGCGGATCGCACGTTGATCTCCTTCCGCAAAGTTGATCTTCCCACCCCCATGCTCCAGCACGCGGACGGACAAAGGCATCGGGTGAGCCACGAACTTCTCGAACACCGACTTGGCGCTCATGGCCCCATAAGCCGTGGCCAGGAGACACCCGATAGCCACGGCACCCGGGAGGTTGAGCAGCAACATCTCGGGGATCGGACGAAGGAATCGTGCCTTTCGAAGCATCCGTCGCGCGAAGACTTGAAGGCCAAAGTGACCGACAGCCACAGGAACCGCGAGAAAGGGACCGAGCACCACAGCGACCATCCACCTGCCCTCTGCGATCGTTGAATAGGTCACGGCCTGGGACCAACTCACGCCGCTGAGCACGATCAGGCACCCGACGAGATAGGCCCCAAACCTGGCCATGAACCCGGCTGGTTCCAGGACGGGGGGAATGGGTGCCGCGGGTGGAGGTCCGGATGCCATGGCGTCGATAAGGTTAGTCGTCGGCTGTGGATGCGCCAAGTGCCCTGCCAAGTGGCGCGTGCTTGCCGCGGGCTCTGACACCTCACTTCGCTGGCTTGGTCTCCGTTGCAACCGGTTCACGGAACCGACCGGAGTGACTCGAAACGTCGGTAACTGAGCAGGCAATGCGCCCGCGAGGCAGACGTGGCCACCTGCGGCGCTCAGGATGAGGACCATTGGTTTGGGACAGGATGAGCAGGATGGACAGCTGGCTGTTTTTCGCAGCCCGTCAGCATCCTGTGAATCCTGTTCATCCTGTCATGGCGCAGCCGGCCGGACGTTCCCGCTTGAACTGATAGTAGAGCACCGGAACCGCCAACCGGCTGATCAGGAGCGACGCGATCTCACCTGCCATCAGCGAAATCGCCAGCCCCTGGAAGATGGGGTCGAAGAGGATGACCGCCGCGCCGAACACGACCGCGAGCGCGGTCAGGAGCATCGGACGGAACCGCACGGCACCGGCGTCGACCACGGCATCCGCCAGTGGCAGGCCCTCGCCGACGCGTTGCTCGATGAAGTCGACCAGGATGATGGAATTCCGCACCACGATGCCCGCGCCCGCCATGAACCCGATCATCGAGGTTGCGGAGAAGAAGGCTCCCATCAGGCCGTGGGCGGGAAGGATGCCCACCAGCGAGAACGGGATCGCCATCATCACCACCAGCGGCGTCATCAACGACCGAAACCACCCAACCATCAGCACGTAGATGAGGACCAGCACGGCGGCGAAGGCCATTCCCAGGTCCCGGAAGACCTCGATCGTGATGTGCCATTCCCCATCCCACTTCAGTGACGGCTGCGCATCGCTCTCGGGCATCGACGCATTGAGCACGCGCAGGGGTCCGGGCGAATCCACGCCGGTCACCGCCTTCACATCCAACGCCGCCAAGGCCTTGTTCATCGCACCGATGGCATAGACCGGACTTTCCACGACCCCGGCGACATCCCCGATCACATAGGTCACCGGCATGAGGTTCTTCCTATGGCGGCTGCCATCCACGCGGGCGGTCTCGAGGCGCACGAGTTCCCGCAGCGGAACCAATGGAGCAACGCCCGAGCCTCCAGGTTCCGGAAGGCCATTGCCATCCCCGGACCGCACCCGGAGCGCCAGCAGTTCTTCCGGACGCGCCCGGGTGGATCGGGGCAACTCGAGCACGATGTTGACGTCCTCCTTCTCGGCCGGAGCGTGCAGGAGGTCGACGGACTCCCCGGCGACAGCCAATCGCAACGTCTGCGAAATCGTAGCGGCGCTCACGCCGTGCAAGGCCGCCTTTTCCTTGTCGATGACGAAGCGGACCTTCTGCTGGGGATCCTCGACGTACCAGTCAACGTCCACCACACCGGGTGTCTTTCGGAAGGTATCCCGGACGGCACTGGCCAGGCCCAACCGCGCGGCGTCGTCCGGTCCGTAGACCTCGGCCACCAGCGTCTGCAAGACCGGCGGGCCCGGCGGCACCTCGGCCAGCGCCACACGCGCCCCGAACCGCTCGGCCACCGCCGTGACCCGCGGACGCAACCGCTTCACGATGTCGTGCGACTGCGCCTTGCGGTCATGCTTCGGCAGCAGGTTGACCTGGATGTCCGCCACCGAGGCCCCGCGTCGCAGGAAGTAATGCCGGACCAGGCCGTTGAAGTTGAACGGGGACGAGGTGCCCACGTAGATCTGGTAGTCCGTGACCTCGGGCTCGCCCCGGATCTCCGAAGCGATGGCCCGTGCCGCCTCCGCCGTCCGTTCCAGCGAACTGCCCTCCGGAAGGTTCAGGATCACCTGAAACTCGGACTTGTTGTCGAAGGGCAGCATCTTGACCTTCACCCATCCAACCCCCACTCCCGCCATCGCGAGCAGGAGCATCGCTGTGATGGTTCCCAGGAAGGCCCATTGCCAACCGCGATGATGCAGCAGCGGCCCCATCACCCGACGGTACAGCCGCGTCGCACCCTCTTCCGGACCCGCGACAGGATGCCCGCCGTCCGCGGCATCACCGGAGGCCCGTGCTCGCCTGCCCAGGGCGAGGAATCGCACCGAGGCCCAGGGCGTCACCACGAAGGCGATCAGCAAGGACCAGAACATCGCCGCACTCGCGCCAACCGGGATCGGCCGCATATAGGGCCCCATGAGCCCGCCCACGAAGGCCATCGGCAACACCGCCGCGATCACCGCGAACGTCGCGAGGATGGTCGGGTTGCCCACTTCCGCCACCGCCTCGACCGCGACCACCGCCAGGGGACGGTCGCCGTTGCCGGGCAGGTTCCGGTGTCGCACGATGTTCTCGACCACCACGATCGCGTCATCGACGAGGATGCCGATGCTGAAGATCAGCGCGAACAGGGTGATGCGGTTCAGCGTGAATCCCCAGAGGTAGAACACCAGCAAGGTCAGCGCGAGTGTCGCCGGGATGGCCACCGCGACGACCCCGGATTCGCGCCATCCCAACACCAGCCAGATCAACACCGCGACACTGGCCACCGCGATGCCCATGTGGAGGAGCAGTTCGTTCGACTTTTCCGCCGCCGTTGCCCCGTAGTGGCGCGTCACGCTCACTTCCAGGTCCGCGGGCAGGATCCGCCCCTTCAACCCATCCACCCGGCGCAAAACGGCGTCCGCCACCGAAATCGCATTCGCCCCTGGCCGCTTGGCGATGCTCAACGTCACGGCCGCCTCGTCCACGCCCACCGTTCCCGAGTCGCCCTGGCCACGACCATGGAACACGTACTGCGAGGGTTCCTCGGCACCGTCGACGATCTCCGCCACTTCCCGGAGATACACCGGCCGAGCACCCGACACCCCGACCACCACCTGCCCGACTTCCTCGGGCCGAGTCAGGAACGCTCCGGTCTCCACCACGATCTCGCGGTTGGTGGACACGACACCTCCCGACCGGAACTGGCGGTTGGCCGTCTGCAGGAGGGGAATCAACCCGGCCAGCGTCAGGCCGCGCGACGAGAGTTTCACGGGATCCAGCAGCACGCGGACCTGCCGGTGCAACCCACCGATCAAGGTGGTCTCTGCCACGTCCGGCACCTGCTTCACCGTGTCGTCCAGTTGCGACGCAATCCGCCGCAGGGCCAGATGGTCATAGCGCGGCCCGTGCAAGGTCAGCGCGAGGATCGGCACGTCGTCGATCGACCGCGGCTTGATCATCGGGAAGGACACGCCGTGGGGGATGCGGTCGAAGTTGGACCGGAGCTTCTCCGAGACCCGCACCAGGCTGGCATCCGGCTCGGACCCGACCTTGAACCGCACAATTACCAGACCCTCCCCTTCCCGGGAGGTCGAGTACAGGTACTCAACGCCCGGGATCTCCCAGAGGAGCTTCTCCATCGGGCGCGTCGCCCGCTCCTCGACTTCCTTCGCTCCGGATCCCGGCATCGAAACCACCACGTCGATCATCGGGACCTTGATCTGCGGTTCCTCCTCGCGGGGCAGCAGGAGGACGGCCGCCACACCGAGCAGCACCGACGCCACCACGAGCAGCGGCGTAAGCTTGGAATCGACGAACCAGGCTGCAATCCGGCCCGCCAAACCGAGATCCCGCACCGCCGCTTCAGGACGCTCCGGACTCATGGCGCCACCTCCAACCCCTGCCCTTCGATCACCGACGCCGGTGCCTCCAACACCACCTTCTCGCCCCCTTCCAGTCCGGAGAGGATCTCAATCCGATCCCCGAGGGCGCGACCGGTCCGCACCAAGCGCAGCTGGGCTCGTCCACCCACACCCACCACCACGAACTCCAGTTGCCCGCGTCGGATGAGTGCCGCCGCCGGAACGCTCAGGATGCTGGATTCGGCCACCGGGATGCCCAGCCGCCCAAACTGTCCGGAATGCACACCCTCCAAGGGCGGCAGATCCACCTTCACCAAAAAGGTCCGCGTGCCGGCGTCCGCCGCTGGAGCAATTTCCGCTACGCGCCCTTCCACATCCGGCTTCCCAGCGAGCCGCACGCTGAGGACCTGATGGGTCTGGATCCGGCTTAGCAGGGCCTCGCCCACGTCCGCCTCCAGCCGCAAGTCCCCGGGAACCTCCAGTTCCAGCAAGGGACGCCCAGGCGTGGCCAGGTCGCCCAACTCGGCCACCTTCCGGCTCACCACCCCGTCGAACGCCGCCGTGACCCGCGTATAGCCCAACAGGGTCTCTGCCTCGGCCATCCCCGCCTTGGCCACCCGCCAACGCGAATCGACCAATTCAAACTCCTGCGCCGTCACGGTCCGCTGCTGGAGCAACCCCTGAAACCGGTCCCGCTCCCGGCCCGCCTGATCGAGGACGACCCGCGCTTGGTCTACCCGTGCCACCAACTCCGGCGCGTCCAACTGGATCAATAGATCCCCTGATCGCACCGATTGCCCAAGCCGCACGTCCAAGGCCGAGATCCGCCCGGTCACCTTGGCCTCGACCACCGTCTTGCGACGCGCCCGAACCGTTCCCATCACTTCCTCCACGGCCACGTAGGGAGCCAGGCGGACCTCTCCCAACCGGACGCGGGCCGGCGGAAGGTTGCTGGCCAGAACGCCGGGCTTGGACTCGTGGCACCCGGCCACCACCAAGCTCAGGCCGCCCACCAACAGCGGCATCCAGCGATTCGAAGGGAGTGCATTCATGGGATCGGAGAGGTTCGGAGTTCCGTGGATTCGGAAGTACTCAGGAACAAGCACCACCGCAGCCCCCCCCACCCTTGCCACTGCCGACACCCATCCGGCGGAGGAGGCTCTCTGCGGGACAGAAGCCGGTGAAGGCGGACTGGATGAGGTTCGCACCGACGAACGCGGCGAGGAGGATCCAGTTGGGGTGGACGAACCGGGAGAGGACAACCGAGCTGAGAACGAGGACGCCGGCGAGGATTCGGATGATGCCTTCGGTTTTCATTACACATATGAGTATATACACATATGCGTTGACGCAAGCCAAGCCTTCGACTTTCTTACTGCCCATGGCCAAGAACCACCCCGCCCTCTCCGAGGAAGCCATCGATCTCGTGGCCGCACGTTTCCGCGTCCTCGGGGAACCCTCCCGCCTCCGCCTCCTCCAGAGCCTCCGCCCGTCCGAACTCAGCGTCTCCCAGCTCGTCGATGCCACCGGACTCGCTCAAGCCAACGCCTCCCGCCACCTCCAGGCCCTGGCCGAAGCCGGCATCGTCGGACGCCGCCGCGAGGGCGCCAACGTCATCTATTTCATCGCCGACCCCGGCATCTTCGACCTCTGTGAAATCGTCTGTGGCAGCCTCCAGAAACGGGTCCAGAGCCATGCCCGGGCGCTGGGTTCGTAATGGGTTTTGCGATCCCGATGGTCCGCTCAACCGTCAAACCCAGGCCTTGAGCACGGAAATCCTGCCGACCTGAGGCTCCCCAACCGGTCCGATCAGCCTTTTCACCGCCTTTCGCCTTCCCAGACCTTCATCCGTCGATCGAGGAACAGCGGGGCGAACGGCACGAAGGAGAGGACGAATACCAGGACCGCCCGCAGGAAGGGCCACCGGGCCTGGATCAACACCCACAACAACGCCACGCACAGGACCACAAACAGCAAACCGTGGAGCGATCCAACCACCCGCACGGCCATCGGCATCCCGCCCCAGTACTTCAGCGGCATCGCTACCAGCAGCAGCAAGAGATACGAGATCCCCTCCGCCATCGACACCTTCCGCAAAAACGTCACGGGCTTCATCATCGCGGCTCCAAAAGAGCCCGTTTCACCCCGGAGCACAATGGTCGGCAGTCGGAAGATTTCCGGTTCCCCATGCCGAAAACTGCGACACGCGGATGCAAACAAGGCCGCCACCGACGACCCAACGAGCGCCCGGGGTCGATTTGCAATGGCATGTCGCATATGCGACACGCGGATGTAAACAAGGCCGCCATCGACGCACCGCGGATCGGCGGAGGTTCGTCCCGTCGAATTCGCGACCGGGGCCAGAGAGCCCCCCCGATTCGGGTTGTCTTTCATTCCAGTCGGTAGCCCCGCTCCCGTGTCGCTTCGGTTTTTTGGGGGGCTGGCTTGAGCCCTTTTTTCCTGATTCGCGGTCCGGTCCCGGCTCTGTAAGACTTCTCGCATCGTCCGATGAACAAGTTCCCTGTCTTCCCGTTCGCGCTGGCGCTGACCGTTGTCTCCGCTTTGCAGGCAGCACCGCCGCCACCCGCAGGCCCGGGCACAAAGCCGCTGTTCGACGGCAAGAGCCTCAATGGCTGGGAGGGCGCGCCGAAACTCTGGAAGGCCGTCGATGGCATGATCGTCGGAGGTTCACTCACGGAGACGATCCCGCAGAACGAGTTCCTCGCCACGGAACGTCGATACACGAACTTTGTCCTGCGCCTGCAATTCAGGCTCCGCGGCGGCTCGGGCTTCATCAATTCCGGCGTCCAGATCCGATCCGAACGCGTCCCCAACAGCTCCGAGATGTCGGGCTATCAGTGCGACATCGGCGAACCCAATTGGTGGGGCAGCCTCTACGACGAGTCCCGCCGCAATCGTGTGCTGGCGTGGTCGGACATCGGCTCCCTCGACAAGGTCATCCGGCGGAATGAATGGAATGACTATGTCGTGCTGGCCGACGGCGCCCGGATCGCGACCTGGATCAACGGCGTCCAAGGGGTCGACTATTACGAACCGGACCCGGCCATTGCCGGCAAGGGTGGGCGCCTCGGGTTCCAGGTCCACGGCGGAGGAGCGGCGGAAGGCTCGTTCCGGAACATCACCCTGGAGGAACTGCCGGTGCGCCCGCGCAACGAAGGTGCCAGCACACCGCCTGCCGTTCCCCATTCCTCGCCGTTGTCCCCGGAGGAACAGGAACGCTCGTTCTCGGTACCCCCTGGATTCCGCGTCGAACTCGTCGCGGCGGAACCGGATGGCGGCAAGTTCGTCCCCATGGCCTTCGACCAAGCCGGACGCCTCTGGACCGCTACGGCCCTGGATTACCCGATCGACGCCAATGAATCGCCGGCCGAAGCGCGGGCGCTCTTCGAGCGCGGTGGGAAGGATCGGATCCTGGTGTTCGATACGCCCACGGCCCCAGGCCGCCAGAAGGCGCGCGTCTTCGCCGAAGGTGTGGCCATGCCGCTGGGTCTCCAACCCTACCTCGACGGCGCCTACGCCCAGTATGGATCCGAGGTCCGCCGCTACCGTGACACAGACGGCGACGGAAAGGCGGATCGGCATGAGGTCGTGCTGAAAGGCTTTGGGATCGAGGATTCGCACCTGTTCCCGCATCAGTTCACGCGACTGCCGGGGAATTGGTTCCTGCTCGCCCAGGGCGCTTTCAACAACTCCAAGGTCATCGGCGCCGACGGCGTCACCACCGAGTTCAACAAGACCAAGATGGCCCGGTTCCGGCCGGATGGCAGCCGCTTCGAGACTGTTGGCTGGGGGCCGTGCAACATCTGGGGTCTCGTCTTCGACCGGCACGGCGAGATGTTCATCCAGGAAGCCAACGACCAGGGCTGGCCGATGATGCCCTTCCTCGAAGGCGCGTCCTACCCGCTCTGCGGCGATGACATTCCCCGTCCCTTCGCCCCGCCCTTCCCGAAGACCGCCGAAACCGAGATGGGCGGCACCGGCCTCTCCGGTCTCGCTCTCAGCGAAGGTTCCGACTCCTTCCCGGCCCCGTGGCGCGACGTCTTCTTCGTCGCCAATCCGATCACCCGGAAGATCCAGGCCATCCGGTTGCATCGCGGCTCCGGCGCTTCCCAACCCGAGGCTTACGCGAACGGCTGGCAGCTGGAACACCTGCCCGACTTCGTCCTCAGCAGCGATCCGTGGTTCCGGCCCGTAGCCATTTCCATGGGACCCGACGGATGCCTCTACATCGTCGACTGGTACAACCAGATCATTTCCCACAACGAGGTTCCGCGGAACCATCCCGAGCGGGACAAGGTCCGTGGCCGCATCTGGCGTGTCCGCCACGAAAGCCAGCCGCATCGGACCCAGGTACCGGACCTCGCGAAAGTCCCGGAGGCAGATCTCCTGAAGTCGCTTGCGGCGCCGAACACCTGGGAAGTTCAGGCCGCGTGGCAGCAGATCATCGACCGGAAGGCGCGCGCTCTGGAACCGCAGTTGACCCGCATTTTCGAAGACGTGTCCGCTCCGGCGGACCTCCGCATCCGGTGCCTGTGGGCCCTCGAAGGTCTCCGTTCGGTTGAACCGGTCCCGCTGCAGCGCGCCTTCGAGACCGCCCGGTCCCGATCTCTCCGGAAGGAGATCCTCCGGGTCTATGGCGATGCCGGATTCAATCATGAATCCACGCGCCTTCTGGCCTCCCGCGGTCTCGCGGACCCGGACCGATTGGTCCGCCAGGAAGCCATCCGGGTCCTCGCCCGCATGGTGGAGTTCATCGCCACGGATCCCCAACCGACTGTGGCGGACCGCGAGGATGCGGTCGCGGCCACGGCTCTCCTCCTGCAGGCCGCGGTAGCTGCCACGCCTGGTGACTGGCCGCGCGCCCCGCTCTACTTCCGGGACTTCGAACGTTACCTCGCGCGCATCGCCCTCGAGAAGCATCGCGGTATCGTCGCCCGGTACCTCGACGAAGACAGCCGCCCGCTCACCCGCGAGGCGCGGGCTCTCGGTGCCGTGATCCTGGGTGGTTCCGAAGGCGCCCGGAGGTTCGTGCGTTTGCTGCCCACCCTCGACCGCGGACTGAACACCGAGGAACTCCTCTTCATTGCCGGAGTCGCCGACGAACCCGCCGCCCGCCAGTCCCTGCAGGCCGCTTTGGCACTCCCTCCGACCCTCCAACTGATGTACGACCAGCGCGCCCGCATCGCGAACCCGGAGAAACTCGCGCCCCTGCTGGTCGACGCCGTCCGCCAGTTGCTCCGCAATCAACCCGGCGGCGCGTCCTCGGATCTCGCCGTCCGCCTCGCTTCCGGATTCCGCCTCGCCGCCCTCGAACCGGAACTGGCCACCATCGCCGCGACTCCCAAGACGACCCCTGCCCGCCAGTTGGCGGTCCTCCGCGCCCTGCGCGAGGCCGGTTCTGCGCGGGTCGAAATCTTTACCCAATTCGCCACCTCTGCCGACGAAGGCGTCCGCAACGAAGCGATCGCCGCACTCGCAGCCGCCAAGTCGGATGCCGCCCTGCCCGCGCTCCTGGGACTCTGGCCCAACCTGACACCCACGCTCCGCAAACAGGTCGTGGACCGATTGGCCTCCGCTCCCGAATCCGCCAATCGGCTTGTGGCTGCGATCCGCTCTGGCGATGTCGCCCGCGAGGATCTCGATGGCTACGCCCTCGACAAGTTGACGGCGGTCCTCCCCAACGAAGCCTTCGTCCAGCAACTGGCGAAGGAGTTGGGCAACTCCCTCCGTCCGATCCTCCGCCTCAACGGAACCGATGCCGCCCGCATCGATGATCCGATCCAGCTCAACGGGCCCTTCACCGTGGAGACCTGGATCCGGCTGGAACCCGGCCTGTCGAACGCCGATTCACTCCTCGGCGGGCCCGGATTCGACCTCAACTTCTACGGCGGCACCTTCCGTGTGTGGGTGAGTTCCCCGCACAACGATATCGCCGTGGCCACCAAGCCCACGACCGCCGAGGCCTGGGTACACCTCGCGGTGACCCGCGACGCCGAAGGCCGTTTCCGGATCTACGTGAACGGCGAACTCGACCAGACGAGCAAAGCGCTCGAACCCCGGCCCCTCGCCGGCCTGCACGTCGCCGACTCCACCCCACAAGGCGGCACCGCCGCCGACCTCTACGAATACCGCATCTGGGACGTCGCCCGCACCGCCGACCAGATCCGCTCCTCCGCCAACCTCGCACTGAAACCCGGCACTCCCGGACTCCTCTTCCACGGCACGGGCGAATTCTGGGGTACACGTGGCTCCGGTGCCCGGATCGAACGTACCGGCGACCTGCCCTCTGTCCAGACCGCGCAGGAGGCCGCCAGCATGCTTGCCCGGTTCGATCAGTTCCGCGCCCTCGCCGCCAAGCCCGGCGATCCCCAGCGTGGCCGCCAGGTCTTCACCACCACCTGCGGCATCTGTCACTCCGTCCAGGGCCAGGGCGGCAAGATCGGACCTGCCCTCGACGGCGCCGGCGTCCACGGCAACGAATCGCTGCTCCGGAACATCCTGACCCCGAATGCCGCGATGGAAGCGGGTTACAGACGATTCCGGATCGAGACCCAGGATGGCGAAATCCACGAAGGCCTTCTGGCCGCTTCGGATGCCACGAGCCTGACCCTGCGCCAGCCCAGCACCGAAGACCGGCGCTTCCTCCGAACCGAGATTCGCCGATCATCCTTCCTCAAGGGCTCCGTCATGCCGGAAGGTCTCCTCGAAGCCATCCAACCCACCGAGGTCACCGACCTCTTCGCCTATCTCCGAACCCTCGGCACCGGCCGCTGAAGCTCAACCGGTGGGGCAGTGTCAAGATGCGCTCCACGCTTCCGGTCACCTCCACAGCAATCCGTGCAATCCGTGGAATCTGTGGATAACCCCAACCGCAAACCATCCCTTCAATCTATGGCCGCCAGGCGCTGCCGTTCCGCCGCCCGCGCGAACGGCCAGTAGATCCCCATCGCAATCAGGATCGAGCACGCGCCCCACACGGCCGCCTTCCAGTCGCCGCCCGACACCAGATAGTGCCCGATGATCGGTGGCG
>CAIMMI010000219.1 GCA_903842505.1 uncultured Verrucomicrobiota bacterium | reverse complement strand
CAGCAACGAGAGCGACGCCCGAAGGACCGCCCCCCCTTCGCGCCCGTCGCTCCCGTTGTTGTAAAAAGCCTCCCCCTCTGCGTCCCTGCGCCCCTGCGGGAAACCCATCCCACACCCGGTTTTTCACAACCACGCCAACAACGAGAGCGACGCCCGAAGGACCGCCCCCCTTCGCCCCCGTCGCTCTCGTTGTTGTAAAAAGCCCCCGCTGCGCCCCCGCGCCCCTGCGGGAAAAACAACTCGCACCCGACTTTCACACCCACGCCAGCAACGAGAGCGACGCCCAAACCAACGCCCCCCTTCGCTCCCGTTGCTCTCGTTGTTGTAAGAAGTCCCCCTCTGCGCCCCTCCGCCCCTGCGGGAAAACCCTCCCACACCCGATTTTCACACCCACGCCAGCAACGTCAGCAACGCCCGAAGGACCGCCCCCTTCGCTCCATTCGCGCCTTCTGTTGTAAAACCCCTGTCCCCTCAGTGCTCTCTGTGTCCTCTGCGGTGAAAAACGTTCCACCCCCAACCATCCCCAAACCCAAGGCTTCCAACCGCCGCCCCTCCCGCGGTTACATCCACCCATCGACGCGTCCTTGTCCATCAGCTGTCCTGTCCGCGAGGGATCCCCACACCGGATCCTGCTCTCCACGCTCAACGCCAAGTTTCCGCACTCGGCGTTCGGGTTGCGTTACCTGTTGGCCAACCTCGGTGAACTCCAGCCCCTTGCCGCCCTCCGGGAGTTCGACATCAACCAGCGTTCGCTCGACATCGCCGAGGAGATCCTGGCCCGACGCCCGACCATCCTTGGGCTGGGTGTCTACATCTGGAACGTCCGGCCCACGACCGAACTGATCTCCGTCCTCCGCCGTCTCGATCCCAATCTCATCATCGTCCTGGGCGGACCCGAGGTGAGCCACGAGACCGATCAACAGGAGATCACCGCGCTCGCCCACCACGTCATCACCGGTGAAGCCGACCTCGCGTTCGCCGACCTCTGCCGGCAACTCGTCGCCGGTCAAAAACCGCCCCACACGATCCACGCCCCGATCCCGGATCCGGCCCAACTCCAACTCCCCTATGCCCTCTACGACGAACGCGATTGTGCGCATCGGGTCATCTACGTCGAGGCTTCCCGCGGTTGCCCGTTCACCTGCGAATTCTGCCTCTCGTCCCTCGACATCCCGGTCCGCCAGTTCCCCCTCGATCGCTTTCTCGACGCGATGCAATCGCTGCTCGATCGGGGCGTCCGCCAGTTCAAGTTCGTGGACCGGACGTTCAACCTGCATCCCATCGTTTCCCGGCGCATCCTCCAGTTCTTCCTCGAACGGTGGACCGAGGGGCTCTTCGTCCATTTCGAGATGGTTCCCGACCGACTCCCCGAGCCCTTGCGCGAACTCATCGCGCAGTTTCCACCGGGGGCGCTCCAATTCGAAGTCGGCATCCAATCCCTCAACCCGGACGTCGAGAAGTTGATCTCCCGTCGGCAGGACCATGGCCGGATGGAGGACAACCTCCGATGGCTGCGGTCGAGCTCCGGCGTCCATGTCCATGCCGACCTCATCGCCGGCCTGCCCGGTGAGGACCTCAACAGTTTCGGCCAGGGCTTCGACCGCCTTCTCGCACTTGGGCCGCAGGAAATCCAGGTCGGCATCCTCAAGCGGCTCCGTGGAACCCCGATCATCCGACACGATGCCGAGTGGGCCATGGTCTACAACCCGGCTCCGCCCTATGAAGTCCTCCGCACGCGCCTGATGGATTTCGCTGACCTTGCCCGGGTCCGCCGGTTCGCGGCGTTCTGGGATATCTTCGGCAACAGCGGCAACTTCACCTCGTCCCTCCCGCTGCTCTGGAATTCGGCACCGGAACTCCCGACCGAGTCGCCAACCCCTTCCGCCTTCCGATCGTTCCTCCAGTTCTCCGATGCCCTGCACCAGCAGGGCGTGCGGACCTCTGGAATTGCCCTGCCGCGCCAATACGAACTGCTCGGCCAACACCTGCTCAGCGTCCGCCCCGGAGACACCGACGCCATCCTGTCGGCCCTCGCCGCAGACTATCGTCGCCCCGGCCGACGCGACCTCCCGCCCTTCCTCGCACCACGTCCGGTGCCGGTCACCGCGAAGCCCCAGGCGGCACCGACCCTCGTCCTGCCCCCGCGACAGGCCCGCCACTCCCGTGTCACCCCGGACAAGACGCCCTGAGACGCAACCTGTCACTTCGACGGAAAACCCATCCCACACCCGATTTTCACAACCACGCCAGCAACGTCAGCGACGCCCAAACCGACGCCCCCCCCTTCGCTCCGTTCGCTCCCGTCGTTGTAAAAAGTCTCCCTCCTCTGCGCCCCCGCGCCCCTGCGGGAAAAAACGTCCCACACACCCGATTTTCACAACCACGCAAGCAACGTCAGCGACGCCCAAACCACCGCACCCCCTT
>CAIMMI010000218.1 GCA_903842505.1 uncultured Verrucomicrobiota bacterium | reverse complement strand
GAGGGGGTGGATGCCAAGGCTCTCGACGACGATGGTGGCGAAGCGGAGGTTGACCGGGTGATCTTCCGCGATCAGGACGGAGAGGTTGGTCAGCGTGCTGACCTTCTGGAGAGCGTCGGACTGGGAGGACGGCGGTGTGGGTGGGACGATGCGTGTCTGGATTGACGCCGGATCGGATGAGAGGTGGGGGGAGGGCAAGCGGAGGTCCTGTGCCAAGGCTGCGATGAGGCGATCCGGCAGGATGGGTTTGGGCAACCAACCGTCGAGGCGGAGCTTCGATTGGTCCTGAGGAGACGGCGGCTTGGTCTTCGGGGCCAGGAGCAGGATGCGAGCCTGACTGAAGGCGGGGTGTGAGCGGAGTCGGGCAATGTCCTCGGATGGGAGAGGTGAGTGGACGGCCTGGTCGAAGATGACACTGGCGAAGGGGAGGTTGGTGAAGGGGGAGGGGGCCAGTGCGGAATCGACGTCGTCGAAGAATTGATCCGGGCAGATCCGTGCGCGAAGGAGTTGTTCGAGAAGGAGGTCGCGGGATGACCGGGATGAACTGAAAACGGCGAGGCGGCCCAGTTTTTGGGACAGGTCTGGAGGTTGGACGGCAGGGGCCTCGACCGGAGCGATCATCGAGAACGAGAAGGTGGAGCCGCCACCTGGGGTGCTTTCGCAGGAGACGTCACCGCCCATGAGTTCGGCGAGGTGCCGGCAGATGGCGAGGCCGAGGCCGGTGCCGCCATAGCGCCGTGAATGGCGGGTATCGCCCTGTTCGAAGGGGTTGAAGAGTCGCTCTCGGACGGCGGGGTCGATTCCGATACCGGTGTCTCGGACGACCCAGACCATGCGGCAGGTCTGGTTGGAGAGGAGAGGAGCGATCAGGGAGATCTCGACCTCGCCGTGCTGGGTGAACTTGACGGCATTACTGAGGAGGTTGAGGAGGATCTGACGGATCCGACCGACGTCCCCGATGACTGCTGAGGGGACTTCGGGGTCGATCCGGGCGACAAGATTGAGGGAGAGAGCCTCGGCGGAGGGGGCGATGATATCGAGGGCCTCGCGGAGCAGTTGGGTGGGGTTGAAACGGGAGGGAGCGAGTTCGAGTCGTCCTGCCTCGATCTTGGAGAAGTCGAGGATGTCGCCGATGACATGGAGGAGGGCTTCGCCGGATTGGCGGGCGGTGAGGGCGAACTCGCGTTGGTGGGAGTCGAGGGATGTTTCGAGGAGGAGGGAATTCATGCCGATGACTCCGTTGAGTGGGGTACGGAGTTCATGGCTCATGTTGGCGAGGAACTGTCCCTTGGCGCGGTTGGCGGCCTCGGCGCGGGCCTCGGCGCGCTGACGTTCGGCGAGTTCCTCCTGAAGTTGCCGGGTCCTTCGTTCGACTTCGACCTGGAGCTCATTGCGGTGGTTGAGCAGTGCGGTCGAGGCGGACTGGATGGAGGAGGACATCTGGTTGAAGCCACGGGTCAGTTCGGCGATTTCATCGTTTCCGTTGGCGGGCAGCGGGTCCTGGATTCCGGAGGTGCCGAGGGACCGGACGGCATGAACGAGTTGATCGAGGGGGGCGAGGATGCGGGAACGGAGGAACCAGCCAAGGAGGGTGACGTTGAGGACCGGGAGGAGGACGAAGGTGAGGGCCAGTTCGGAGCTCAGGACGGCATTGTCCTCCCTCCACTCACCGAGGAGATTGAAGAAGAATCCGCCGGTGCCGGGCGTCTCCTTCGAGGGGATTCCATCCGGGATCTGGATTGCGGTGGGTGCTTGCAGGTTGCCGGAGAAGACACCGGCGTAGTGGATGATGGGGCGGTACCGGGTGAGGTCGTGATCCGGATCGGAGAGGTCCAGATAGTTGAACTGGATGGTCCCGTCGGGCTTTAGGGTGGCTTGAAAGGACGGGGTGAAGGAGGGGTGCTCGGTGGCGGAAAGCCTGGACCAGGTCACGGTGACATGACTCGGACTGGAGTGGAGAAGGATCTGGGCGCCGTGGAGTCGGGAGGCATCGAGTTCGATGAAGGCCGGGACGATGCGAGGGTACCGGTTGATCGACCAGTGGAGATCGCTGTAGGGAGCCCCTTTGGAACCGAGCGTGAGGAATCCGTTTTTGTCGACGACGAAGTCGCGGAACGAGGTTCCATGCCAGGGGAAATCGAAAGGCAGGTGGACGGATGAATTGTTCGAGAGGATTTGGGAAATCTTGGAGGAATCCCAAGTGAAGGTGGATTGGGTGGGGGTGAGGTTCGTTCCGCTCGGGAGCCAGGTGAACGACTGATGGTCCTGAAGGGTGGATGCGGGTGTGCGTTTGTAGGTTTCGTGGAGTTGGTGGCGACCGATGACGTTGTGGTGGACGAACAGGGTGATCACGATCAGGGAGGCGAGGCTGACAAGGACTGCCAAGCCCTGAAGTCGAAAGGCGAGTCCAACCTTCTGTTCGGCGTGGGAGAGGTGGTGGTAAGAGAAGAGGAAGAGGATGATGAGGACGCCGATGCTGATGGTGGCTTCGGCGCTGGCTTTGGACAGGAGCCATGCGGGACCGTAGGCAGCGAGGGAGAAGGAGGTGGTGGCGAAGGCGAGCACCAAGTAGAAGCGGAGGGAGCGGGCTTGCGGGCAGGCAGGTTGGGTGAGGGCCCGATACCAACCGGCCGAAGCGGCCTCGGCGCGGGCGAAGATGAGTAAACGGCGGACGAGGATCCAGGTGGCGAGCAGGATCGCAAACGCCGGAGTCAGGGACTCGATGGGGGATCTCCAGCTGACGGAATCCTCACTGAAGAGTTGGTTCAACCGGAGGCTGATGGAGCCGATTTCGTAAAGGACGATGAGTGCGGAGATGCCGGAGATGAATCGGTGTTCGAGGCGGAGGGAGTGGTCGGGGCCTCCGAGGCGTTTGGCGAACTGGACGAGGGCTGCCGATGCGAAGATGACGAAGGTCGGCTTCAGCATGGCGCCGAGGATGTGGGTTGGTCCGTCGAATCCGGATTCCGCGAGGCCGGCGGCGGAGAAGGGGATCAGGAGCGCGAAGGTGGCGAGGAGAGCTCGATTGCCGGCTGTTGCAGGCCCCGGCTTGCGGCAAAGGGGGATCAGGGAGGCAACGATGAAGAGCAGCAGGACCAGTTGGGCGAGGTACCCAGCCGCAATGGGAGTCAGCAGGAAGGTGCCTAGGGACTGGGTGCTCATCGCAATGGGCGCAGGAACCAATCTTTCCGAGCCTCAAGTCGGCTCCAGCTTGTTGGTTACATCTTACGCCTTCGTCCAGCGTAGTTACCAATCCGGGTAAACGGGTGCTGACAAATATGGGTAATTCTGGTTTTTGCCCGCGTTGGGAAGGTCGGTACAGGCCATCAGGGGATTGGGTAGGGAAAGCAAAACGCCCTCCGGGAGGAGGGCGTTGGTTGTGAGCCTGACGGCCTGTGGGGGAGCGGAATCAGGCGCGGCGGCGGATCGACCAGGCGAGCAGCGCGGAGCCGACACCGAGGAGGGCCCAGGTGCCGGGTTCCGGAATGACGCGGAAGGCGTGGATGCCGTTGTTGGGCGCGATGACGTACACGATGGATCTGTCGGCGTTGAAGTCGACGCCGCCGACGCCGTTGGCATTGGCGTTGGAGGTGCCGAGGAGTTCGAAGTCCGCAGGAACGTTGTTGCCGGTGGTGACGAGGCTGTCGACCTGATAGACGTTCACGCTGTTGGGGCCGGCGGTGGGGGCGTAAGCATAGGCGACGAGGATGCCGTCGGCGTAGGCGAGAGGACCGGCGGTGCCGCCGCCGGTTCCGAGGGTGAACGAGGAGGTGAGGGTGGCGGTGAGGGAGTTGACGTCGTAGGAGACGTAGCGGAGTGCGCTGCCCTGCTTGGCGAAGATCGTGTTGCCCGCTCCGAAGTCGAGACCGAGGCGGAGGTCACCGCCGGTGATGCCGGTGACGGTGAGGGTGGAGGGGGTGTAGGTGGATCCGTCGGCGGTGCCGAGATGGAAGAGGCGGGTGGCGGTGGCGACTCCGGTGCCGCCCTGGCCGGCGATGATCTCGGTGGTGGAGCCGGAACCGCGTACGGCGAAGGTGTCACCAAACCGACCGGCACCGGGGTTGCCGGAGTAGACGAGGGTAGGTACGGCGGATTCGTTGGCCCAGCGGTAGACCCGGAAAGGCGACGTAGCAGCGTCCGTGACGAGGTTGGCTCCGTAGATGGACCCATCCGCAGCGACGGCGACCGTGTTCAGGGCGAAGGTGCCGCCGGCGATGCCCGTGACGTTGAGGGTGCCCTTCTCGGTGCCGGTGGCGCCGTCGAGGATCCGGACGCCGGTTCCACCGGCCCGGGAGGCAACGAGAAGGTTTCCGGTGACCGGATTGAACCCGCCGCCGCGGGTGAGGTTGTTGGAGTCCGGGAAGGTGGTCGCGTTGACGGGCGCGACGGACCAGTACGGTTCGAGAGCGAGTTGAGCGAGCGCTGGGCTTGCCGCGAGGAGGGCGAGGGCGATTTGAAGGGGTTTGGAGCTCATGATGGCGCGACAGTGAAGATCTGGGTAGGGGTTGCCAGAAGTCCGGAGTCTGGTCAAAGCCAATTTCATGGACGGGTGATTCCGGGGCGCATCCCGACACCGCCCCCGCGTGAGAACAGGAATGGGGCGGCGACGTCCTCGTCGTCCTTGGGAATGGGCCTCGGAGGGCAACGAGGACGGATGCGCCCGTTACCGGACGCTGCGGGCGCGGTAGAAGCGGTGGTCACTGCGGAGGGCGGAGGGGTCGTGGATCTCGACGAAGCCATTGGGAGCGGTGGCCCGGCCGGTGGCGACCTCGATCCAGGATTTGAAGTCGGCGGTCCGGTCGAGAGCGTAGAGGACGCCGGGTTCACCGAGGACCCGGATGATGGTGGCTCCGGTGGTCAGTTGGCCGACGAACTCGAGGGTAGGTGGGATTTCGTCGATGGGCAGGGCCGTCAGGCGGTAGTCGTCGAAGACCATGAAATTGTCGCCTGCCTTCCCTGGGGTCCGGATGGCCCAGACGGCATCGATCTCGTTCAGGTCGAGTTTGGAGCCCCGGGTGGAGATGGGCTGGGCGTTGACGATCACGGCGCCGTTGATGTCGGCGGTCCAGAGGTTGCGGGCGAAGTTGAGAGTGATGGTCAGGTCGTAGGCTTCGCCGGCGACGAAGCTCCATCCGGTGGATTTAAAGCCCTTGCCGTCGTCGAGGACGTAATTGATCTGCTGGGCGTCGTTATCGAAGTCGATGGTGAAGAGTCGTTCTTCGCGGGTGTTGTACGCGCTCCAGCGGAAGTCGTCGAAGTGGGGGGCGTTGGTGGTCGAGTCGAAGACCTGGAAGCTGACCTTGAAGGTGATGAGGGGGAGAGCGTTTCCGACGGGGACCAGGGCGACGGGACGGAAGAGGTTGAGGAGGTCGTTGGTGCCGGAGGGCGGGTTGAATCCGATGTAGGCGACCTGACCTTGAAAGCCGGGGATGGGGCCGGGGAGGACGCCATTGCCGCCATTGCCGAGGCCGATCCAGCCGTTCTGGCCGGACAGGTCAAAGTCGGGGTCATAGCCCTCGAACTTTTCGAAGCCGGTTTCGAAGAGGACGCGTTCCGTGGCGGGAGCAGCGGAGCGGGTTCCGGGCCGAGCGGACTGGGCGGACGTGTCGGAGGTGAGCACAGCGACGGCGAGGGTGAGGCCGAGGGGCGCGGTCCGATGAATCCTGAGGCTCATGGGGCTGGGGTTGAGGAAGTCTTGATCTCAGTCGTTGGGAGCGGAACCCCGGCTGGGAGTGGGGCGTGCGCCGCCGCCCTGGGATTGGGCCGCCGGATAGCTTCGGGAAGGCGCTGAATAACCGGGGGAGGGGGCGGAGGGTGTGGGAGCCATGCGCGGTTCGGAGCGCATGGAAGGAGCCGGGGCGGGTGATGGCGACGGCTGGCTGTATCTCGGTGCGGGTTGGGCCTGGAACGAGGGCGTGGATCGCGCCGGAGCGGAGTAGTTGCCGCCGGAGGTCACTGGCGGGGTCGAATTGTACGAGGAACCGACGGAAGGGGTAGGAGCCTGACGGAAGGTCGGTTCCGGCTTGCGGAACTCGGAGCGGATGGACGGCGTCTGCTGGAGTGCGGCGGGGTCCTGTCGGACGGCAGGGCTGCTGCCGGGATAGGAGCGGGGCGGAAGGCCGGAGCCCGGGGCAGGAGTCGGGGACGGGGCGGGTGTGGGCGCGGGGCGCGCGGCAGGCGAAGAGTAAGAGGGGTTCGCGTAGGTCGGTCGGGCGAGGGAGTTGTCCGCGGGACGGGTGGCGGGCGACGCGGGGGCGTGGGTGGAGACCGAGCGGGTCGGGGCCGGGTTGATGTTGGGGCGTGGGGCGGCGTTGCCGGGAGCAGTGGCCGGGCTGGTGTTGAGGTCGGAGCGGAAGGAAGGCGTGTTCCGCGCGGGGAGCGAAGGGTTGCCCTGCTGGGTCGGCGAACTGCCGGGCCTGGCCGTGGGCAGGCTGGGGGCGTTCGGTACGTTGGGAACTGGGTTCATGCCGGCGTTGCCGCTGGGGCGGGAGGAGGGTTCACCGGCCTTGCCCATGGAGCGCGAGGGAACCCCGGCATCGGGACGGACGGGAGCCGTGGCGGCCGGGGAAGACCGGCCGGGTGCGGTTGCGCCGAATACGGGTGGAACCGGGTTGGCCGAAGCGCCGCCGGGGCGGGATGGCACGATACCGCTGGAGGCGGAGGGAGAGGGGTTGTTCTTGCGGGATTCCTGGCGAGCCAGGATCGACTGGGGCGGTGCGGAGTTGGCACCGGGTTCGGCTTGGACGCGAGGTCGGAAGGCGGCGATTTCGGGGCGCACGGCCGAGGAAGCGGCATTGACCCGTTGGGCGGCGCGGTCCGGTGTCGAAGCGTCGGCCACGGCATACTTTCGGACCTCCTGGCGGCCGCGGCGCTGGACCTCGTCGGCCGGGATACCGTTGTTGATGATCACGGTATTGTTGTTTCCGACGATGTTGACGGAGTGATCGCCGCCGACGGCGTTGCGGCTGTTGTGGACGAAGCGGGGGATATCGCGGCGATCGACGCACCAGCGGGGGAGTCCGGGATCGCAGAAGCGGTTCCAGGACGTGGCGTACCAGCAGTCATCCCAGATGCCGAAGCCGATGGAGACGCGGGATCCGCGGCTATGCCAGGAGAAGCCGACGCCCGCGGACCAATGGCATTCCGGGGGCAGGGGGGCCCAACCGCAGTGGGCGTCGTTGTAACGCCAGGAGACCCAGGCGGGGCCCCAGTCGGTGCCGGGAGCCCAGACCCATCCAATGGAACTGCTGCGGTGCCAGCGGCCGTAGTGGAAAGGAGCCCAGCCCCAGGAGTAGGACGATTGCCAGTACCAGCCATTGTCAGTCCAGAGCCATTGGCCGCCGTCGCAATACGGGCGCCAGGTCGGGCTGACGGAGACCACGCTGGGCTGCCAGCACCATCCGTAGGGTTCGATCATCACCCAGTTGCCGTAGGGGGAGAGCGATTCGTAGAAGACGTTGTAGGTGGCGGGTTGGGCGACGACGACCTGCTGGGCGGGAGGTTGGGGGAGTTGGGTCGGTGCCGGAGCGGGCGCGTAGCCGGGTTGGGGTTGGCCGTACACCGGGGCCGGGGAAGCGGGGAGCGGGGCTCCCGGGATTCCGGTGGGAGCGCCAGCGACGGTCGAGGCGAGGTAGTTGGTCAGGAGGACGTTGGTCGCCGTGGGGGGCAGTTCAACGGGAGCGTTGGCGAAGGTGTTGGTCGGGTCGGGGGCAGCGTTGATGACGACCTGCTGGACGGGTCCCCCCACCATCAGCGGCTTGGTGGCCTTCTTGAGGAGGGCGTTGATGACCGGGGTTCCGAGGCCGAGATCGGAGAGGTAGATGATCTGGTCGGCGTTGAGGGAGAAGGGTTCCTGGATGGCGTCAATGTAGTTGATGACGACCGAGGGATCGATGGTGGTCTGGGCGAGTCGGACCGCGTCCTGGGCGGGCGCTGGCAGCTCCGGGGGAGGCTTGGGGGCGGCGAGGACGGCTGCGGCAGGGGTGGCGGGACGGGGGACCGCAACGGGCGGGTTCGTGGCGGAGGCCCCGGTGGGAGCCGGGTTGGAAGTGCCGGTGGGTGGGAGGGGAGTGGCCGGCTGGGCTGGATTGGTGGCGGAGGCCGGGTTGGGGGACTCCGTTCCCGCGGTTGCTTGGCGCGCTACCGGGTTGCATCCCGCCACAAGGAGGGCGCAGATCGAGGGAAGGAGCAGGTGCTTCATGGAACGGAGGGTTGAGTGGCGGCACCGGAACGAACCGGATCCATCCCCGAAGGATATTCCGGTTGGCACTCCGAGGAGGGCTCCGGATGGGCGGTTCATTTTCACGGATGGTCAGTGGACGGAGCGAAAATGCCCTTATTCAGGGAGGGGGCAAGGCTGGGGGCCACTGCGTGAGGCATGGCTTCGGTGGGGCGAGTGTCCTCACGTGCCGGGTGGGAAGTCTCCAGTCGCCCGATTCCAGAGCTGTGTGGATTGGTCTGCCCGCTCGACTTGGGACCCTCGCGGGACGAAGGTTGGGGGAAGGAACTTTGTTGGCATGCGATACATCGAACCTCATGGGCACATGGTCAGCCGGACGACGGATGACTATCAGGACATGGTGACAGCTGGCTGTGCGGCGGTCTGCGAGCCCGCCTTCTGGGCAGGGTTCGACCGATCCTCGGCGGATGGGTTCCGCGATTATTTCCGGCAATTGACCGAGTATGAGCCGGCGCGGGCTGCCAAGTACGGATTGCCGCACTACTGCTGGCTCTGCATCAACCCGAAGGAATCCGAAGATGTGGCGTTGGCGGAGTCGGTGATCGCGATGATCCCGGAGTTCCTGGATCGGTCGACGGTTTTGGGGATCGGGGAGATCGGGTTGAACAAGAATTCCCGGAATGAGATGCGCGTGCTGGAGATGCACGTGGATCTGGCGGCCCGGACAGGTCAATTGATCCTCGTGCACACGCCGCACCTGGAGGACAAGCTGAAGGGAACGCGGCTTATCCTGGATGTGTTGAAGGCGGATGGGCGGATCCGACCGGAGCGGGTGTTGATTGATCACGTGGAGGAACACACGGTCCGGATGGTCCTGGACGCGGGATTCTGGGGCGGGATGACCCTCTATCCGATCAGCAAGTGTACTCCGGCCCGGGCGGTGGACATCCTGGACGTCTACGGTGGGGAGCGGTTGTGGATGAACTCTGCCTGTGACTGGGGCGAAAGCGTTCCCTTGGCGATTCCCCGGACGGCGTTGGAGATGCGGCGTCGGGGTTGGGCTGCGGAAGCGATTGACCGGGTGATCTTCCAGAACCCGGTTCGATTCCTCAGTCAGAGTCCGAATTTCCGGATCCCGGGCTGAAGCGAAGACAAGCTGGCCCGGCGTTCAGGTTGGGCCGTTGCTGTCAGCGAGGTGGGTGCTTGAAAGTCCGTCGAGGGTGTCGGTCTGGCGTTGGTTGGTTTTGGGATGCTGGCGTCCGAGGAAATCAAAAGGGCGGACCCCGGAGGGATCCGCCCTTGCGTTTGCGTTAAGCCGTCTGGAATCGCCAGCGACTTGAAAAAGACCTGAAAGGACCGGGATTGTTCATTCAGGAACCGAGAGCCTTGGAGGCTTCCTCGGGGACCTTCACTTCGGTGGTGCCGACATCCTTGATCTCGTGGGTGGAGGTGCGCTCGATGTCGCGGTCCTCGCCGTTGAAGGACATCGTGCCCGAGACCGTGACCTGGAACTTGGAAAGTTGGCCGTCCTTGACCCAGAACTTGACGGAACCCTTGGCGTTCCTGGGTTCGGGGGCTTGCCCACCGGGGCGACCCCGTCCCCAGGACATGAGTTCCTTGGCGCCGGCTTCCGTCAGGTCGCCGGAGATGACGCCCTCGGCGGACTTGAGTTCCCCAGTCTTGTCGACCATGCGGAGGACGTCGTCGGCCGGGGGGCGGGTGCGGAGGAGCACGGCCCCGCGCATGCCGCGGCCACCACCGCCTCCGCCACCGCCTGCATTGCGAAGGTCTTCGGCGGTCTTCCAGCCTTCATCGGTCTTGAGGACGCCCTTTTCGCCCTTGACGACGGCGGTGGTGACAGTGCCGTCGCGTTCGGAGGTGATGAGGGCGAAGGAGCCCTTGAGGGACTTGCCGGTGATCTTGGCCGGGCTGTTCTGGGAGTTGGCCATCTCGGTGGAGGTCGTCCAGGAGTAGCTGGGAGCGTCGGCGAGTTTCTGGGCGGCGGCTTTGATGTCTTGCTTGGCATCGGCGAGGCAGAGGGCCGAGGTCGCCAGAACGAGCAGGGGAGTCAGCAGGCGTTTCATGGGCAGGGAGGTTAATGGATGGAGACGTGAGTGATTTCAGGGAGAGACCGAGCCTGTGCCCCATTGGTTACGTGGACTCGCGATTCAGCTGAACCGGAGTCGGTCCTCCACCTCGCGGACGCCCCGGGTCATGGGGATCTGGCGACCGTCCTGGAGGATGACGACGTGCTCGCCGGCGGCCATGGCCTGGAGTTCCCGGACCCGGTCGAGGTTGACGATGGTGGAGCGGCTGATCCGGAGGAAGCTGCGGGGAAGTTGGTCTTCGAGTGCGGCGAGGGAATCGCGCAGGATGTGGTTTTCCTTACCCACGTGGAGGACGACGTAGTTGCCGGCGGCCTCGATCCAGTCGACGGCACCCACGCGGACGAAGGTGGTGCGTTCATTGGTCCTGACTGGGAGACGGGTGAGGGTGGGGCGTTCGGGTTCGCGGGTGGCGAGGAGGTCGAGGAGTTGCCGGGGGAGTTCGGCGGCAGGAGTGCGGGCGAGTTGAAGTTGGGAACGTGCCCGTTGGAGGGCGTCCCGGAGGCGGGCCGGTTTGGCGGGCTTGAGCAGGTAGTCCAGAGCGTGGGCTTCGAAGGCCTTGATGGCATGCTGGTCGTAGGCGGTGACGAAGATGATGAGCGGGATGGGAGGTGTCAGGCCGCGGACGACACCGAAGCCGTCCAGGCCGGGCATCTGGATGTCGAGGAAGACCAGGTCTGGGTGGAGACGCTGGATGGCGTCGAGTGCGGCCTCTCCGTCCTCGGCTTCGCCGATGATCTCGACGTCGGGTTCGTGGGCGAGGAGGGAGCGGATGCGTTCGCGACCGAGGGGTTCGTCGTCGACGAGGAACGTGCGGATCTTCATGGGTCAGGATCGGTCGGGGATTCTGACAGTGGCTCGGGTGCCACCGGAGGGGAGGTTTTCCAGGGTGAGTTCGGCGTTGGGGCCGTGGAGTTCGCGGAGGCGGGAGCGGGTGTTTGAGAGGCCGATTCCGGGTCGGGTATTGCCTGGGACGCCGAGGCCGACGCCGTCGTCTTCGATGGTCAGCAGGAGTTGGCGGTCTGATCGGACGGCGGTGATCTGGAGAGTGGCGGGTCCGCGCTTGGGAGCGATGCCGTGCTTGAGGGCGTTTTCGACGAGGGGTTGGAGCAGGAGGACTGGGACGAGGCAATCGAGGGCGTCTTGCGGGATCTGCTCGATGACGCGGAGGCGGTCGCCGAAGCGGACCTGCTCGATGGCGAGGTAGCGGCGGACGAACTCGAGTTCGTTGCGGAGGGGGAGTTCCTGGGATTCGGAGTGTTCGAGGGTCAGGCGGAGGAAGTCGCTGAGATTGCTGATCATTTCGTCGGCCGCGTTTGGGTCCCGGTGGACGAGGGTGGAGATGGCGTTGAGGGAGTTGAAGAGGAAGTGGGGCTGGAGTTGGGCCCGGAGTGTGGCGAGGCGGCTTTGGGCGAGGCTGGCTGCGAGTTCGAGGCTGCGGCGTTCGCGTTCGCGGGCCCTTCGCGAGTGCAGGACGGCAGTGGTGGCGCTGACGACGATCCAGTAGACGGGGATGTTGAGGCGCGCGCGCATCAGGAGCGGGCCGCGACCGCCGGGGCCGGGTCGGTCGGCCCGGTTGCCCGGGCCGCGGGGAGGGCCTCCCCCGCGGCGAGGTCCCTCGGGGCGTTCATCGGACGGAGGCGGGCCGGATTCCGGGTTGAAGGGACGCCGCCAGGGAGGTCCGGGCGGCGAGGCATCGCGTCCGCCGAGGGATTGGGAGAGAAGGCCCGTTGCGGCGACGACGGCAGTGCAGCCGAGGAGGTGAACGCAAAGGCTGAGGGGCCAGCGTCCCCGTTCGAAGGGGAAGCGGATGGTGAGGGCGACGACGATCGGGGTGAAGGCGGCCCATGGAGACCATTCGCGGATCGAGGCCTGGAGGGCGGGTTGCCATTCCACCTCGGCGGCGAAGACCAGTTGGGCCGCGAAGGCGAGGGTGATCATTCCCCACAGCAACAGACTGCCGGCGCACCACAGCAGCAGATTGCGGAGAGGGGTGGGGATTGGCATGGGCATAGGATTCGTTGATGTGGGTTCCGGCGGAAGGCTGAACTGAGGAGGAGGTGGATGGGGCGATGTTCCCGGGTTTCGTGCGTCGGCTCGACGGAGTCTCGCCCCACCGGTCTTGGCGGCGGCTCGACGGAGGGCATGGACTCACCGGTTTTGGCGGCGGCTCCCCGGTTGGCTGGGCTGGGTGGATGGAGTAAGGTGGGTGTGTGCCGAACAAGTTCTATGTCGACGGGCCGAGCCGGGCTGGGCGGGTGGTGGACCTGTTTGCCGCGGTGGCGCCCCGTTATGACCTGATCAACGATCTCCAGAGTCTGGGGATGCACCGCTGGTGGAAGCGGCGGATGATTGGTGAAGCGGGAGTCCGGTCAGGAGAGAGGGCGCTCGATGTCTGCTGTGGCACGGGGGACGTCGCGTTCAGCCTGGCTGCTGCTGGAGTGGAGGTAACGGGGCTGGATTTCTCCGAGGCGATGTTGGGTGTGGCCCGGCGGAGAGGCGATGGCAGCGGGGTTCGGTTCGTGCAGGGGGATGCCTTGTCGATGCCGTTTGAGTCCGGTGCGTTTGACTTGGTCACGGTCGCCTATGGGGTGCGGAACATGGCGAGCGTCGAGTTGGGGTTGAAGGAGATGATGCGGGTGCTGAAGCCGGGGGGGCGGTTGGTGATTCTTGAGTTTGGCAAGCCGGACAATGCCACGTGGCGCTGGTTGTATTTCCAGTACCTGCGGTGGTTGGTGCCGATCTTCGGAAAGCTGTTCTGCGGCGACTCGGAGACGCACAGCTACATCCTTGAATCCCTCCTGAAGTACCCGGGGCAACGGGGGGTGGATGCGTTGCTGGTCGCGGAGGGTTGTCGCCCCACCCGGATCATCCACCTGATGGGTGGGGTGATGAGCCTCAATGTCGCGGTGAAGCCGGCTTGATTTCAGGATTCGGTCGGGTGCCGGCGACCCGGTTGCCGTCCGGGTCAGATTCGGACCTTGAATTCCTCGTCCTTGCGGAGCGAGAGGGCGAAGGCGGCCATGAGTTCGGGGATGTATTCGAGGTCCCGGAGGTTCACGAGTTCGACGGGCGAGTGCATGTAGCGGTTCGGGAGGCTGATCAGGGCGCTGGGAATGCCGCCCCGGGTCCAGAAGATGACGTCGGTGTCGGTGCCGGAGCTGGCCGACATGGCTTCGTGCTGGAGGGGAATTCCCTTGGCGGCGGCGATCGCCTCGAGGCGGCCGACGACTTCGATGTGGTTGCAACCGCCGTGGGTCAGGGCTGGGCCCTTGCCCATGCGGATTTCGCCGTGCTGGCGGGGGTCCACGGTTGGGTAGTCGGTGGCATGGGTGACATCCACGACGAGCGCGGCGGCCGGGTTGAGGGAGTAGGCGATCTGGCGGGCCCCGAGGAGGCCGACTTCTTCCTGGACGTTGGCGACGGCGCAGATTTCCCACTCCAGATGGGCCATGTGCGGACGTAGGAGGCGGAGGGTTTCAGCGACGGCCCAGGTGCCGATGCGGTTGTCGAAGGCGCGGGCCACAGCGATGTCGCCCCGGAGGATGTCGAACTCGTTGGCCAGGGTGATGGGATCGCCGATGCGGACGAGTTGGAAGGTCTCGTCCCGGGAGGAGGTTCCGATGTCGATGAAGAGATCGTGAATCTTGGGGGGCTTTGGGTCGCCATCGCCCCGGGTGAGGTGGGGAGCGACGTTGCCGACCACGCCTTTGACCGGACCGTTGCGGGTGTGGATGACGATTCTCTGGGCCTTGGAAATGGCGGGGTCGATGCCTCCGGTGCGACGGACGTGGATGAAGCCTTCCGGGGTGACGAAGGAGACGGACATGGCGATCTCGTCGGCATGGGCGGCCAGCATGAGACGAGGGCCGGCCCCGGGGTTCAGGGTGGCGACACAATTGCCGTAGGCGTCGGAGTGGGTCGCATTGGAGTAGGTCTGGGCGTAATCGAGCCAGACGCGGAGGCCGCGGGTTTCGTGACCGACGGGGCTGGGGGTGTTGACGAGATTTCGGAGGAATTGAAGCGATTCAGCGCGCATGTGGGGGAAATGGTAGTCGGGTGTTTCGCAGAATTCAGTCCTGAGTTGAGGGGAGTGGATTTGGGTATCGGAGCATGGATGGGGACTGGATTCCGGAGTGACGGTCACGGAGGATCAGCGCAGACTTTCGTGCACATTGCAGCAGAAGCAGTCGGTGTGAAACGGTTGGAAGGGGTGGCATCATGAGCAAATCGACAATCGGATGGGTCATGAGGTGGGTGGTGGGTGGTTGTCTTGCGGCGACGATGGGCATGGCTTGGGTCGTTGAGGCGGCCGGGAGTGGCGCGCGTCCGCTGGTTGTGGATGACGGGGCCTCCTGGCAGCGGTTTGCGGATCAGTTGGGTGAGGGTTATTCGGCTGGAAAGACGCAACCCCTGCCGGAGTTGAGGAAGCAGATGGAGTCGCGTCATCGGACGGTCGTCGAACTCGCAAAGCTGGGTAAGCGGGGTCTGGAGGCGTCCGAAGTCTACGAGCGTTGCTCCGCTTCGGTGGTTGCACTGGGATCCGTCTACAAATGCAATCGTTGCCCGCACTGGCATACGGGTGGGACGGGAACGGGATGGGTGATCGGACGGCGTGGCGAGATCGTATCCAACTACCATGTATTTGCTGATGGACGGAACACCAACGTCGTGGCCATAGGAGCCCTGACGCAGGACGGTCGGTGCTTTCCGGTCGAGGAAGTTCTGGCGGCGGACCGCGAGCGGGATGTGATCGTGGTCCGGATCGGGGTTCGGGACCTGGTTCCGTTGCCGGTTTCGATCGATGAACCGGTGGGTCGACCGGTGACGGTGATTGGTCACCCGAGTGGGGAATTGTTCACGTTCACGCAGGGGCACATCTCGCGATACACGAAGAAGGCGGTGGAGGCGGGTGGACGCCCGATGGACTGGATGTGTGTGACGGCGGATTTTGCGGTCGGGTCGAGTGGAGGCCCCGTCTTCAACGACCGGGGGGCGGTGGTGGGCATGGTGGCGCGGACACACACCATCAACGCGGATCCCAAGAGTGAGGCTCCGACAACGCAGATGGTCGTCAAGATGACGATCCCGGCGGAAGCAATCCTGAAGCTGGTCGAGCCTGCCCGGGAGGGCGGTCGGCCAAAACGATGACCTGGATGAACGGACTGATGAGGTGCGCATGTTGAACTGGTGGCGGAGTGGAGGATCCGAGGCGCGGATCCTGATGCTGGGTGGCTTGATCCTGGTATTGGACCAGTTGAGCAAGTTGGTGATCGTGCTGACGCTGAGGCTGGGCGACCACTGGGCGCTGATGCCTGGGTTCCTGCATATCGTGCACTGGGGCAACACGGGGTCGGCCTGGAGCCTGTTTCACGGCAACAACGGTGCGCTCGCGGTGGTGGCGCTTCTGGCAGTGGGGGCGTTGTGGTACTGGCGACACCACTTTGAGGCGCATCGTCCGATGGGACAGGTGGCGCTCGGACTGTTGTTCGGGGGGACGCTGGGGAACCTGATCGACCGGTTGCTTCCATCCCGGCGGCATGTGGTGGATTTCCTGTATTTTCACGTTCATCCGCGGGCGGGCGGCGAGGCGGGTTTTCCTGCGTTCAATGTTGCCGACATGGCGATCTGTACCGGGGTGGGTCTGATGCTCCTGATGGGATTCCTGGGACAGGGCGGGGAGCCGGGGTCAGCCGGTGCGGAGCGGAACGAGCGGCCCGAATGAACCTTTCCCCGGTGTTGATTGCGGGTCCGACGGCTTCGGGGAAGTCCGACGTGGCCGTGTGTCTGGCCGAGTTGATCGGAGGGGAGGTTGTTTCGGTGGATTCCATGCAGGTCTACCGCCGGTTGGATCTGGGAACAGCGAAGCCGACCCCTGCGATGCGGGAACGGGTTCCGCATCACCTGGTTGACGTTCTGGATTTGACGGAAGGATTCGATGCGGCGCGGTTTGTCCGGATGGCCGGGGAGGCGGTGGCTGGGATCCAGGCACGGGGCAAGGTGCCGATCCTGTGCGGCGGAACCGGGCTCTACCTCAATGCATGGCTGAATGGGTTGGGGGACGCTCCGCCACCCGATCCGGTGCTCCGGGCGGAGTTGGAGGCCGTGCCGACACCGGTGTTGCTGGATGAGTTGGCGCGTCGGGATTGGCAGACCTTCGATGAGATTGACGTACAAAACCGGCGAAGGGTCGTGCGCGCGGTGGAGGTCATCCGGTTGACGGGGAAACCGTTTTCGGTGCAGCGGGCTGCGTGGCCTGATCGGGCGCCTGCGGTGGCGGGCCGCAGTTTTGGATTGGAGCGTTCCCGGGAGGAGCTGGTGCGGCGGATCGAGGATCGGGTTGACGGGATGTTCGCCGCCGGGTTGGTGGACGAAACCCGACGATTGCTGCCGGAAGGGTTGGCTGGGAACCGGACGGCGGCGCAGGCGATTGGGTATCGCCAGGTCATGGAACATCTGGCGGGTGAGCGCGGGTTGCGGGAGACGGTTGAATGGGTAAAAGCGCGAACCCGGCAGTACGCCAAGCGGCAGTTGACCTGGTTTCGTCAGCAGTTGGATCTGGAGTGGGTTTCGGTGGAGGCCGGGACCTCGGCGGAAGAGGTCGCGATGGGGCTTCGAGGCCGACTGAGGTAAAAAAAGACCGGTGGCGTCGTTTAACGGCCACCGGGAAGGAGGAACTGAGGCGAAAGCCTCACTGCAATGGCAGGCTATGGACGCGCGATGGGTAAGTCAAAGTGAAAGCCTGAAATTTCCCGTACGGAAGGGGTAATTGGGTTTTCGTTAGTGTTAACGAAATGGAATCGGCGTGTTGGCTCAGCGTTGGGGAAAGTAGACGCGGGCGAGGCCGAACAGGATGAGGACCAGCAGGAGGAAGAGGCCGATGAACCGGTTGCGGGCAACCCGTTTTTCGTACCGGAGGGGGCGAAGTCCGTGGACGGATCCCGCGGCCAGGTACTGGACCATCCGGGGATTGTTGGTGTTTGGGCCCTGAAAGTGGACCCGGATCCTTCGCCAGACGGAGGACAGGTCAAACTTGCGGAGGCCTTGGGGATTGATTCGCCCATCGGCTTCGGTGGTGGGCGAGGCGAGGGGAAGACTTGGGGCTGGCGCCGGGGGCAGGGATTGGGGAGCCCGGGTTGGCGCAGGCGATGGGTTGGGCGAGACGGGTCTTGAAGGGGGCCTGGAACGAGTCGGGGCCGGGCCCGGGGGTGGGGTATGGGCAAGTTGGTCGATCTGCTTCTCCAGCTTGCGGATTTGATCCGCGAGTTCCCGCGAACGGGCTTCAAACGGGTCGTCTGTGGATCTCTGCTTTAGCCAGCCCATGGGGACGAGTGGTCAGTGGCGCAGCAATGCCCAGGACGCGACGATCAACGCGGCGGTGCCCAGCAGCAGGAGCGGCCAGGTCAAGGCGAAGCCGAGGCGCAGCAGGGCAGGGAGAGGCAGGTCGGCGATCGCGGGGACGCGGGGAGACGCGGCTTGTTGGGAGACTGGGGAGGGTTTTCCATCGAGCACCGGCCATTTGAGTCGAGCGGAGTTCAATTCCATCCGGGCGTTGTCGATGGCGGTGAGTGCCCGGCTGAGTTCCTGACTCCAGTTGGAGTCGGTCCAGTCGGATTCCTTGAGGGAGTCGACCTCTCCCATGGCGGCGCGGAGGCCATCGAGGGACCGGGTCATTTGCTCGGCATCGCGGCGGGCTTCGAAAGCGCCTTTCTCGAGGATGCCGATTCCGCGGGTCAGTTGGTCCTGGAGTTCGGTGCGGCCGTTCTGGAAGTCGGCGCGGCGGCGGCGCATTTCCTCGAGTTCAGCCCGGGCGCGTTCGAGTTGTTCCTGAGCTTCCCGCAGTTTGATCAGTTGCTGTTGGGTTGCCGTCGCCTGGGCGTCGAGGTCTTCGCGGGTCGGGGCGCGGCCGGTGCCAGCGGAGGAAGCCCGGGAGTTGCCCGGGGTTGAACCCGTCTGTGGAGACGGGAAGTCGCGGTCCACAAACTCGGTATCGTCGTACGGCATAAGTGCGCCCCTCGGGCAGAAAGGAAACGATAGGGCTATGAAGGATGATTGGCCAGTGGGCAGTTGTTCACATGGCGGGTGAGCGGATCAAAGTTCCGTGTTGGCCGCCTTGCGGAGGCCGAGGCGGTAGGGAATGGCGCCGGCGAGGAGGCTGACGAGAGAGAAGGAGGTCCAGGCCAATGCGGCACGCGCTGGCTGGGGGTCGAGGTCCCGCCATCCCCAGGGGGAGCCGACGGCGAGGATCACGACCGACGCAAAGATGTAGAGGAAGCTGAGGACAAGGCAGAAGGTGCCACCAAAGCCGGAGACGATCTTGGATGGGTTGGTTTCGCGGAAGTTCGGGTAAAGGACGCCCAGCCCGACCGCGATCGCGTTGAGGGTGAAAGTCATGACGGTGATGGCGATTGCGAAGAACGAGATGCGCGATGCGTCGAGTCGGAGGAGGTGGCCGGACAGGATGGTGAGCGAGAGGGTGAGGGCGAGGGCGACGGTCGTGGCCAACCAGAACTTGATGCGGAAGGCCCGGGCAAGGCCCATGGGTGCCATTCCGACGACCCAGACACGCCGTCCTTCGAGGGAGAACTGGGGGAATACGAATCGGGTGGTGATGGTTGCGACGTTGAGGGCGCAGGCGCCGAGGTTGAGAAACGAGACGAGGCTGACCCAGAACTGGGAATCGAGCTGGCGTGTGAAATGGCGGAGGTTGATGACGTAGACGGCGAGGAGGCCGAAAAGCAGGACCGTCTGGCCCCACTGGGTGGTATCGCGCCAGAAAACCCGGATGTCCTTGGTCACGATGGCGCGGGTATCGGGAGCGAGCCCCACCCAACGAAGGATCTGGTCCAGACGATCGACGGGGAACCAGGTTGGGCCGGGTTTGCGGGATGTGGGGTGACCTGGTGTGGCGAGGTCGGCGAAGGTGTTGCGCAGTTCGGCGGTCATGGCAGCGCGTTGGAGTTCCAGTCGACGGAACCAAGCCCACTCGATGAACAGGCTTCCCCGGCATTGGACCTGGGTGGCTGCGTCGGCAAACGGGGAACCGAGGAACTGGGTTGCGAGGCGTGCGAGGAAGAGGCTGTGGCTGAACAGCACCAGCACGAAGAATCCGGCCGCGTGAAGGGCCCCCTCCGCCCAGTTCTGGATTCCCGCGCTGAGCCAGTAGCTGGGAAGGATGGGTGACTGCGCGAAGCGGGTGTTGACGAGGAGTCGATCGATGACCGCCTGCATGCGGGCTTCGAGCTGTTCGTCCGCCACGGGCTCGGGCCTGAATCGGAGGCCAATCAGGATGAGGCTGGCGAGGAGGCCTGCCACGGCGGCGATCTGGAAGGCCTTGCGATCCATGTACCGGCCGAGGGCTATGGCACCGGCGGCACCGAGGGTTGCGGGGATGACCAGGAAGATGACCACCAGGAGCAGGGTGACCGGGTAGAAGTGCCAGGCGACGTGGTTGACGATGCCGTAGGCCGCCAGCAGGGGGGCGATGAGGAAGAGGAACGCCCACGAGGCGAGGAGCGTGCTTTCGATCAGTTTCCAGGTGAACACGGTGCTGACAGGCACCGGCAGGGTCAGCAGGAAGGACGTTTCCCGGTTTCGGAAGAGGTTGGTGTAGGAGATGATCAGGTTGGACAGGAGGAGAAGGAAGAACAGGCAGGCGAACAGCAGGAAGATCAGCCGTTCGACGAGGAGGGAGCCGAGGCCCGGAAAACGGCCGATGAAGCGGAGCCCGACGTGGAAGAGTTGGAACGAGAGGAACAGGTAACCGATCAGGAAGCAGCTGATGACGGCGACCAGCAGGCGGGATTGGTGCCGAAGGGCCAGGAGGCGCCGGCCGCTCGAGATCAGATTGGCCCGGAGGATCAGGGCGAGGGGTGATGGACCGTTCTTCATCCCAGGGCTTGGGGAGCGGTGGCACGTTCACCCTCGGTGATCGAAAGGAATGCCCGTTCGAGGGTTCCGTCCGTGCCGGCTGCGCGGTGGAGTTCGGCCGGGGTGCCCGCGGCGATGAGGCGGCCGCGATGGATGATTCCGACGCGGTCGGCCATCTCCTCGGCGACGCTGGTCTGGTGGGTGCTGAGAAATACGGTCATGCCTCGGCTGGCGCGCTCGCGGAGCGTGTCCTTGACGACGCGAGCGTGGTGGGGGTCGAGGCCCACCATGGGTTCATCGATGACGAAGACTTCCGGGTCGTGGAGGAGGGCAGAGGCGATGGCGACGCGTTGGCGGGTGCCGTGGGAGAGGCTCTCGATGGGTTTGTGGAGCCATTCCTCGAGTTGGAACCTGCGGATGAGGGGTGCGGGAGCCGCGGCGAGGGGCTGTTCCTCCATCTGGAAGAGTTGGCCGGTGAAGCGCAGGAACTCCCAAGGGGTGAGTTTGTCGTACAGGAAAGGGAAGTCGGGGACGTAGGCCAGTCTGCGGCGGGCCTCCAGCGGTTGGGCCTGCACGTCAAATCCGGCGATGCGGGCTGAGCCTCGGGTCGGTCGGATGAGGCCCACGAGCATCTTGATGGTGGTGGTCTTGCCCGCGGCGTTGGGGCCCAGGACGCAGAAGAACTCCCCGCGCTGGACGTTGAGGGTGATTCCATCCACGGCGCGGACTTCTCCGAAATCCTTCACCAAATCGACAAGCTCGATCATCGGCAGCGGGACAGTGTCCCCGCTCAGGGCTGGGCGCCAGTCCGTCTTCGTTCCTGCAAACGGGTCTTGAGGAGCCGCGCCGGCAAACGTTTACTCCGCGGTCGGCGATGATCCTTCCCCAATTGCTCTGGAGGTTTGCGAAGCACCGGGATGACCCGGAGTTCTACCGCATGCAGGCCGTGGACGCGATCCGTTGGATCCGCGAGTCCGGGGTACGGTTGGGTGCGGGCGTCCGGGTCCTGGACCTGGGATGCGGGCACGGGGTGTTTGGCGGAGAGTTGAAGCGGTTGGGGTGCGACGTCTCCTTCGCGGACGAGACGAATTACCTTTTGCCGGAGCATCAATCGGCACCGTTCCAGCAGGTGAATCTGGATCGGGACAGCCTGGAGGGGATGGGGCGGTACGATCTGGTGATCTGTTCCAATGTCCTGGAACACCTCGCCCAACCGCGGGCGTTCCTCGCGCGAGCGGATCGATTGCTGGCTGAGGAGGGAAGGTTTTATCTGAGTTGGACGAACTGGCTTTCGCCCTGGGGCGGCCATGAGTTCTCGCCGCTGCACTATCTTGGGCCGGGGATCGGGACGCGGCTTTTCGATCTGGTGGCGAAGAAGCGGTTTCACCGGCCTGGCGAAAACCTTTTCGTGACGCACATCGGGAGGACGTTGGGTTGGTTGGAGGCGGATGGCCGGCTGTCGGTCGAGGCGATGGCGCCCCGTTACTATACGGAACTGGGAGGGTTGCTACGGATCCCGATAGCCCGGGAGTTCCTGTCATGGAACTGCGGGTTGCTTCTGAAGGCAAAGGCCGGCGGGCGTTGAATGGGGGCAGGGGCGGTTGGATCGCCGCTTGGTTTGGGAGACGAATTTCAGCAGGGTTACCGAATGACGGACGCGGACAAAGGGATGGCCGGGAAGCGCCTGAACATCGGGTGTGGCTTGGACATCCGGCCGGGCTGGGTGAACCTGGACATGGTCGACTATGGTGGGAACACCGTGGTGGACCTGTTGAGTTACCCGTGGCCATTCCCGGATTCCCATTTCGATGAGGTCCTCGCGAGCCACATCCTCGAACATCTCCCGAATTTCAACGCGGTGATCACCGAGATCTGGAGGGTTTCGCGTCCCGGTGCGTTGGTCGTGGTCCGGGTGCCCTTCTTCCTGAGCACGAAGTATTACTCGGAACCGGACCACCGGACTCCCTTTGGGATCCGGTCCTTTGACAACTACGAGGACGTGAGTGGCCGGAAACTCCGGTTTTACGAACAGTGGAAGCGGGGGCACCGGACCAACTACAATTCTCCGGCGCGGTTTCGGGTGGAGGAAAAGAAGTTCCACGTCTCGAACTTCGCGATCCTCCGCTGGATGGGCTTTTTCCTGAATCTGGAGCCGGTCCTTTACGAGCGGTTCTTCGCGACGTGGTTTACCCCGGAAGAAGTCTGGTTCCGATTGAGGGTCGTCAAGGATGGGGCTGGCCCAGGGACAGGCGGGCCCACGGGAGGATGATCGTGGCGGCAGTGGTGGCCCATCCGATGCGGTTGAGGACACCCAGGCGGTTCTCCGGCCACAGGGCAGCCAGCATTCCAGCAGGGATGCCAAAGGCGAACCCGAGTGCGTGCACGAGGATGTCGCTCTGTGGGCTGGTTCCGAGGTGAAGGAAAAGCACGGCTCCGGCCAGCAAGGTCGGCGCGACCCAGCGGGTGGCGCGCCATCCATGGCGCCACAGGCCGACCCGGTTGGCGGTGAGCATGCCGATACCTGCCATGACGACCCCCGAGGCGCCCAGGCCGGTATAGTCGCCCTCGCGGATCAAGGCCGCGACCGAGTTGGCCAGGGCCCCGGCTGAAAGGGTTCCGGCGGCGGCGATTCCCGCGCCATAGCGACCCATTGCGAGGCCCAGCACGGGCCCCCCCAGCACCGCGTTCATGGCGAGATGTCCGGCGTCGGCGTGCAGCCAGGTGGCGGTGAATGCACGCCACCACTCGCCATTTCGAGCGGGACCGGATTCATAGAGGGCGGTCCGGAATCCGGGGCCGCCGGCGGCATGGAGGACGGCAATGAGGAACACCCAGACCAAGGACACCCAGTGGAGGTTGACGGTGGAACCGGGAACGTTGACCCGCCATGCCCAGCCCTGATTTTCCCGCAGGAACTGGCGGATGACATCACGGGCCCGCTGCGATTCCGGTTCCGGGACGATCAATTGCCAGCGACCGCTGCCCGGGAGTCGTTCGAGACGGACCTCGATCGACTGGCTGGCGAGAACGAGGCTCCAGTCCATGGCCTGCCGTTCGGAGCGTGCGGGGATGGACGCTTCGGTCTCGGAGTAGGTCTCCGTCATGGGCTGGAGGGTGGATGCTGCGACGACGAGGGCAAGTTTCTCTCTCGGAGGTCGCAGCCGTCTACCGCTCAGCTTCGCTGGAACAGTTGGCGGATGATGTCCTCGACGGGGACTTCCTGGATATCGATGTCGAGGATCGGCAGTTCATCGAGGAGTGCCTTGCACGCGGAGATGACCCGATCGCGTTTGACCTTGAGGCGCAGGGAGCCCGGTGTGGATTCAACCACCTCACCGTACCGCGCCGGGTCGATGGAGGGCTGACCGGTGGCGGGTTGGAACTGCACCGTGACCAGTTTGAAGTCGGCGAACCGGTCGAGGATGTCGTTGAGTCGACCGTCGAAGAACAGCTTTCCGTGGTCGATGATGATGACCCGTTCGCAGAGTTCCTGGATGTCCGCCATGTAATGGCTGGTCAGGATGATGGTCGTCTTCCGCTTCTGGTTGTGCTCGCGCAGGAAGTCCCGGACAACGCGCTGCGAGACCACATCCAAACCGATTGTGGGCTCATCCAGGAACAGGACGCGCGGTTGGTGAAGGAGGGATGCAATCAGCTCGCACTTCATCCGTTCGCCCAGCGAGAGCTCGCGGACGGCGGTGGAGAGCTTGTCGCCGATCGACAGCATGCTGGAGAGTTCGTCGACGGTGCGTCGGAACTGGTCCTGAGGCAGTCCGTAGATCCGGGCGTTGAGTTCGAGGGAGTCGCGGGCCGGGAGGTCCCACCAGAGCTGGTTCTTCTGGCCGAGAAGCAGGGCGAACTGTCGGCGATATTCGTCCTTTCGTTCCCACGGAATGCATCCGAGCACCCGGGCCTGACCTCCGGATGGGTGAAGCAAGCCGGAGAGCATCTTCAGGGTCGTGGTCTTGCCGGCGCCGTTGGGGCCGAGGAAGCCAACGAATTCTCCTTCTTCGATCCGGAAAGAGACGTTGTCGACGGCGTTGACCGAGTCGTAGGTCCGTTTGAAGAGCCCTCGGAAGGCACCTCCAAGCCCGGGTTCCTTCTTGTAGGTCCGAAAGGTCTTTGTCAGGCCCTGAACGTCGATGGCAGGCATGGAGTCAGGCTTTTCTACCGAGGCGGGCGATGGCTGCCTTGACGATCCAACCCTCGGCCACGAGGGCCGCTTCGGCGGCAGCCCGGTCTGTTCCGGTCAGTTCAAGGACGATGCGGATGGCGCGATCGCGCAGCTTCACGTTGGAAGGATTGAGGTCGACCATGAGGTTGCCGACCACCTTGCCCAAACGGACCATGCTCAGGGTCGTGACGAGGTTCAGGACGAGCTTTGTCGCCGTGCCGGCCTTGAGTCGTGTCGAACCGGTCAGCACTTCGGGACCGGTGTCCAGCGCGAGCAACAGGTCAGGCGGTCCCTTGCGATCGCATTCGAGGTGCGGATTGAAGCACAGCAGGGCCGTGAACGCCGCCCGCTTCCTGCCTTCATGCAGTGCGCCCCAGACGAAGGGGGTCCTGCCGCTGGCTGCAATGCCGACCACCACATCCTTGGGACCCACGCCCCGACCCGCGAGGGCCGCCGCACCCGCGACTGCATCGTCTTCCGCTCCCTCAACGGCAGAATGGAGGGCGCGGAATCCGCCAGCCATGATCCCCTGCACCCAATCGGGCGGGGTCCGGAACGTCGGCGGACACTCGCTTGCGTCGAGAACCCCCAACCGCCCGCTGGTCCCGGCACCGGCGTAGAAGAGGCGCCCACCGTTCGCGAGGGCCGCGCTGACCCGGCGGATCAGTTTCTCGATCCCGCCCATCTGTGCACGGATCGCCGATCCAACGCCGACGTCCTCATCCAGCATCAGTTCAATCGCCTGACGGACGGGAAGGCGGTCGAGGCGGGTGCTTCGTGGGTTGCGTTGTTCGGTGGGCGAAAGTTCCCGGGACTTCGGAATCCGGAAGGAGTCCTCGGCATCGGCCACCAGGGGTTTGGCTGCGGCAATCTGTTTTGAGCCCTTGAACGCGGTGCCGAGCGACCTTTGGGCCATGACGACGGATCCCCACGCCGATTCCCGTTGGAGTGGGCGTGCGGATGCGCCGGGGAGGGTTGCTCGAATACGACGGGCGATGCGCCTGGCAAAGGCTGCCTGACGCAACACGACGCTGCCGGCGAAGACAATGTCGGCAGGACTGCGCCCAAGTTGGCGCGCGCAGGCAACCGCATCTCTGGCGAGATCCTCTTCGATCCCGGCAAGGACCTTGCGCGCGACGGGGTCGCCCTCGGCAGCAGCGGCGAACACCTCGGGAGCGAGTGCGGCGACCTCCGACTTCGTCGCGGACTGCATCCATGCGATCAGGTCATTGGGCGCATTCAGCAGCAACCGGGCGAGCGCACGCTGCCCCAGAAGACACCATCGGCCGGAGTGATCGAGGTGGTGGGCGGCTGCCCGGAGGGCCCGGTGAACGATGTCGTAGGCACTTCCGCGATCCCCCAGCAGATGACCCCAGCCCCCCACCTTGGCGGTCTTTCCGGAGGGCGACCGGCCGTAGCAACAGGAGCCGGTTCCGCTGAGGAGGATCACCCGGCTTCGGCCTTGGCCCGGATGATCGAGTTCGGCGGTCGAGAGCGCGGATTCGAGGTCATGATCCACCTCGTTCGGGCAACCGGGCCAGACTTTGGAAAGCACGGACCGCACCCGGGAGATGTCCGCGGCGTCGCGCACACCGGCCATCCCGACACCGATCGCTGCCGCAGGCGGCAATTGGGCGGCAATCCTGGAGAAATGGCTCTCCAGTTCGGCATCCGACACCAACCTCAGGTTGCAGGCACCGGCCTCCATCCGCTGGATGAGTTGCAGGTCCGGCGTCGCGGCGATCGCCACGGTCCGGGTTCCGCCGCACTCCAGACCGATGAGGGCCGGGCTCAAGGGGAGGTCTCTTGGGGTTGGATGGTTGCCGTTCAGAGGCGGACGACCTGAACGTTGGAGATGGCGGGATCTGCGGCGAGTTCTGCCAGACACTCCGCGGAGGGAGAGCTGTCCAGGACCAGCACCGTGAGCGCCTCGCCACCGGCGGCTTCGCGTCCGAGGCTCATGCTGGCGATGTTGACCTGATGCCGGGCGAGTACGGTTCCCAGCTTGCCGACGATTCCCGGCCGATCCTGGTTGTTCAGGAGAAGGAGGGTGCCCGAGATGGGGATCTCCACCGGGGTTGAGTAGAGGCGGACGATCCGGGGGTTGTTGGGGGAGCCAAAGAACGTGCCGCCCGCCGAAAGGACCTTCTCGCTGCCGTTGAACAGTTGGACATGCAGCCACTCGTTGAAGGTCACGGCTTCGTCTGACCGCTTCTCCTCCACCGCCAAGCCGAGCGAGGCTGCCGCGCTGCGGACATTGATGTTGTTGATGTCCGCCACCGAGCCTTGCCGGAGGTATCCGCTGAGGACAGCCCGGGTAATGGGGTCGGTCTGGGGGAGTTCGCGTGCGCGACCTCCATAAGTGATATGGACTCGGTCCACCGGAGTCTTGACCAGTTGACCGAGCAGGGAACCCAGCTTTTCGCCGAGGGCGAGGTAGGGCTTGACCAGTTCGTAGGTCTTGGCATCCACGCCGGGCAGGTTGACGGCGTTGCGGACCTCACCGGTCAGGAGGAAGGCAGTAATGATCTCCGCGACTTCGAGCCCGCACTTCTCCTGGGCTTCTTCGGTGGATGCGCCGAGGTGAGGCGTCAGGATGACATTGGGCAGCGCCCGGAGTGGGTGGGCGGCATCAAGCGGTTCCGTGATGAACACATCGAGGGCGGCACCGGCGACCCGACCACTCGTCAGGGCCGCCACCAGATCGTCCTCATGGATGATTTCGCCGCGGGCGCAGTTGATGAGCCGGACGCCGGGCTTCATGCGGGAGAAGGCTTCGGCATTCAGCATGCCACGCGTCTCGGGTGTCACCGGCATGTGGACCGTGATGAAATCGGCTTGCCGGTAAACTGCGTCCGGATCCGAAACCGCTTCGATTCCCAGCTGTTTCGCGCGCGTATCGTTGAGGAACGGATCGTAGGCGACCACCCGCATGCCGAACGCCAAGGCCCGCTTGGCAACCTCGGTGCCGATCCTTCCGGCGCCCAGGACGCCGAGGGTCTTTCCGGCGATTTCGGTGCCCTGAAAAAGCTTTCGATCCCATTTCCCGGCCACCATCGAAGCGTGTGCCGCAGGAATCTTGCGGGCGAGGGCGCCCAGCATGAAGAAGGTCAGTTCCGCAGTCGTGATCGTGTTTCCACCCGGGGTGTTCATCACGACCACCCCGCGCTGGGTGGCTGCCTCGACATCCACGTTGTCGATGCCCACGCCCGCCCGACCGACGACCTTCAGGTTCGGAGCGGACTCCATGAGCTTCCGGGTGACCTTGGTCTCGGAGCGCACGACCATGGCATCCACATCGGCCAGAAGCGGGATCAATTCCGCTTCAGACAGCCGCTTCGGAAGCACGGTGACCCGGAATTCGGGGCGTGCCTTGAAGAATTCGATTCCGCGGGGTGAGATGGGGTCGCAGACAAGGACGTGCATAGATACGAGGCGCGACGGTAGGAAGCGCCCGGCACAGGGTCAACATCCGCCCTCGTCAACCGTTCGGCATGCCGATCACTCGCCAGCGGGCACGTCGAGCACCGGCACCGGCGGCGGTGCTGGAATGGTTCGCCCGTTGATGATCCGCGGTGCGCCCGGTTGAAGGATGGGTGCAGAATTCGGAGCGGCTGCGGCTGCTTCCGCCCTTGCCCGGCGTGTCGGAAGGCCGGGCAGGATCCCGGCAGCCGGAGCACCCAGCCCCGAAACGTCACCGGCATTGGGATTGGGCGCTCCGCCCATTCCACCATCGCCACCCTCGACCACGCCTCCCCGGCCGATGACGGTCGGGCCGCCACCCGGCTGCCGGATGACGCCCGTGTTCGCGACCCCGGCTGTCACCGGAGAGGGAATGACGCCCGGGGTGCCGGGTTGCATCGGGGTAGCGCCGGCGGCTGCCTTGGGGGCGTTCTCCTTGAAATTGAGGGTGAACTCCTGACCGGCGTTCCGGATCTTGGCGACCTCGTTCTTCTCGTCGATCGAGAGGATTTCGATGTCGTCCTGGATATCGCCCTCCTCCATGTCCCGATAGGACGGAGCCTTGCTACCCGGAGCCGCGATCTGGAGGTACACCTTCTTGCGGCCCTGCCAGAGCGAGAAGCCGGTCAGCGTGACATTGGAAGGAACCGGCGGTGGGGTGGGGGGAACTTCGGGTGGGGGCGGTGGGGCAACCACCGGTTCCTTGATTCCAAAGGCATTTCTGGCGGAGATCAGCCGGAACGGGTTTCCGTTCGTTGGATCGGCCGAAGGGGAGGTGGGGACCGCGACGATGGCGCCCTCGACAGGGGCGGCAGTGGTTTCAGGGGAGGCGGACGACGCGTTGGTTGCGCCGGAATGAACAGGGGGGAGCACCGCGAGCGAGGCGGTCATCGCAACAACAAGCAGGCGGCGATGGAGCATGTGGAGAGAATGAGCCACGGAAGTTGAAACACCATCCGGAACTGAAGGTTGCATCAAGGGTGGATTTTCGGGACAGGATGGGGGGTGTCGGCCCTGATGGAAGAAAGATGGATTCTTTCCAAAATTGCAGTTGACGGGGTGGTGGGGTGTTGGGCAACCTCCGAGTACACACGGAAGTTATTAGCCATTCCATGAGAACTAACGCTCTTCTCCTCGCGGTCGCTGTTGCGGCCAGTGGTTCTCTGCTCGCGCAGACGACCTCGAAGAACATTGTGGGTTACGTCAACAAGACGGTCCCCAAGAACCAGTTCCTGATGATCGCCAATCCCCTCAACAACGGTGGCAACACTGTTGAAGAGGTGATCAAGATCAGCAGCGACCTCGCCCTCTACCACTTCGTCGGCGGTTCCTTCACGGGTTCCACGGCGCTGGGTGGCGCCTGGATCGAAGGTGCTGATGTGGTTGTCGCTCCTGGCGGCGGCTTCTTCGCCTTCGGCCTCGATGCCGCTGACGTCAAGATCACCTTCGTCGGTGAAGTTGCCGTGGGTAAGGTTGTCAGCATCCCGAATGGCTTGTCCATCCGCTCTTCCGCTCTTCCCCAGGCTGGCAAGCTCGACGGTCTCGAGTACCCGGTCGGCGACGAGACGGTCTACCAGTTCGTCAGCGGCAACTACGCCGGCACCGACGCTCTCGGTGGCACCTGGTTGGGCGACGCGCCCACGGTTGCTGTTGCTGAGTCCTTCTTCGTCCTGAACAACGAGCCTTCCAAGAACTGGAGCCGTTCGTTCACGATCAACTGATTCTCCAACTCAAACAAACCACTCATTGCTCATGAACAAAGCTCAACTGTTCGCGGGTGTCGTTGGTGTTTTCGCCGCCGCTTCGGTGATGGCGCAGGGCACGATCGACTTCTCCAACATCAAGACTGCCGGTCGTCCGAAGATTTTCGACAAGGACGGCACGACGGCGATCGCTGGTGCCAACTTCCTGGTTGACATCCTCGTCAAGAACCCGACGTCGGGTAACTTCGAGTCCGTCACCAAGTCTGGTGCTGCTTACACCGGTTCCGCTCCCTTGACTGGCGCCAACGCTGGTCTGTTCTCGGGTGGCACGCTGGTTGTTCCGTTCGTTGCTCCTGACGCGAAGGCTGATGTCAAGGTTCGCGCCTGGGATGTGACCTCCGGTGCGTCCTACGCCTCGGCTCTCTACAAGAACGAGATCTCCTTCTCGATCGACAAGCTCGGTGGCGCCGGCAGCCCGCCGACCCTCCCCGCGGTCATCGCGAACTTCACGAGCTTCGCTCTGGTTCCCGAGCCCTCCACCTACGCGCTCGCCGCGTTGGGTCTCGGTGGCCTGCTGCTCTTCCGCCGCAAGTAATTCGGAATGGCACATCAGGGTCGCCTTCTTCGGAAGGCGGCCCTTTTTGCTTTTCTGGGGCTCATTTTCCCGGTCTCTCCTGAATTCGATTGCCCCGTCCTGGGTGTGAAGGAGGGGTTGGTATTTTGGATGGGGCAAAAATCCGGGTTGACCCGGGATGCAGTGCCCTGTACGTAATGCACTCATCAGTGGCGTGTTCGTCTATCGGTTAGGACACGGCCCTCTCAAGGCTGAAAGATGGGTTCGATTCCCATACGCGCTACCACTCCATGCCGCTGGTTTCCCAGCGGCATTTGTTTTGTCTGAACCGAACCCGTTCTGGACATGCCTTCCTACCCATTGATTCGAATCGTGGCACTGGTGCTTGGGTTCGCGGTCTTTCCAATGCTGGCCGAGGAGCCGAACGCGGTGGCCATCGAAGCGGTTCGCAGACTGAAGGGGGCGGATTTGTCAGCGAACCCTGCGTTGAAGCGCGCGGTGGAGAAGATGGTCGACGGCGTCCGGGGGCAGGGGGTGATGGTGGAATTGATCCGCGACTTCGATTTGAAGGATCGGGTTCCCCAGTTGGTTGACTATTTGCGGAAGCATCCGGGGGACGAGGCGGCCTTGGATGCGGTGAGCTATATCGGGGTGACCGATGCGTCAGCCCTGAAGGAGGAGCTCCAGGCGGCGGGCGTTGCGGCGGAGTTGATCCGAACGGTGGGCAGATCGGGTCGGACGGAGTGGACTCCCGAGTTGGTGCGTCTCCTGTCGGCTTCGGACCGTACATCTGCCCAGCGCGAGGCTGCGGTGGCAGCATTGCTGACGAGTGAGTCCGGGGCCGAGGCGCTGCTCCGATTGATGGGATCGAACGGATTGACTGGCGCCTTGGCGGATGGGGCGATGCAGGGGTTGCAGGCTGCCCGCTGGCCGAAGGTCCGGGAGCAGGTGCAGAAGCTTGGCCGGTCCGGGACGATTTCCAGGCGCGAGGCACAGCTGCCGAAGGAGCGGGTCCTCCAGTTGGAGGGGGATCCCGGACGCGGGGCTGCTGTTTTCAAGCGTGCGGCTTCAGGTTGTATCGCGTGTCATCAGGTTGGCCGGGAGGGCGTGGAGTTTGGGCCCAATCTGGGTGAGATCGGCGGCAAGTTGGGCAAGGAGGCACTCTATGATGCGATCGTCGATCCGAGCGCGGGGATCAGCTTTGGTTACGAAGCGTGGCTACTGACCCTGAGGGATGGGGATGAAGTTCTGGGTTTGATTTCGAGTGAGACGGATCAGGAAGTCGCGATGAAGGTTCCTGGAGGGCAGGTGTTGCGATACCGGAAGACCGAGATCGTGAAGCGGGACAAGCAGGCGCAATCGATCATGCCTGCGGGCATGCAGGATTCGATGTCGGCTCAGGACTTTGCCGATTTGCTGACCTACCTGGCGTCGTTGAAGCCGCGGCGGCAGTAACACGGCCATGGATCGTCGATGATCGCCCGTGTGACCCTGGAGATCGCGGTCCGGAAGGAGTTCGACTATTCGATTCCACCGGAGCTGAAGGAGCGCATCGAGGTCGGGACCCGGGTCAAGGTTCCCTTCGGTCCACGCTTGGTGATCGGGGTGGTCACGGCACTCGTGGACAGTTCGCCGCACACGAATCTCCGGGCAATTTCGAGTGCCGTCGGGGTGAGTGGGATGCTGACGCCGCGGGTGCTCGATCTGGCTCGTTGGATGGCGGAGTACTATTGCTGCGCCGTTGAGGTGGCCTTGAAGAGTGTGCTCCCGGACTCGGTTCGGAAGGAGGATGCGAAGTGGCGGGAGCGGCTCTATGTCCAGGCGTTGCCGGTGGTTGGGGAGATGCCGAAGCTGACGGGCAGGCAGAAGGAGATCTGGAATGTCATTGAGGAATGGCGGGAGTTGCCGCTGCAGGAGTTGCTGAAGTTGGCGGAGACGACGGACGAAACGGTGCGCCGGTTGGAGGACAAGGGATTGGTCCGGATTGCGCCCCGGGTGGACGAGCGGGATCCGTATGCCAAAGAGCAGATCCTGCCGACCGAGGCGATGAAGCTGAATCCCGAGCAGGAGCGGGCCATGACCGCGATCCGATTGGCGATGGAACAGGCGGTCATCGTTGGCGATGGGAAAACGGAATTGGCGCCGATAGCTCCGTTGCTGCTGCATGGCGTAACGGGTTCCGGGAAGACGGAAGTTTACCTGCAGGCCATCGGGATCGCGTTGGCGAGGGGGCAGGGGGCGATTGTGCTGGTTCCGGAGATTTCACTGACTCCACAGACGGTGGAGCGGTTCAAGGCCCGGTTCAGCACGGGGCCCAATGCCACGATGGTGGCGGTGTTGCATTCCCATCTGTCGGCGGGTGAGAAGCACGACGAGTGGCACAAGATCCGGCAGGGCCGGGCGAGGATCGTGATTGGTGCGCGGTCGGCGGTGTTTGCGCCGGTGGACCAGCTGGGGCTGATCGTGGTCGACGAGGAGCACGAGCATTCCTACAAGCAGGAGGAGGCGCCCCGGTACCATGCGCGGGATGTGGCCGTGGTGCGCGGGGCCCGGGAACGGGCGGTGGTCTTGTTGGGATCAGCAACGCCGTCGGTTGAGAGCTACTACAACGCGCGGAAGGGGAAGTACTCGCTCCTGGAGATGCACTCGCGGGCGACCGAGCAGAAGTTGCCGGTGGTGCGGGTCGTCGACCTTCGGTTGGAGTCGCGCAAGGGGGAGAAGGGGACGCCGGGAGTCTTTTCGGAGCCGTTGAAGGAAGGGATCCGGCAGCGGATTGAAAAGGGGGAGCAGACAATCCTGTTCCTCAACCGGCGTGGCTACTCGAGTTCCCTCCAGTGTCCAAAATGTGGCTATGTGGCGGGTTGCCCGAACTGTAGCGTGTCCCTGACTTTCCATCGGGCGAAGCACCTCCTGATGTGCCATATCTGCGGGCATTCCGAGGCGGCCCCTGTGCGGTGTCCAAAGCCGGAGTGTGGAGACGGAGCGATCCGGTATGCCGGGTTGGGAACGGAGCGGGTCGAGGAGACGTTGGTTCGCCTGTTTCCCAAGGCGAGGATTGCGCGGATGGATCGGGATACGCTTCAGAAGAAGGACGACTACCGACGGATCCTGACGGAGTTCCGGACCGGGCGGATCGACATCCTGGTGGGGACGCAGATGATCGCGAAGGGGCTGCATTTTCCGAACGTGACGTTGGTTGGGGTGCTCTATGCGGACCTGAGCCTGCACGTGCCGGACTTCCGGGCGGGCGAACGGACCTTTCAGTTGCTGACCCAGGTCAGCGGTCGGGCTGGACGCGGGGACGTGGAGGGGGAGGTCTTCGTGCAGAGCTTCACGCCGTTTCATCCGGCGATCCAATTTGCCCGGCGGCACGACTATCTGGGTTTCTATGAGGCCGAAGTCGAATTCCGTGAACAACTGAAGTATCCGCCGTTTGCGCGGATCGCGTTGCTCACGCTCAAGGGCAGGAACGAGGACAAGGTGCGGATGTCCGCCGAACATCTCCGGAAAGAGTTGGATGTGGCGGTGGGCGGGTGGCCGGGACTCGTGATTGCGGGACCGGCACCGGCGCCCTTGGTGAAGGCCGAAAGCCTGTACCGATACCAGATCATGATCCGGTGCCGGGCGATGTTGCGGATGAGCGGTGTCCTGGCGCGACTGGAGGCATCGACCTCGTTGCCGGATGACGTGCATCTGGTGATCGACGTGGATCCGGTGAATCTCGTCTAGCCAGCCAACTTGAAACTGGGAAGCGCGGGCGGGCAGGCCTAGGGTGGTGGCGTCGTGGATCCGCAAGTCAAAGCCACTCTCCAGCCTCGGGAAGGCCTGCTGTTCTCGGCGGTGAGGAGGGGCGTGCGCGGCTTTGGGGGACTCGGTCACCGGATCCTGGGTGGGGTCGAGACGAGTCGGCGCATCGGGGCCTTTACGCTGATCACGCTGGGAACCTTGGCTACGAAGTTTGGGACGTCGTCGCGTGTGATCCGTCCCCTGGTGCAGCAGGAAATTCTTCGGTCCGGGGTCAAGGTCCTGCCGATCGTCTGTTTTCTGGGAATGGCGCTGGGCCTGGTGATTGTGGGCCAGACGGTGCTGCTGTTGGTGCAAGTCGGGCAGACCCAGTTGATGGGCCCATTGCTGGTGACCGTGGTCGTCCGGGAGTTGGGGCCGCTGACGGTGGCGATGGTGGTTTTGGCGCGGGTAGGGACCGCTGCGGTGACGGAGTTGGGAACGGCGCGGGCCGTGGGTGAGGTGGAGGCGTTGGAGGCCATGGGAATCGACCCGATCCACTATCTGGTGGTGCCGCGGTTGATTGGTTTCACGGTCTCGATCGTGAGCCTGACGGTCTACATGGTGATGACGGCATTGCTGGCGGGCTATCTGGTGGCATTCCTGCGGGGGTTCCCGATGGGGCTGGGCGAGTACTTCCGGGTGATCGCGGATGCCGTCAGTTGGGTGGACTTTCCCCTCCTGGCCCTGAAGACACTGGCCTTCGGGATGCTGACCTCCTTGATCATCTGCTACCACGGGTTGGCCGAGGCCATGCGCCTGGAAGACGTGGGCCATGCGACGACGAAGACCATGGCCCATACGATGGTGGCGTGCCTGTTCGTGGATGCCCTCTTCCTTCCGGTTTACTTCCTCATCTGAGCCATGGAGCCCCCCGTCATCGAGATGCTGGATGTGACCGTGGTGCACCCGCGATCCCCGCGACTGCCCTTGATCACGGGGGTCAACTGGAAGGTTGCCGAGGGAGAGTGCTGGGTGGTGACGGGGTTGCAGGGATCCGGCAAGACGGCGCTTCTGGAGACGGCAGCCGGGTTGCATCCGTACCTTGGCGGGGAAGTGCGTGTCTTTGGGGTGGTAGTGCCCGGGAATGAAGGCGGGGAGTTGGAGAAGATCCGGCGGCGGATCGGGATGGTCTTCGATGGGGCCGGGCGATTGTTTTCATCCCGGACGGTGTTCGAGAACGTGGCGTTGCCGCTCTGCTATCATGGCAACCATGGGTTGGATGAGGTGGCGGATGAGGTCATGGAATTCCTTGCCCGGTTCGGGTTGGCGGCAATGGCTGATCAACCCGCTGGCCGGTTGGGTCGCGCGTGGGCGCATCGGGCGGCCTTGGCTCGAGCCTTGATCCTGAGGCCGGGTTTGCTGCTGGTGGACAATCCGTTGACCGGGTTGGATGCATCGCATTCCCGATGGTGGCGGTCGTTCCTGTTGGAGTTGCTGGCGGGTCACCCGAAGTTCGGGGGAAAGCCCATGACCCTCATCCTGGCCACGGATGATCCCAAGGCGCTGCTGGGCGTTGGCGGGAGATTTGCCGTGACGCACGGCGGCAGATGGCGTTGCGTGGGCGGGCGATCCGAGTTCGAAGGGTGTGAGGATCCAGACCTCCGGGACCTGCTGCACGATTCAGACTGAGAGGATACGTTCATGGGATTACAGGATTTGACCCCGCAGTTGAGGACCCGCCTGAGCAAGGTGGAGTGGTATGTCGGGCTGTTCCTGTGCGTGACGGGCCTGCTGATGGTCGTTGGCTTTGCCTTGTTCCTGAGACGGACGGCGGAGGCTCGCGGGTGGTTCGTGGTGGAGGTTCCGTACTTCACCTATCTGCAGGACGCCTCGGGATTGAAGCCGGGTTCGCCGGTGAACCTGATGGGATTCAAGGTCGGGCAAGTGACCGAGGTGACGGCCATCGAGTTGAGCGAGCGCCTCGCCTGGGATCATCATGTCACCAACCATTTCAATGTGTTCGTGCGGTTCAGCATCCGGGCAGAGGGGAAGGCGCAGTTTCCTGGGTACGTGAACAGTGATGCGCGGGTGAAGCTGAGTGGACTGCCCATTGAACTGCTGGGTGGTTCGTTTCTGGAAGTCACGCAGGGTTCCACCCAGGGGATTCCAACCTTTGGAAAGGCGCCGAATGGGCAGCCGGGGGTGCTGATGAGCAAGTTTGCGATCTTCGAACCGGGGGCGGAACGGACGAACAAGTACCTGAAATATGAGCCCGCCCAGACATCCGGCGGCTACTATCTGAGACTCGACCAGAGTGAAACGCTGGTCGCGCAGGCCCAGCGGGTCATGTCCCGGTTGGACCACATCGCGGAGACGGTGGACAGCACGTTGCCGGCGATGCTGGGGGAATTGCAGGGGTCGTTGGAGATCGTGAAGGGGGCGCTGCCCGGCATCACGAACCAGGTTGGCCAGGTGCTCGACACGGCGCGACAGACCTTGCCCGGGTTGACGAACAACCTCGACGCGGTGTTGGTCAACACGCGTGAGTTGACGGCGCAACTCCGGGACGCGTGGCCGATGCTGACCAACAATCTCGACCAGACGCTCCTGACCACGCGCCAGTTGGCTTCGAACATCAATGTCGTCATTCCGACGTTGTCCTCGAACGTCAACCTGACCCTGACCAACGTGAACGTCCTGCTCATGCGGGACACCAACGTCACGGGCAATGTCAGCACGCTGGTGTCCAACGTGAACCAGGTCATCACCCGGCATTGGTTGCTTCGTTCGGCCTTCAAGGAGAAGAAGGCGAAGCAGGAACCGGCTGGGTCCGGGACGAATCGGCCGGTCCGAACGGTCAAGCCGCCGGGTGGTTGGTAACGCGCCCGTGGTCAGCCTCCGGCTGGTCTGTGCGGTTCACGCAGGGATGTCGAGGAGTGCGATTCCGCCGCAGTCCTGGCAAACGGTGCCCTGCGACGTGGACTGCGCGTGGCAGCGTGGGCAGTAGCGGCCGTGATTGGACTCGGTCCTCGCTGGAGGTGCGTCCCAACGGACCGTATCGAAGCCTTCCTTCGAGGCCGCGTGTCCGAACGTTTTGAGCACCTGGTCGCGCCACTTGGATTCGATCAACAGTTGGTCTGCGGGCAGGGCAGGGAGCGGAAGACGTGGGTGCTTCAAGTCGCGCCAGAGCGCGGCGCAAAGCGGTTCGGCAGCTTCCCTGGGAAGCGAGGCCAGGGCCAGGGCGGCCGGGTGGAATTCCTCGAACCGGGGGCGGTCGAGGAGTTCGGCGGCCCGCACGGCGGTGACCGGCGAGAGGGCGGTCAACAGGACGAGCCGGAACCGGTCGTCGCCTGCCTGCGGAAACCATTCGCGATGGAGACGCAGGACCTCGCGTGAAATCCAGAGGGAGCAGGCGAACAGGAGCGGGATGCCGATCCAGAGGGGAGGTGTCCAACCCCAACGCCAGACGGCGACGGGCATCGCCAGGAACATCAGGCTCCATGCGGCGGCACCGACTTGCCGCAAGCGGCGCAGACGTCGACGCGAATCGGCGAGCCGTTCGCGGATCGCGGGGACATCGAACTGGGCTTCCAGCAGGCGATGGGACCACTCCGTGCGCCGGTTCGGTTCCAACGCGGCCCCGGCGCGGATTTCCGCGGCCAGCCGGCCAGCCTCGTTTGGGGTGTCACAGACCCACACGGCCTGTCCGGAGACGACGAGCTTTTCGCCCTGCGCCGTGACCTGGGAGAGGTCGTTCCACGGCTTGAGGAACGCGGGTTGGGACGGGCGTCCGTCCTGATGGAAGCTGGCCGCGGTGAAGGTCAGCAATCCATCGGTATGCGGGGAGAAGGGGAAGCCTCGGGCAACGTGGAATTCGCCGAAGGTTGGCAAGGCCCACCCGATGTACGCGTCGCCCTGACTGTTGTTCAGCAGCGGTGACTTGCGCCAGATCCGGGCTTCCGGGGCGGAGTTGAACACGACCCCGCCCCGCCGCACCCAGCGGATGCACTCGGTCAGATAGATCAGCCCGAGGATGCCGAGGAGTTGCTGACGTTCGGTCACGGAGCGTCAGTTCCGGTCGCCGCGGCTGAAGAGCTTCTTGATGGCAGCGCCGATGGCCACGACGCCCATGATGATGAACTTGAAGAACTTCTTGAAGATCAGCCCGAACTTGGCGAACAGGCCGAGCTTCGCCGCGCCCAGGGCCGCGCCACCGGCAACGAGCGCCGTGAGGCCGTATTTGGCCACCTTGTCGCCCGGCTTGTACTCGCCATAAGACTCGCCGGTCTGAAACTTGAACGTCCCCAACGCGGCGCGGAACTTCGGGAGGGTCTTGTCCAGATTGGCCATGTCCTCGACGAGGACGACCTTCATGACCCCCTTGCGTCCGAGCACCCGGACATTGTGGTTCACGTATTGTTCCCCGGCGGTCTCGAAGGTGATGGCCCACTCCAGATTGTGGGTCGTCTCATCATACTTCGGCGGCGTGTGCCATCCGATGACCTTTGTGGGACTCTCATCGCGCTCGGCATTGTCCTGCTCCACTCCCTGTTTGTAGGAGTCCAGGAGCTTGTCGGCATTCAGGTCGTTCTTCTCGTCGTCCTTGATGTAGCCGACCTCTTCGAACTGGAACACCACCCACCACTTGTCGACCTTGCTCTCGAGGAGTCCCAGGATCTCGTCTTCATTGACCCGGTTGCCCGACATCTTGAGGCGGCGGACGGCGTCCTTGCTGGCGAGGAACCGGAAATCGGAGCCGTAAGGGATCGTCGCCCGATCCGACAGCTTGGCTTCGCCCGGTCCCTGGGACCAAGGAAGCTTGTTCACGGCGGCCTCATACTTCGCCTTCAATTCGGCCTCGCTGGGGCGTCCGCCATCGGCGTCGGCCTTCTGGCCAAAGGCGCGGACGAGCAGCAGGGAGAGCAGGAGAAGCCGGGTCAGGACGCCGGCGATCGGGTGACGACGCATCATGCGATCAGGCTGGCCCGGGTTGGCGCCGGGTGGAAGCGAAGAATCAGTGGACCCACCGGACAAGCAGGTTTCCGAGGAAAAGCCCGATCATCGCGGCCGAACACCCCAGCTTGCCGATGGCCCCGGCCACCAACCCGAGGACTGCCCCGATGCCAGCCTTCCCGGCTTCACGCCATTCCCGGCCGCCCAGCACCTCGAGGGCCATGGCCCCGAGGAGCGGTCCGAGCACCAAGCCAAAAGGCATCCAAAGCAGACCGAAAAGTGCCCCGAGCGCGGCCCCGACTGCGCCTCTCCATGTTGCTCCCATCTTCTTCGCCCCGATCGAGGTCGCGATGAAGTCGAGGGCCAACGAGAGCCCCGTCATCAGCGTGAGCACGGCGATCACCCACCCACTCGCCCCGGCATCGCCGCGCACCAGCTTGTGGACTACCGCCGCCGCCAGGATCAGGGGCGGACCCGGGATCCCGGGAAGGACCGACCCGAGGAATCCGACCATCATGATCACCAGGGCCACGCCCAGGGCCGCGACATCGAGAGCCGTCATTGGGCCAGAACATAGGGCTGGAAGGACGGGTGGCCAGACCCCAGTTGACGCTGCCTACCTGGGCTCCGGGTTCACGGGTTGTCCGGCTGGATCGATCAGGGTCGGGGTGATCAGGAGGATGCGCCTGCGACGCGTGCCGTCGGGGAGAGGGGTGCCCTGGCCGGCGTCCGGGAGGAGTTGGAGCATGGCATGGGTGGGTTTCTGCGTTTGGACTCAGCGCTTGGACTTCGGCGGGCGCGCGGAGTCCTTGCGTCGGGCGTCGATGAGGGATTGGAGTTCGTCGAGGTCGGCGGAGGAGAGCTTTTCGGAGGCGAGGAGGGTTTCGACCATGGGCTTGAGGGCGCCGTCGAAGGCGTGCTTGAGGGCGTAGCGGAGTTCGCCGAGTTGGGCCTGCTGGCGGGTGACGGCGGCGCGGTAGAGGGTGAGGTTGCGGTTCATCTTTCAACTTCCATCTTTGGGTTCCGGCCGGGAAGGTTCGTCGACATTCACATGAGCACCTTGAACATCGCCATCATCGGTACTGGTGGCATCAGTCTGCAGAATCATCTTCCGGGCCTCGCCCTCTGCCGCGACGTCCGCGTGCACGCGCTCTGTGATGCCAACCCGGTGACTCTGGAGGCGGCGCGTGTGGCAACCGGAG
>CAIMMI010000217.1 GCA_903842505.1 uncultured Verrucomicrobiota bacterium | reverse complement strand
GGGTAGAGCCGCCTCGGGCCAGAGCGTAGCGGAGTCCTACGTGGCCCGAGGCGTGCGATTGGGGCCCCGTCGGGGGGCACCGCCGGTCGAATCTCCTTCGACCAATGAAAAATCACCCCCAAAATCCGGAAGAACCCGAAAGCGAAACGCTGGGCCTTAACACCGCTATCGCCCGCACCGAGCGAGAGATCGCGCTGATGCAGGAATACCGGACGCGACTGGTGGCGGACGTGGTGACCGGCAAGCTGAACGTCCGCCTCGCCGCCTGCAACTTGCCAGACATCACAACCAATTCCACTCCTGAACCTGCCACCGAAACTACGGACGAACCCGAGGAGACCGAAGCGTGAATACTCGCAAATACGCCGTCATCATTGCGCGAGAACCCCAACCACTCCTTTACCACATTGTGGTTTCGGATTATGCCGCGGACGGATCGCGATTCTATCACGTCCTCGGTCCTTTTCCGCCCGACCAAGTCACCAAAGGCCACTTCAAAGCAGACGACGAGAAAGCGTGGTTGCAGGCGCTAGCCCGTCGCTGGCATCCAGACGCGAAACGCATCGTTGTTGAAGATCGCGATCTCACGACACCTGAACCTTCGACAGAGACCGGACAAACGAGCAACAAACTATGAATGTCCGCTTCATCGCACCCAATGCCCGGCAAAGAGCCAGACCCATTCTGGACGCTGTGCTGGCCTCCGGCACGGATCAGATTGCGATTGCCTGCGCGTTTCTGACCCCTGGTGGAGTGGAGACACTAAAGAAGCACTCCGCCCTACTACGATTGCCAGAATCCTTCGTTGTCGTGGCTTGGGATATGCCAACAACCCTTGAAGCACTGAACGCATTGCATGCAGAAATCCCGGGAAAGGTCTTTGTGCATTTGGGTTCATTGACTCCGGTTGAAAAGGGCGTTGGTCCGGGGTTGATGCATTCAAAGGTGTTCTTTGCCCGAGCCGGGAATCAGTGCCGATTGTGGACAGGGAGTCACAATCTGACCGCATCCGCCACTCAAGGAGTGAACTGCGAAGCGGCAGTGGTGGTCGAAGGAACCATTGATGAGGCGGTGTTCGCCGACGCCTTGGCTCATCTCAACCAATGCCGGTCGGAAGCGATGCCTTTTGACCCGTTGAATCCGCCACCACCGCTCAATCCAGAGCAGACACTTGTCATTCACGCGGAACGTCACACGAATCTGACGCCTCCTCCATGGTTTGTTCACTTGCGGCCGGAAAACACGGATTACGACAAAGCCATGCGGCCGCCTGCAGCGGTCTGGTTGTACCTATATGAGCCAGGAGCGTTGCGACCAGGGCAGCCTCGCCCTCCAGCAACCGCAGCATATTCCGGCACACTGACGGCGCTGAATTTTACCGAGAATCATCCAAGGCATCGTGGCATCTCTGCGGACTGGCGTGGCGCTAACTATGTCATCGAAGTTGAAAGCGGCGTTCCACGTTTGTTGGAACCGAAGGCGCAGACGACCACGCCGTCGCAAGGAGTGTTTCGGGTCAGAGCGCCGGAGAATCCAGAGACGGTTTGGCTTACGGAAACTCCCGTACCAAAACTGGAACGCGTCGTTGGAGTTCGCCGAATTTCTGAAGTGGACGCGGATGTTCGGCAGTTTTTCACGAAACAATCACGGGATGCCCGCGGACTTCTGCACCAGGAATATCGCGGCTTGAAGACGGTGGTTCGGGTGCCGCGAAAGGAAGTGGGGAATGTCGAAAAGTCGGACCTGAAGGCTCGGTTGGATGCGTCCGCATTGACAGAAATCCTGATCGACGAAGCGGTAGACCAAGACGATAAGTTCGCCTTTATCTACCGCGCGAAATTCAGAGCATGAATGCGTTCAGTTGGCAGCGATGAGCACGGTCTTCATCAGTTCCAAGGTCTGGCCGCAACTGACCAAAGCCGTGGGTAGATCCCAGCAAGGTTGCTCTGTGGCGGCGGCCTACTTCAGCGCAGGCGCGAGTCCCCTCTTGCCCGTCCACAAAGGCAGCCGCCTGGTGGTGGATGCCAGCGATCGGGCCGTCGCCTCGGGTCAGACGTGCCCCACCGACCTCCTCAAGCTCGTGAAACGAGGCGTGGCTGTTTACAGCGTGCCCAACGTGCACGCCAAGGTGTTCGTCCTGGGCAAGACCGCGTACGTCGGCTCGGCCAACGTCTCCAGTCGCTCCGCTTCGCACCTGATCGAGGCCGTCCTCCGCACCACGGAACCAAGCGAAGTCCAAGCGGCCCGGAAGTTCGTGGAGGACCTCTGCCTGCACGAGTTGACCCCGGAAGTCCTGGAGCAACTGGGCAAGCTCTACCGCCCCCCGGTTGCGGGCAGCAAGCGCAAGCAACGGAGTGACGAGTTCGTCCACGAACCCATCCCCATCCGGACTTTGGTGTGTCTCGGCCCAACGGAGGGCGCTCTTGTCGACTCTTCCGTCGTCACCCCAAGCAAAGGCTTGCAGGGGGGCTGCGGGGAGAGGGATTGTTTCGAAGCCCCGCACAGCCGGGGAATCGGGAAATCGTGAGTCACCAACTCAGAATTCGCGTTGAGTTCAACAAGGGACGCGTGGGGATGCCGATGGGAAAACTCTCGGCGGCCACTTTGCGCACCGTTCGGTTTCTGGCTTCACTCGCCAAGGATCTGGGAGTGGAAGTTGATGAGACGGCGTGGCTGGCCGAGCGTTTTGAGAACGGTTCCGTGGATTTCGACTGCCGCCTTTCGACTCCGCTGACGCATGAGCATCACGACCGGGGACGACGGGCCTTGCGGCAGATTTTTTTGGACCGTTTCGACGATGTGGAGATGGCGTTGGTCATCCGGCCAGAGACGCGGCAGTGCTTTGGCAGGATTGCTGAGCCATTCGACGCGGACGAGATCGCTCGCTTCGGCCTCTACAAGGCGGATGAGGAAAAGCCGAGCGAATGGTTCACTTTGGACCGCGGCCACCTGATCACGATGGAGAGGAATGTAGCCAACCGGTGCCAGTCTTGGGGCGAGATTCAAGGAGTTGTGCATTCCTTTTTCAAGGAGGTCGCCCGGCCCTATTTCAAGATTCGCGAGTTGGGCTCCCGCCAGTTGGTAAATTGCTACTTCAAACCGGAGATGTATCAGGCCGCTGTGAATGTACTCACGGACCCTCAATCCGTGGTCTATGTCGAGGGATGGGTCCACGAAAATGCTGAGACGGGCTTCGCGACCGACATCGACGTTTCTGATTTCCGCTTGGCTCCCGATTTTTCCCTGGAGGCATATCGGGACGGGTTGGGCAGTCTTCCTGATTACACCGGCGGTTTGAGCACGGCCGAACATATCGCCAACTTGCGTGACAGTGATGAGTGACCTAGCCCGCATTTACATTGATGCCGCGCCCCTGATCGACCTGGTGAAGTTTCGGGTTGGCATGGTACCGAGGGGAGCGACGGCAAACGACAATTGGACGTTGGACCGTTTGCTTGCTGCCGGGCGAGCCGGCGAGGTTACTCTGATTACCTCTACGCTTACGGTTGCCGAATGCACCCACGTCAGTGACCCGGACAAACTGGACGCCGCCAAGCCGTTTTTCATGGGACTTCTGGCTTCGGGCAAAGGTGGGATCGTCTTCGTTCAACCATCCTTCACAATCGCGGAGAAGGCGCGGAATCTGCGGTGGATCCATTCCTTGTCATTCAAAGGGGCCGACGCAGTCCACGTGGCTTCCGCAATTCACATGCGGTGCAGCGAGATCCTGACGGGCGACGGCCGCATCATCTCAGCTTCTCCCACATTACAGGCCATGGGCCTGAGGGCCTGCAAGCCAAGCGACACCGCGCATCTGCCGTCCCAGTATCGGCAAGACAATTTGGATGTGTAGTAACAACTCCGAACGGTCGAATTGCCCAGCAACGTGCTCTCGGAAGATGCGTTTTGAATCATGCCTGAAAACATCCATCCAGTCCTGATCCGGCGTCTGGCCCCGAGGAGTTTCCTTTCCTTTGGACCGGACAATCCAGGCATTGAGCTCCAATCACTGAACGTGCTGATTGGCCCCAATGGCAGCGGGAAGTCGAACCTGCTCGAGGCGATCAACCTGCTGCGAGCGTCTCCGAAGGATTGGCGGGAAGTGATCCGCAGTGGTGGCGGCGTCGCCGAGTGGATCTGGAAGGGTGAGAACAAAGCTGGCAAGGCCGGAGTTGAAGCCTCGTTGGGTAACACACAGGGACCGTTGCGGCACACCATGGAGTTTCGTGCAATAGCTCAGGGGTTTGGTCTGGTTGACGAGATCGTGAATTGCGCCCCGCTTGGTTTAGGTCTGATCAAGCCCTTTTTCTACTACCATTACCGAGGTGGAAACCCGGTCTTGAACACGCCTGGAAAGGCTCCCCGCCATCTTCCACGAGAAGCCCTTGAGCCGGACCGTTCCATTCTTGCACAGCGGCGTGATCCGGAGAGTTATCCGGAGCTTGCGCGGCTTGCTCGAAGCTACGAGGGCGTACGCATCTATCGGGAATGGGTATTCGGGCGTGGGACGGTGTTCCGCGAACCGCAGAAGGCGGACATGCGCAACGACGTGCTGGAAGAGGATTTTTCGAACCTCGGACTCTTCCTCAACAGGTTGAAAAACCGTTTTCCCGTAGCCAAGAAGGCCATCCTTGCCGGGCTGAAGGATCTCTACGAAGGAATCACGGACTTCGATGTCCTGATTGAAGGGGGAACGGTCCAGGTGTTCTTCACCGAGGGGGATTTCTCGATTCCGGCCACGCGCCTCTCCGACGGGACGTTGCGCTACCTCTGCCTGCTGGCGATCCTGTGCGACCCTCAACCGCCCCCCCTCATCTGCATTGAGGAACCGGAACTGGGTCTGCATCCGGACATCCTGCCTGGCCTGGCAGACCTGCTGAAGTCCGCTTCCCAGCGAACCCAGCTCATTGTGACGACCCACTCGGACATCCTCGTGGATGCGATGACGGAGACTCCGGAATGCGTCGTCGTCTGCGAGAAGCACGAAGGGAAGACCCAGATGAAGCGGTTGTCGGCTTCGGACCTGACGGAGTGGCTCAGGGATTACCGCCTGGGACAGCTGTGGACGAAGGGCCACTTGGGAGGGATACGCTGGTGAGCGCGGAGATCTTCATCGAAGGCAGCAAGCGGGGGGAGGACTCCAAGGAAATGGATATCCGGTGCCGGAGAGCATTCCATGCGTTGCTGGATCCGATCTGCCCGACGCGAAAACCCAGTCTGCGTGCGTCCGGTGGCCGGGGCCGGGCATTCAGGGATTTCCAAACGGCTTGCAAGCAGGGGAAGGCGACATTCGTTGCCCTGCTGGTCGACAGTGAAGACCCCGTCGATGATCTGGCGAAGCCTTGGGAACATCTCAAGAAGCGGGACAACTGGGAACGCCCGAAAGGCGCGGAAGACGATCAGGTGCTCTTCATGACGACCTGCATGGAGACCTGGATCGTGGCGGATCGGGAGGCGCTGAAAGCCCATTTCAAACAGAAGTTCGAGGAGGGGGCCCTGCCTGCCCTCCACGACCTGGAGCAACGCCACCGTTATGACGTCCTGAGCAAGCTGGAACACGCCACTCGCAACTGCTCAAACCCATTCACAAAGGGGAACTGCTCGTTTGAAGTCATCTCGAAACTCAACCCTGCTGTCCTGAGGCGGCATCTGCCGAGCTTCCGACGGTTGGAGCAAATCCTTAAGGAGAAGCTCTGAAGCCGCGGTGGCGATCTGTTTGCGACAAGGAGATTCAGCCGAGCCGATCATGAAATCCCACGACATCCAGACTGAGGTTGAGTACGAAACCGCGCTCCATCGGATTGATGTGTTGATGGACGGTGATCCGGATCCCAATTCGGCTCAAGGAGAGGAGTTGGAACGGCTCAGTCTGAACATCGAGCGCTACGAGCAGGAAAAGTTTCCGATGGATCTGCCGTCACCGGTGGAAGCCACCCGGTTCCGCGAGGAACAGCAAGTTTACGTCGGGGCGAGGCTTCCTTCGGGGATGGAGCCAACACGGCGAGCTTAGGGAGAAGTCGCTTAAGTAGTCATTGGAGTCTGCTTGCAGGGGTTGACCACTCGCCGGGGGTGACAATCGAAGCGAAGTGGTACTACGATTCCTGAACCACGCACCATGCTGGAAATCGCTGAAGGCAATCTGTTGGAGGCACAGGCCGACGCGCTCGTGAACACGGTCAACACCGAGGGCGTGATGGGCAAGGGCATCGCCTTGCAGTTCAGCAAGAAGTTCCCGGCAATGTTCGAGGAGTATCGCCGGGCCTGCAAGGCGGGCGAAGTGCAGCCAGGGCGCATGCATGTGTACGAGCAGGGCGAGATGTTCCAGCCGCGCTACCTGATCAATTTCCCCACCAAACGCCACTGGCGTTCCCCGTCACGCTTGGAAGACATCGAGTCCGGCCTTGAGGCGCTGGTGACGGAAATCCGCAACCGCAAGATCCGCAGCATCGCCCTGCCGCCTTTGGGCTGTGGCAATGGCGGACTGGATTGGGCTGATGTCTTTCCTAGAATCAAGGCCGCCATGGCTCCGTTGGCGGATGTCCAAGTGATGGTTTTTGCCCCCAAAGGCGCCCCCCAAGCCGCCGACATCGTGCACCGGACGGAACGTCCGGCGATGAATCCAAGCCGGGCCATCGTCCTGAAGATCTGCCGGCAGTATCCGGCGCTGGACTACCAGCTCACGCTCCTGGAAATCCACAAGCTGCTGTATTTCCTCCAGTCGGCGGGCGAGCCACTGAGACTGCGCTTTGCCAAGGAAACCTACGGGCCCTACGCGGACAACCTGCGACACCTGCTGCACCGGTTCGAAGGCCACTTCACGCTCGGCTTTGCAGACGGGCGCAACAAGCCGGACACGGAGATTTCCCTGCTTCCCGGGGCCGTCGATGCGGCCGAGTCATTCCTCGCTGAGAATCCCGAGGGTAGTGCGCCGAGCCTCTTGCGTCTGGCGCGTGTCGCGGCACTGGTCGAGGGGTTCGAGTCACCTTTCGGCATGGAGTTGCTCGCCACGGTCCATTGGGTGGCCTGCCATGAGGGAGCCCGGGGGCTGGATGCCGTGGTCTCCGCCGTGCATGGATGGAATGCGAGGAAGCAGAAGCTCATGTCGCGCGAGCACATCGCGTTGGTGCACCAAAGGCTGATCGGCCAAGGTTGGATCTGAACCTCATGCCAACCGCAGACATCAGCGAGAAAGGCCTCGAAACGCTGATCATGCGGCACATGACAGGTGTGGATGGGCTGGTGTTTGACGGTCCCTCGGAGGCACTGGATACGCCGGATGCCCTGGCGGCTGCCAAGGCTGCGGGCTCAGGCTGGCTCGCGGGGAATCCCAAGGACTACGACCGCACCCACGCACTCGACCTGCCGCACCTGTTTGGTTTCCTGCTCGCCACCCAGCCGGAAACGGTCCGGAAGCTGGGCATCGTCCACTACGGCGACACCAAGGATATCCACCGTCAGAAGTTCCTCGCCCGGCTCTCCAGTGAAATCGGCAAGCGCGGCGTGATTGACGTGCTGCGCAAGGGACTGGAGCACGGACCGCTGCATTTCGATCTGTTCTACGGCACGCCCTCACCCGGCAACGCCAAGGCGGCCGCCCTGCATGTGCAGAACCGCTTCAGCGTCACGCGGCAGTTGCGCTACAGCACGGACGAGACGCGCCGGGCACTCGACCTCTGCCTGTTCATCAACGGGCTTCCCATCGCCACCTTTGAACTCAAGAACAGCCTGACCAAGCAGACGGTCGAGGACGCCGTGGAGCAGTACCGTCGCGACCGCGATCCCCGGGAGAAGCTGTTCGAGTTTGGTCGGTGTGTGGTGCATTTCGCGGTCGACGACGCCGAGGTGCGGATGTGCACCGAACTGCGCGGCAAGGGTTCGTGGTTCCTGCCATTCAACAAGGGGTGGAATGACGGTGCGGGGAATCCGCCGAATCCGTCAGGACTGAAGACCGACTACCTCTGGCAGGAAGTCCTCCCGCCTGCAGGCCTGACCCACATCCTGGAGAACTACGCCCAGATTGTTGAGACCAAGAACGAGAAGACGGGGCGAAAGAAGCGGGTGCAGGTGTTCCCCCGGTTCCATCAGCTCGATGTGGTCCGGAAGACCCTGGCTCACGTTGCGGCTCATGGCGTCGGAGCGCGGTACCTCATCCAGCACTCCGCTGGCAGCGGGAAGTCCAACTCCATCGCCTGGCTGGCGCATCAACTCATCGGGCTCAAGCGGGACGAAGCGGAGGTGTATGACTCCGTGATCGTGGTCACAGACCGCCGCATTCTGGATGACCAGATCCAGAAGACCGTGAAGCAGTTCATGCAGGTCGGTGCGACCGTCGGGCACGCCGAGCATTCCGGCGATCTGCGGAGGTTCATCGAGTCCGGCAAGAAGGTCATCATCACGACGGTCCAGAAGTTCCCCTTCATCCTCGATGAGATCGCGAAGGACGCGGCCGGGAAGACCTTCGCGCTGATCATCGACGAAGCCCACAGCAGCCAGGGGGGCAAGACCTCGTCCGCCATGAGCGCCGCGCTGGCCGATCCGGAAGACTCGGTGAACGATGCGTTGGAGAGGCGGATGGAGGCGCGCCGGATGCTGACCAATGCCAGCTATTTCGCGTTCACGGCAACGCCGAAGAACAAGACCCTGGAAATGTTCGGGCAGGCCTTGCCGCCCGATGCCGAGGGCCGTGTGAAGCACCGCCCCTTCCACAGCTACACGATGAAGCAGGCGATTCAGGAAGGCTTCATCCTCGACGTGCTGAGGAGCTACACACCGGTCAACAGCTACTACAGGCTGGTCAAGAAGATCGAGGGCGACCCGGAGTTCGACACCAAGCGGGCGCAGAAGAAGCTCCGGAAGTACGTCGAGAGCCACGAGCACGCCATCCGGCTGAAGGCTGAGATCATGGTGGACCACTTCCATGAGCAGGTGATGGCCCTGGGCAAGATCGGCGGCAAGGCACGGTCCATGGTGGTGTGCAACGGCATCGAACGGGCCATCCAGTACTTCACCGCGTTCAAGACCTACCTTGCCGAGCGCAAGAGTCCTTACCAGGCCATCGTGGCCTTTTCCGGCGAGCACGAGTTTGGCGGAGCCGCTGTCACCGAGTCGTCCTTGAACGGGTTTCCGAGTGGCGACATCGCGGAGAAGATCCAGGAGGATCCGTATCGGTTCCTCATCTGCGCCGACAAGTTCCAGACCGGTTACGACGAACCGCTGCTCCACACGATGTACGTGGACAAACCGTTATCCGGCATCAAGGCGGTCCAGACGCTCTCCCGCCTCAACCGTGCCCATCCCGAGAAACACGATGTGTTCGTCCTCGATTTCCAGAACAACACCGAGACGATCACCGAGGCGTTCTCGGACTACTATCGCACGACCGTCCTGAGTGAGGAGACGGATGCCAACAAGCTGCACGATCTCAAGGCGGCGCTCGACAACGCCCAGGTCTATTCCCCGGAACAGGTGCAGGTCTTGGTGGAACTCTTCCTGTCGGGCGCACCGCGCGAAACCCTCGACCCGATCCTGGACGTCTGCGTGGGTGTTTACCGCTCGCGGCTCGATGAGGACGGGCAGGTCGACTTCAAGGGAAAGGCCAAGGCGTTCGTCCGCACATATGACTTTCTGGCTTCAGTGATCCCGTACACCAACCGGGAGTGGGAGAAGCTTTCGATTGCCCTGAACCTTCTCATTCCGAAGCTGCCGGCACCGGCAGACGAGGACCTGTCGAAGGGCATTCTGGAGTCCATCGACATGGACAGCTACCGCGTAGAGAAGAAGGCTGCGTTGAAGATCGACCCGGCCGACGAGGAGGCCGAGATCGGCCCGGTTCCGGTGGAGGGTGGCGGTGCGAAGGTCGATCCGGAACTCGACCGCCTGAGCAACATCCTCAAGGTTTTCAACCATCACTTCGGTACCCTGTTCAACGATGCGGACCGTGTGGCTCGACGCCTCCGCGAGGATATCGCTCCCAAGGTGGCTGCCGACCAAGCGTACCGGAACGCAAAGAAGAACACGCCCAACTCGGCTCGGATCGAGCACGACAAGGCGTTGGCGAAGGTCATGCTCACCCTGCTCAAGGACGACACCCAGGTTTACAAACAGTTCGTGGAGAACGAGGCCTTCCGTCGCTTCGTGACGGACTTTGTCTTCTCGATCACCAACGAGTAGTGCTGGCTCGTCCTACGGGAAAAGGGCTTGCCACGGGGTTCGGGCCGGAGGCGAAGTAGTCGGTGCCGCTGGCGGCACGGTCGGGCCCATAGCTTAACGGTTAGAGCAGGGGACTCATAATCCCTTGGTTGCAGGTTCGAATCCTGCTGGGCCCACCAATCCTTCCTTTCCCCCGGTCAGGCGTCGATCCAGTTGCGGGAACGGGCGAGGGCCTTGTTCCAGCCGGCGAGGAGACGGGTTCGGGTAGATTTCTTCAGGCCGGGTTTGAAGCGTCGGTCGACCTGCCATTGGCGGGCGATTTCGGCGCGGTCCTTCCAGAATCCCACGGCCAGACCAGCGAGGTAGGCGGCACCGAGGGCGGTGGTCTCGGTGACCTTGGGGCGGACGACGGGGACGCCGAGGATGTCGGACTGGAACTGCATCAGGAGGTTGTTGGCGGAGGCACCGCCGTCGACGCGCAGTTCGCGGAGGCGGATGCCGGCATCGCGCTGCATGGCGTCGAGGATGTCCGAGACCTGGTAGGCGATGCCTTCGAGGGTGGCGCGGGCGATGTGTGCGGCGGTGGTGCCGCGGGTGATTCCGGCGAGCGTGCCGCGGGCATAGGGATCCCAATGCGGGGCTCCGAGGCCTGCGAAAGCGGGGACGAGGTAGACGCCGCCGTTGTCGGGTACGGAGGCGGCGAGAGACTCGACCTCGCTCGAGGAGCGGATGATGCCGAGGCCATCGCGGAGCCATTGGACGGCGGCGCCGGCGATGAACACGGAACCTTCGAGGGCGAACTCGCGTTCCTTGCCGACGTGCCAGGCGACGGTGGTGAGGAGGTTGTTGCGGGAGGGGATGGGCTTCCGGCCGGTGTTCATCAGCATGAAGCAGCCCGTGCCGTAAGTGTTCTTTACCAGGCCGGGACCGTGGCAGACCTGGCCGAAGAGCGCGGCGTGTTGGTCCCCGGCGATGCCGGCAATGGGGATGGGGACGGAACCAAGGACGGCTTCGCCGTAGATTTCCGAGCTGGAGCGGATCTTGGGCAGGAGGGAACGCGGGATGTCGAACAGGGCCAGCAGTTCGTCGTCCCAGTCGCCGGTGCGCAAGTTGTAGAGAAGCGTGCGGGAGGCGTTGGTGGCATCGGTGACGTGGGTGCGACCGCCGGTGAGGTTCCACACCAGCCAGGTGTCCACGGTGCCGAACGCGAGTTCGCCCCGGCGCGCCCGGGCGCGGGCGCCTGGAACATTCTTGAGGAGCCAAGCGATCTTCGTGGCCGAAAAATAAGCGTCCAGAACGAGCCCGGTGCGGCGCCGGATCCGGGTGGCCAGGCCCTTCTTTCGGAGGAGGTCACAATGTCCGGCGGTACGGCGGTCCTGCCAGACGATGGCGTTGTGGATCGGTCGGCCGGTCGCGCGATCCCAGATCAGGGTGGTCTCGCGTTGGTTGGTGATGCCGATCCCGGCCACGTCGGCCGGGGCGACGCCGGACTTCTCCAGCACGGCCAAGGCAACCTCCCACTGCGAAGACCAGATCGAGGCCGGGTCGTGTTCAACCCAGCCGGGTTGCGGGAAAATCTGGGGAAACTCCTTCTGTGCGACCCCCAGCACGGAGCCGGAGTGGTCGAACAGGATGGCGCGAGAACTGGTGGTGCCCTGATCGAGGGCGAGGATGCATTTCATACGAGCCAATCGCTGTTGTGGGCCTTGGTCTGGTGGAGGTGGACCTTGGCAACAACCCGGTCGCCGAGCAATGCGGGTGGCGTGGCGGCCACGAATTCCGCCGTCCATTTTGTCCGGATGCGAGTCGCTGCCTCCCAAAGTTTCAGCGTGCTTTGAAGCAGGGCGCAACCGTACCCTCCGCGCATGCTCGTTTGGGTATTCGCCTTCCTCTTTGTCGCTGTCTTCGCCGCCCTGGGGTACGGGTCTGGTGCGATCCGGATGCTGGTTGCCTTGGTTGGAACGATCGTCGCCACGGCGTTGACGGGTCCGTTTGGTGGGGTATTGCAGCCAATCGCCGACAAGGTGGCTGCGGACAATCTGGTCATGCGGGAAGCGCTGCCGGGTTTCCTCGCCTTCGTGATCGTGTGGTTTGCGATCTACGGACTGGGTTTTCTGGCGCATCACCCGGTGATGCTGCACTTCAAGTACAAGGAAGATGACGCCACGCGCGAGAGCTTCGGTCGGATGAATCAGGCTGGGGGCTGCGTGGTGGGTGTATTGATGGCGTTGATCGTGTTCCTGACGGTTGGAAAGCGGGTTTACGTGGGTGGCTATCTGACCGCGCAGACGATCGGTGAGGGGGCGAATGAATCGGCGATGGTGAAGTTGGGGACTTCGTTGCGGCGCGGGATGGCTGGCACGGGTTGGGAGCGGACGTTTGGGGCCTTGGACAATACGCCGGCCCCGTTCTTCGAGGTCTCGGACGCTTTGGGCATGCTCTACGAGAATCCCGGAATCCTGGAGTACCTGCGGGATTACCCGCCGTTCTATGTCCTGGAGGAGAAGCAGGAGTTCATCGATATCGCCGCGGATCCGGAGTTCCTGGACCTGCTGAAGAACAAGGCGGGTTTTTCGGCGGTGGTGAACCATCCGAAGGTGAGGGCGGTCACGGGAAATCCGGAGTTGGTGAAGGCGTTGCTGGAGACGGATCTGAATGACTTTTCTGCGTGGGTGAAGACGGGTGTCTCGCCGAAATTTGCTGGCGAGAAGATCCTGGGTCGTTGGCGAGTGGACGTGGCGAACGTGCTCCTGAGCATGCGGCGTCAGCGTGGCAACATTCCCCCGACGGAGTTTGCGGCGTTGCGCGCCGTGTTGGGGGCAACCCTGACCCCGTTGCGGTTCCGGTTTTACCCGGACGGTCACTTCACGGTGACGTCGACGGGGGCGAAGCCTCCTGAGGGCGGCGAAGCTCCGGCGGAAGCGGTTCCGACGGCAGGTTCGGGCGGCATGGATCCGACGCTTGCGGCCCGATACGGGCTGGGTGGGCGTCGGGGGGCTGGCGCACCGGTGGGTGCGGCTGCCACGGCGGCTGCAGCGCCGAAGGGTCCGCCGATCAAGATGGACCTGGCGGGCGAGGGACAGTGGGTCCGGAATCCCGACGGCAAGTACTCGCTCACCCATTCCGGCCTGAGCAAGGGGGGGAAGGTCGAGGGGACCTTGAATGATCTGGGGCGCCTGGTGGTGCCGCTCGTCGAGGCGAAGGGATCGTTGGTCCTGCTGCCCTCGAACTGAGATTGGGCGGGGGCGCAGTGAGCCCTGAATCATCGGCGTGTCCGCGGGAGTGACTCCCGGGGACACGCCGTTGGCTTTTCAGGGGGTAGCAGTTGGGGCGGTAACCGGGGCCGGTCACCGGGGCCAGAAGACGGGTTCGCCCGTGAAGACCGGTTGCAGGAAGAGGCTGTGCGGGACGGAATTGGAGTCGAAGGTGATGAGTTCGATCCGATAGCCGACGCCTGCAGGCAGAGTGAAGCGCTCCTCGACTTTTGGCGTAAAGGCGACGGGCGTTGGCGGATTGAATCCGAGGCCGGCGCTCTGGGGGTTGGAAGAAGAGGGGCCGGGTTGGGCGTCGGACCTCCGCAGGAAGATGGCGGTGATGGCGAGGAGGGCGAGGCCGGACGCGATCCAGGCGTTGGGATGGAGCCAAGCCGTGGGAACCGGGAAGCGGGTGATCCAGGAACGCCATCCCGAGGCGCTGGCGGCCTGTTCCTCCGCCTCGATCCGCTGGATCACCTGCCGGGAGAAGGTACGGAAATAACCGGGCGGCGGCGTCTCGTGGCGTTTCAAGGCCAACAACCGACGCAGCGGTTCGACATCCTCTGGCAACGGGTCGGTATTCATCTCAGCAAATCCGAAAGCCACGCCTGCAACTGCTGGCGGGCATAGAAAAGTCGCGAACGCACGGTCCCGGGGTTGCACTGGAGGATCTGTGCGATCTCCTCGTGGGGCATTCCCTGGATATCGTGGAGTGTCACGACGGTCCGATGTTCGTCGGACAGCTTCAGGATGGCCTCGTTCAAACGTTCGCCGAGCTCCCGCAGATTGACGTCCCGGCGGGGATTCTTGTGGGAGATGAGCTGGAGGAGGTCGGGGTCGTGCTCGGCGTTGAAGTCGAGGTCGTTGAGGGAGACGTGTTGGGTGCGGCTCCGGCGGGTCTTGAGGTGGTTGAGGGTGTGGTTGACGGCGATGCGATAGACCCAGGTGTAGAAACTGCTGTCGCCCTTGAAATTGCGAAGGGCCTTCCACGCCTTGACGAACGCTTCCTGGGCGAGGTCGTTGGCGTCCTCGTGGTTCGAGGTCATGTGGTAGACCAGCGCGTAGATGCGTTCCTGGTAGCGCACGACCAGTTCGTCGAAGGCGCCGAGGTCGCCGGACTGGGCGAGACGCACGAGAGCGCGGTCGGCGGATTCGTCTGCCGAGGCAGGGGCTGAGGCTGGAGCTGGGACGGGCCGTTCGACCGGAGTTTCCATGAGGGCTGTCAAGCCGGGCATGGCCGATCAGACACCAAGGGTCGCCGTTTGTTGCGCAAGAAATCCAGGAAGTGCGTGAAGGGCCCGGCTTTCAGGAGAATCCGGCAGTACGGCGATGGCCTCGCGGGCCGTATCGAGCAGTCCATCGATGGTCCGACGGGATTCGCCGAGGGCGTTGGAGGCGTCGAGGAGGGAACGGACACCGGGGAAGTAGCTCGGATCCCAGGCATCCAGCCATTGGATCATCTGCTGGCGGTCCGGTTCCGAGGCGTTTTCGAGGAAGACGAGGACCGGGAGGGTGACCTTGCCCTTGGCGAGGTCGGTGCCGAGCGATTTGCCGGCGTCGTCCTCGGCGCCATAGAGGTCCAGGACGTCGTCGTAGATCTGGTAAGCCGTACCGAGAGCGAGGCCGTAGCGCTTCAGGGCGTCGCGTTGCGGTTGCGGAGCGCCGGAGAGGCGTCCACCCAGGTCGCAGGCGAGCGCAAAGAGTTCGGCGGTCTTCATCTCGAGCACCTTGTAGTACTCGGCCCGGGGCATGTTCCAACGGCGGCGCCGGTGGGACTGGAGGATCTCGCCGGCGCAGACGACGTGGGTGGAAAGGGCAACGGAACGGCAGACGTCGGCGGTGTTGAACGAGGCCGCGAGCTTGAGGGCGTGGGCGAACAGGCAGTCGCCGACGAGCACCGCGATGTCGTTGCCCCAGCGCATGGCGAGCGTGGAGCGGCCGCGTCGAAGCGAGGCCCCATCCATGATGTCGTCATGGACCAGGGTCGCGAGATGGATCATCTCGATGATGGCCGCGAGGGAAACGTGCTCATCGTTGAGCTTTCCGCAGGCACCGCCGGCCAAGGCGACGAGGGCAGGCCGGAGTTGCTTGCCTTGGTTGTCGAGGGCATAGCGGGCGTACTCCGCTATTTCCGGCTCGAATTCACGGACCTGCTCGACCAACCGGCCCGAAACCTGGGCCAGGAAGGACTTCACGGGAGACACCACCTCTTCCCATGCCGCGCGGACGCGGCCGGTGGGATCGGTGCTGGACTCGGATGGAATTAGTTGGGGCGCTGTATCCGCCATCTGGGTCGCACACTATGGTCGGGTTGCCGGAGGGTCAACCCACGGCGTGGACTGGTTTTGGGTTGGGCAGGAAGTTGCCAGTTGCCAGAGCCCAGTTGCCAGTTCTGGAATCGGGTGACTGGCGACAGGGAACTTCCCCAAGACCCGCCTCCTCACGTCGGCGGCTACGGGTAGGAGACGACGTCAGGAGGCTCGGAGGAAGACCCGCCTCCTCACGTCGTCGGCTACGGGTAGGAGACGACGTCAGGAGGC
>CAIMMI010000216.1 GCA_903842505.1 uncultured Verrucomicrobiota bacterium | reverse complement strand
GAAACTTGGGACTCCCCAGCGGCTCGTGGGACACTCGCCCCACCCCGGCGGGCCTTGAAACTTGAGTCTTGGGACTTGGGACTTCCCAGAGTCTCGCCCCACCCCGGCGGGCCTTGAAACTTGAATCTTGAATCTTGAATCTTGAAACAACGGACTGCCCACAGGTTTGACAGTTTTGGCGCACCTTCCTAGTTTGAGCGGGTCATGAGCGTTGAAGTTGAGTCCACCCCGACCGTTGCCGAAAGTGTCATCAGCCTGACCGAATCGGCTGCCCGCCAGATTACGACGATGCTGGCCGAGGACAGCGAGAATGCTGGCAAGAACCTCCGGGTTTTTGTCGAAGCCGGTGGCTGTTCCGGGATGCAGTACGGAATGGTTTTCGACGAGCGTCGCTCGGATGACCTGTACGCCGAGTATCACGGCGTGGGTGTGTTGGTGGATCCGTTCAGCGCGAATTACCTTCAGGGCAGCCTCATCGACTTCAGCGATGCGCTGACGGGCGGCGGCTTCAAGATCAAGAATCCCCGGGCCACGAGCAGCTGCGGCTGCGGCAAGTCGTTCGAGGCCTGATCCGCCGGCGAACGTCCGATTCCTTTTCCAGCAGGGCCGTCCTCCGGGGCGGTCCTTTTGTTTTGGGTGGTGGCCGCCATTGGGAAAGGGCTGGGGAGGGCAACGGAGACGTGGCAGTTCCGTTGGAGGCGGGGGCTGTGTCGAGCAGTTCGGCGTGGAGGACGAACGTTGTGATGAGGCTGGCCGCGCGCGGAAGGGCGCGGTAATCCGTAGGCATGGTTCGTCCACTCGGGTTTGCCCGGCTCTTGCGGTGCTGCTGGCTGCTGGCGGCATCGCTGCTCCACGCCAAGGAGGCTTCGACCCGGCCGGTCCTTCAGGATCTGGGTGCGTTGCAGTCGGCACTCACTGCGGCCGTGGAAGGGAGCAAGGCGCCGGGTGGGTCGTGGGGAATCCAGGTCGTCTCGTTGAAGACCGGAGCCGTCTGGTACGCGACCAATTCCAGCCGCCTGTTTGTTCCGGCGTCGAATTCGAAGCTGTTCAGCGTGGCGCTGGCGCTCGACCGCTTTGGAACGGGGCATCTGTTCACGACGACCTTGCGGGCGGCGGCGGCCCCGGATGCGGAAGGACAACTCAACGGAGATCTCTGGATCGATCCGGGTGGAGATCCGGCCCCGGGCGGTGGAGTGGGGGAATTGGCGGGGCTGGATTCGTACGTGTCGGCGCTTTCGAAGGCGGGAGTCCGGTCGATTGGCGGAGGTGTGCGGATCCAGGAAGGGTTGTTTGATGCGGATGCTTTCGGGTCGGGTTGGAACTGGGATGATCTGGCCGAGGCCTATGGGGCGCCGGTGGGGCCGGTGGTTTTCGGAGGGAACACCGCGAGGGTGGTTGTCCGCGGAGGGGCGCGGGCCGGGGAGGCTCCGCAGGTTCGGATCGAACCGGTGGATGGGATCTTTGACCTTGAGGTCTCGGTGGTGACGGTTTCGACCAATCGACCGGCCCGGGTCCAGCTGCGGCGCATGCCGGGGAGTCGGCGGATGGAGGTTCGGGGCGAGATCCAGGCCGGGGCGACGTATGGGGAGCGGATGTCGGTTCCGGAGCCGACCGAGTGGTTTGCCCGGGTGCTGCGTGAGTCGCTGGTGCGCGGGAAGATTCCGGTGAAGGGGGACTTTGTCCGCACGGGATCCCGGATGCCGGCAACGGTGGTTCTGGCGCGGGTGGATTCAAGGCCGTTGGCGGAGTTGGCGGCGCTCTGCCTGAAGCCCTCCGACAACCTGATCGCGCATCAACTCTGGTTGCAGGTGGGGGCGGACGTCCGGCTTCGACCGAGGAACGGCGAAGCCCCGGGCCGTGGCGATGACTCTGAGGCGGCCTCGGCAGCGCTCGGTCGTTTTCTGGCGGGCCTCGGCATCTCCGGTAACGAAGCCACGCTTGAGGAAGGCTCCGGCCTTTCGCGCAAGAACCTGGTGACGCCGTCGGCGACGGTCCGGCTGCTTCGATCCATGGCGAGGCATCCCGCCGGAGCGGTCTACCGGGCGGCCCTGCCCGTGGGTGGGGTGGATGGGACCTTGCGGTCGCGATTCACCGAGCCCGGGCTCCGGGGCAACGTGGTTGCGAAGACGGGAACACTCCGCCACGTCCACGCCCTCGGAGGATACCTCACGACGGCCGGGGGGCAGCCGCTGGCCTTTGCCCTCTATGTGAATGGCTTTCAGTCGGCCGACCCCGCCGCCTCCGGGCGACTCGAGATGGACCGGATGGTCGAGTCGCTGGCCCGCGTTGCCGGGCGCGGGCCGGAGTGTGTGGGGGGGAGGGAGGAGGAGGGTTTCCGTTTCAATCTGGATCCACAGATTACACCGATTCCACGGATTGGAAGCCGGTTGAGGGACGCTCCGCGGGTGACGTGGAAACAGCGATGCGGTGGGGCGAGACGTTCCGGAGTTTGAAGTTTTCAGTTTCAAGTTTGAAGCGGGAGCCTTGAAGCGGGAGTCGGCCTTGAAACTTGAATCTTGAAACTTGGGACTCAGCAACGGCTCGTGAGGACACTCGCCCCACCCACACGGGTGCCGGGCGGGTCAGACAACCTGCATCTTGAGGGAATCGGCCTGTCGATCCTGGCTGGTGGCGTGGGGAATGACGATGACGACGGTGTCCCCGCGCTGGACCCGTCCGAGGGACAGCAATCGTTGGATCGCGCCGTCGACGCTTTCTTCGGGGGCCTCGGAGCACGAAGGCAGGACGATTGGTTGGACAGCGCGCAGGATGGTCAACTGGCCCGCGAGCGTTTCGTCGGGGCAGAAGGCGAAGATGGCGGAGTGCTTGGGGCGTTGGGCGGCCGCGTAGCGGGCGAGTTGGCCGCTCCGGGTGAAGACGAGGATGGCCTTGGCGTTGAGTTGATCGGCGAGGATGACGGCGCTGCGGACGAGTTTCTGGCGCGGTTGGGTCAGTTCGGCTTCCTCGTGATAGTTCGCACCGCCAGACCGTTCGATGCGGCGTGCGATCTTGTCCATGACCTCGATGCAGGCCACGGGATGGCGTCCTACGGTTGTTTCACCGGAGAGCATGATGGCGTCGGCCTGCTCGAAGACGGCATTGGCGACGTCCGTGATTTCGGCGCGGGTCGGGAGCGGATTGGTGATCATGCTCTCGAGCATCTGGGTGGCGACGATGACGGGCTTGCCCATGCGGATGCAGGCCTTGACGATGCGACGCTGGATGATGGGGAGTTCCTCGTAGGGACATTCCACGCCGAGGTCACCCCGGGCCACCATGATGGCGTCGGCGGCGTGGGCGATCGCGTCGAAGTGGTCGACTGCGAACTGGTGTTCGATCTTGGCGACGACCTGGGGAACGTGGGAATGCCCGTGGAAGCAGGCCCGGAGCGTGGCGAGGTCTTCGGGATCCCGGACGAAGCTGAGTGCGACGTAGTCGAGTTTGAGTTCGAGGGCGAGGGCGACGTCCGCGCGGTCCTTGTCGGTCAGGGCCGGGATCGAGACGTGGACGCCGGGCAGGTTGATGTGACGTCGGCTGCCGAGGCTGCCCTCGGTGAGGATCTCGCATTCGACGTGTTCGGGGTTGGTGGCGATGATCCGCATCTTCATCTCGCCGTTGTCGACGACGAGGGTATCGCCGGGGCGGACATCGCGGCCGAGGTCGTCGTAATTCACGGACGTGCCCTTGGCGCCGGCGGGGACCTGACCGCCGCGGACGGTGAAGAAGAAGCGTTCGCCTGGGGTGACGCTGATTGGGGCGGGGACGTCGCCGGTTCGGATGGAGGGGCCTTGGTTATCGAGGAGGATACCGGCGATGATCTGGCGTTGGTGGGCGAGTGTGCGGATGTCCGCGACGACGCGCCGGACCCACTCATGCTTGGCGTGGGTCATGTTGAGTCGGAAGATATTCACGCCGGCGTCCAGGAGGGCGCCGAGGCGATCGGGTGAATCGGTGGCGGGTCCGAGGGTGGCGATGATGCGGGTCTTGCGCATGATGGGAGGAGGCTAGCGATGAAAGGGCGTGGCGCAAAGCCGCGTGAATCGAGCGCTTGGATCCCCGGTTCGGGGTAAAATTCACTCAATCCAAACGTTTTCGTCACCGGGCCGTCATGGAGCGGGAGCAGTTGTGGTCACTAACAGGCGTCGACGGATTCATCCAAAAGTCGGCGCCGTCCACAAACTGCACGTTTCAGAAGCATGAAATCACTTCGCATCCATGCCTTGGCAGCGGCGGCCGCCGCTGTGTTGGCGGCCCCCTCCGCCAGCGCGGACACCAACCTCGTCAGTGGGTACCTGTACGGCAACCACCGTTGGTCCGCGACGAACACCTACATCCTGAACGGATTCACCTACGTCATGGGTGGGGCCGTTCTCGACATTGAACCAGGCACGGTGATCCAGGGCGTTCCGGGCACAGGCACCGGCGCTTCTGCCGCGAACGACTTCGGATGCCTCTTCGTGGTCCAGGGCGGCAAGATCAACGCCGTGGGCACGCCCGCCCGGCCGATCGTGTTCACCTCGGTGCAGGATGATGTGACGGATCCGGCCGACCTGCCGTTCCCGACGCGTGGCCTGTGGGGCGGCCTGGTGCTGTTCGGCAACGCGCGCATCAACAATCCCGGATGGACGACCAACGCGGTCAACTTCGACATCTACGAAGGCTTGCCGGATACGGCGGTCACCAACAACGCCACCGGCAACGTCGACTTCCTCCATCGTTTCGGCGGGACGAACGACGACGACAGCTCCGGCAACCTCCGCTACGTCTCGGTCCGGCACGGCGGCAAGAAGCTGACGACGGACAAGGAGATCAACGGCTTTTCGTTGGGCGGCGTGGGCCGTGGAACCGGGTTCGAGTATCTGGAAGCGTACTGCATTGCGGACGACGGCTTCGAGTTCTTCGGCGGTTCGGTGAACACCAAGCACCTCGTCTCCGCGTTCAACGACGACGACGCCTTCGACACCGACGAAGGTTTCAACGGCAAGAACCAGTTCTGGTTTGGCATCCAGTCTCCGGACGCCCGCGACCAGGGCTCGGAGCAGAATGGTCAGCCCCAGCCGAACGACCTGCTGGTGGAAGGCGCGCTGCCGCGCTCGGAGTACACCGTCTACAACGCGACCTTGATCGGCGCGGGTGTTACCGGAACGGGCAATGACGCCCACAACATCCGTCGGGCCAACTTCTGCCGTTGGTACAACAACGTCTTCACCGAGTTCGCCGGCCGGCGCGTGCGCATCGATGGCACGTCGAAGCCCGATTTTGCGAACAACCTGTTCTTCAACTTCGCGCAGGCGGGAGTGAGCGGCGATGTCTATGGCACGAGCACTTCGGTGCCGGCGGCGTTGAACCCCGTTGTGGATCCCCAGCTCCGTTCGATCAGCCGCAAGCAGGATGGCGGGCTCGATCCGCGTCCGGCCGTCGGCAGCCCGGTCTTCAGTGATGTGAAGACGACTCCGGTGGACGGTTTCTACACGCCCGCGGCTTACAAGGGTGCGTTTGATGCGAACGACAACTGGCTGCGCGGTTGGTCGGCGTTGTCCCAGGATGGCTTTACGCCGGACAACTCCAACGTGGTGGAGATCGCCGGGGGCTACCTCTACGGCACCCACAACTGGTCCGCGACCAACACCTACGTGTTGAAGGGTTTCGTTTACGTCATGGGCGGCGCGGTCCTCAACATCGAGGCCGGCACGGTCATCCAGGGTGTCCCGGGTACGGGCACCGGCGCGAGCGCCGCCAACGACTTCGGCTGCCTCTTCGTCTGCCGCGGCGGCAAGCTGAACGCGAACGGCACGGCCAACTCCCCGATCATCCTGACCTCGGTTCAGGACGACGTTCTCGATCCGTCCGACCTGCCTTTCCCGTCCCGCGGCCTGTGGGGCGGCATCGTCCTCTTCGGCAACGCCCGCATCAACAATGCCGCGTTCACGACCAACGTCGTGAGCTTCGACATCTATGAAGGCCTGCCGGACACGGCGGTCACCAACAACGCCACGGGCGCCGTGGATTTCATCCATCGCTTCGGTGGAACCGACGACGACGACTCCTCGGGCTCGATCCGCTACGTCTCGATCCGGCATGGCGGCAAGAAGCTGACCACGGACAAGGAAATCAACGGTCTCTCGCTCGGTGGCGTGGGCCGCGGCACGACGGTGGAATACGTCGAGGCCTACTGCATCGCGGACGACGGGTTTGAGTTCTTCGGCGGATCGGTCAACACCCGCTACCTGATCTCGGCGTTCAACGACGACGACGCCTTCGACACGGATGAAGGGTTCAACGGCAACAACCAGTTCTGGTTCGCCATCCAGTCCCCGGACGCCCGCGACCAGGGTTCCGAGCAGAACGGTCAGCCGCAGCCGAACGACCTCCTCGACGAGGCCGCGCTGCCCCGGTCGGAATACACGGTGTTCAACGCCACCCTGATCGGCGCTGGTACCAGCGGCACGGGCAATGACGGGCACAACGTCCGCCGCGCGAATTTCTGCCGGTGGTACAACAACATCTTCACCGAGTTCCAGGGCCGCCGCGTCCGGATTGATGCGACGTCCCGGCCGGACTTTGCGAACAACCTGTTCTTCGGCTTCGCCCAGGCGGGTACGAGCGGAGATGTCTACGGCACGAGCGCCTATGTTCCCGCGGCCTTGAATCCCTTGCTGGATCCTCAGTTGGGTGCGATCAGCCGGACGGCGAACGGCGTGCTGAGCCCGATTCCGGCGCTCGGAGGCAATGCGTACACGACGGCGAAGAAGGCTCCGACGGCGGCGTTCTTTGAAGCCACCGGTTACGTGGGTGCGTTTGGTGCGGAGAACTGGGCTCAGGATTGGAGCGCGCTTGGGGCCGAAGGCTTCCTGGCCGTGACGCCGATCGCCGCCCGGGGTCCGCTCCCGGTGGTGATTCCGGGCTCGAACCTCCGTGCGGTGCGCAACGGCAGCAAGGTTCAGCTCAGCTGGGACGGAACCGCGACCCTCGAAGTCTCCGGTTCGATCGGGGGATCGTTTGAGTCGCTGGGCAACGTCAGCCCGGTTGAGGTGGATGCCGATCTCGCGCAGCGGTTCTTCCGGATCCGCTGATCCGACGAAGGCATCGTCTGGATGAAAGCCCGGTAGGCGAAAGCCTGCCGGGCCTTTTTCATGGGTGGGTCCAACGCCCTGGGTGGAAGGGCAGTCCGGCATGAGCTTGATTTCACCTTTTGGACGCACCTTCGCCACCCAAGGTCCGGAATTTTCCTTCCGGAACCGGCATCGTTTCCCGATATCCTGCTGGCCGTTCCGATGAAGTCTCGACGTCTCTTTCTGAAGTCGCTCGCCGCTGCCGGTCCGGTGACCGCCGCGGTTCATGCCGCGCCGGCGAAGGCCCGTGGACGCGTCATCCCGGGTGAGACGCCCCGGCACATCATCCATCTGGTGGCGGACGGGATGGGGTCGGGGATCGTGGCGTGCGCGAATCATTTTTCGCACCTGACGCGGCATCGGGAACTCACCTGGCTTTCGTTGATCCGGCAGGATGGGACGAACTACGGGATGATGGATGTCCGTTCGCAGAATTCGCTGGTGACGGATTCGTCGGCCTCGTCGTCGGCCTGGGGAAGCGGCGTGCGGATTCCGAACGGCAAGGTCAACCAGAGCAGCACCGGATCGAAGTTGGTACCGCTGTACGAACTTCTGGCGAGTGTGGGTTGGAAGCGGGCGCTGGTGACGACCACGGAGATCACGCACGCGACGCCGGCGGGATTTGCGGCCTGCGTCAAGGATCGCAACAATGGCGATGAGATCGCCGCCCAGTACCTCGATCGCCGTGTGGACCTGCTTTTGGGTGGGGGACGAAAGTTCTTCGAGTCCACGTCCCGCAAGGACAAGCGGGATCTCAAGGCGGACTTTCGCCGGGCGGGTTACGCCGTTCTGGAGAAGGCGTCCGATCTGGCCTCGGCGCCCCGGGACCAGCGCTGGCTCGGGATCTTTTCAGCCAGTCACATTCCCTACGTCGTGGACGTCCAGGGTGGGTTGTCCAAGGTCGAGGCGGCCCCGGATCTGGCCGAGATGACGAAGGCCGCACTGCGCCGCCTTGCTGGCGAGGAGCGGTTCGTCCTGCAGGTGGAGGGAGGTCGGGTGGACCACGGAGCGCACAACAATGACGCGGCCGCGGCCATCCGGGAGATGATTGGTTTTGATGAAGCCCTGGACGTCTGCCTCGCGTTTCAGCGGGAGCATCCGGACACCCTCCTGATCATCACGACGGACCATGCCACCGGAAACCCGGGTTTGAATGGGATGGGCGAAGACTACGGGAAGAGCAACCAACTGTTCCGCAACCTGCTCTCGGTCCGTCAGTCGATTCCCGAGATCACCAAGCGGTTGCTCCTGACCGAGAATCAGGAGGGGTTTGCCAAGGCGATGTTCGAGTCCACCGGTTACCTCATCTCGAGCCGGCGCCAGGAGTTGCTGGATCCCTTCCTCAAGAAAAAGGGGTACAGCCTTTTCGAGGTGATGTCGTCGGACGTGGCGGCGATGGGCCAGGTGCTGGCCAACCATACTGGGGTCGGGTTCACGAGCACGGCGCATACCTCGGATCTGGTGCCGATCCTGAGTCGCGGGCCGGGAGCCGAAGCGTTCCGTGGATTGATCAACAATACGGATGTTTTCGAGCGGTACGTGGATTTTGCGGGTGTTCGTTTCCGTAATCGGCAGGAACCGTTGATCGCGGAAGGGATCCAGGCTCCCGGGGCCATCGAACGGGTTTCGGAGTACGCCCTCGCCTGAGTGGGAACGATGCGGTTGGAAACGCAGCGAAGACTCCCGCAGGGCGCGCTGGGACGCAGGCGAAGGCACCCGATCCGCACGGGCGGGGAGTCCCCTTTGGGTGAGCGTTTCCAGGACGCACTTCGCCCGTGATCCAAGCCTTACTCAGCGGGCTCCGCGGCTCCGCGTGAGGAAAAAGGGAGTGGGCGGGGAATGGTTCACGCGGAGACGCGGAGACGCGGAGGGGGACGGTTTGGGGTGGTGAGTGGGGAGTCGAAGGGCGTGGGGTGCGTCGCGGGCGGAGGAAGGAGTTCTGAGTCGAGGCCCTCGGCGGGCTCCGCGGCTCCGCGTGAGGAAAAAGGGAGTGGGCGGGGAATGGTTCACGCGGAG
>CAIMMI010000215.1 GCA_903842505.1 uncultured Verrucomicrobiota bacterium | reverse complement strand
GGGTCGGGTGCCGAAGGTGCCGTCGAGTCTGGGCGAGGCGCTGGATTGCCTGGAGGAAGACCATGAGTTCCTGCTGCGGGGCGACGTGTTCACGAAGGACTTCCTGAACATGTGGGTGGAGCACAAGCGCAAGGAGCATGACGCGCTGCGCCTGCGGCCGCATCCGTACGAGTTCCATCTGTACTACGATTGTTGAGGGCAGGTGGCATGGGGCGGCTCGTGGGGACACTCGCCCCACCTTTGTCTGGCGGGTTGGTGGCGGCGGCAGAATTTTTCGGCACATTCTCGCCACCTCGCCGTTACCTTGGCAGGGTTTGGGCTGTCCATCGTGCCAATGCGGTTCCTCTACAACGCTCTGTTCCTGATCGCCTTCGTGCTGTCGGCGCCCTTCTACCTCATGAAGATGGTGCGCCGGGGCAGCTGGCGTGCGGGTTTTGGGGAGCGTTTTGGGAACTATGACCACCGGCTGAAGCAGGCGCTGACGAACCGGCACGTGATCTGGATGCACGCGGTCTCGGTCGGGGAGGTGAACCTGTGCACGCAGCTGATCCGGGCGTTGGAGCCACGGGTCCCGAACTACAAGATCGTGGTCTCGACGACGACCTCGACGGGGATGGCGGAGTTGGAGAAGCGCCTGCCGTCGCACATCTCGAAAATCTACTACCCCATCGACCGTCGGAAGCATGTGAGGCGGGCGATGAGCCTGATCCATCCGGAGGCGGTGGTGCTGGTGGAGGCGGAGATCTGGCCGAACTTCCTGTGGTATCTTCAGCGTCGCGGGGTGCCGCACTTCCTGGTGAACGCGCGGCTTTCCGAGCGCTCGTTCCGGGGTTACCGGCGTTTCGGGTTCCTGTTCCGGGACTTGTTCGCGGGGTTTACGGGGGTTGGGGCGCAGAACGAGTCCGATGCGAAGCGGTTGTTGGAGCTGGGCTGCCGGGAAGAGGCGGTGCGGGTGGTGGGGAGCCTGAAGTTTGACGCGGCGACCGTGAACGAGCGTCGGGTACTGGACGTGCCGGCCCTGTTGCGGCAGTTGGGGGTGCCGGAGGATGCGTTGATCCTATTGGGTGGAAGCACCCATGCTGGCGAGGAGGCGATTCTGGCGGAGATTTTTGGGCGGCTGCGGGTGCGGTTTCCGAAGTTGTTTCTGGTGGTGGTCCCGCGGCATCACGAGCGGGGACGCGAGGTGGGCGAGGCGCTGGCGTCGCGGGGGGTGAGGTTTGTCTATCGGACGGAGATGGGGCCCACGACCCAGAAGGCGTTGGGGGAGGTGGACTGCCTGCTGGTGAACACGACGGGTGAGCTTCGGTATTTCTATCAGGAGGCCGATGTGGTTTTCGTGGGCAAGAGTCTGACCGCTGAAGGGGGGCAGAATCCGATTGAGCCGGCCGCGTTGGGAAAGGCGGTGGTCTTTGGTCCCAACATGCAGAATTTTCCGCAGGTGGTTCCGCAGTTCATCCGGCGGGGCGGAGCGGTACAGGTGGAGGACGCGGCGGGGTTGGAGCGGGTGCTGGGAGAGCTTCTGGCGGATCCGGTGAGGCGCGAGAGGTTGGGGCGGATCGGGCGGGAAGTGGTCCAGGACAACCTGGGCAGCCTGGACAAGACGGTGGCGATGATCGTCGAGCACCTGCCGCCCTGCTGAGGACGGCGGGATGAGCGGTCATTGGGCGCGGCCGAAGCGTCGTTCGAGTTCGCGCCAGCCCATCTCGATGAGTGTGGGGCGACCGTGGGGGCAGGTGTAGGGCATGTCGCAGGCGCGGAGGTCCGCGACGAGTTTCTCGAGTTCCGGGCCGCGGAGGGGATCATTGGCCTTCACGGCGTGGCGGCAGACGGTCTTTGCGACGACGTCCTCGCCGACCCGCAGGGTGTTCACGCCGGTTCCGGCGGCCTTGAGGGCGTCCATCAGATCGAGGGTGAACCGACGGGGATCCGAGGCGCGGACGAACGGGGGCAGGGCGTCGAGGAGGAAGGTGCGTTCGCCGAATTCGCGGAGGCTGACCCCGAGGCGGTTCAGGACGTCGAGGTGGCGGCGGACGAAGTCAGCATCCCGGATGGAGACTTCGATCGTTTCCGGGAGGAGCAGGCGTTGGGAGGGTGCCTGGGTGGATTCCTCCATCCGACGGAGCATCTGTTCGAACAGGATCCGTTCGTGGGCGGCATGCTGGTCCAGGAGGACGAGGCCGCGATCGGATTCGAGGACGACGTAGAGGCGTCCGACGACGCCTACGATCCGGAGCGGGATGGAGAGGAGGGGTTGCGGGGAGGTGGGAGCGGGATGGAGGGCGGGGGCGAACTGGCTGGGGGATGCTGCGACGGTTGCAGGCGGAGTGGGGGCGTGGGACGCCGGGTTGGAGGCGAGGAAAGGGTTCGTGGGCTCGACCGGTAAACGGTGGGGCTGAGGCAGCGCGAGGGAACCCTGGGCGAGCGCGTTGGGTGCGGGCGGAGCCTCGTTCTGGCGGGGAAGCGGCGGGGTGGATGGGAACGCCGGGCTTGGGGCAACGGTTGAGCTGGCCGGAAGGGTGGGAAGGTCGGAATCCGGGGACGCGGTGTGGATCGGGCGGGTTGCCTCGGCGCTTTGCTGGCGCGCGTATTGGAGGAGGGCTTCGCGGACGGCCTTGGCCACCATTCGACGGACGGGCCCTTCTTCCCGGAATTTGATCTCGCGCTTGGAGGGGTGGATGTTGACGTCGACGGCGGCGGGGTTGATTTCGAGGAACAGGCAGCAGACGGGATAGCGGCCCTTCATGAGGGCGGTGTGGTAACCTTCGATGAGGGCGTGATTGAGGCCGCGGTTTTCGACGGGGCGCCGGTTGACGAAGAGGTGTTGCTCGTCGCGGGTCGCCCGGGAGGTGCCCGGGGTGCCGATCAGTCCCCAGAGCCGGAAGTGGCTGGCGATGGGTTCGCGAAGGACCGGGGCATCGGGATCGTCGTGGCCGGGTGCTTCCTCGATCAGGGACGAGAAGTCGACGGCGATCCATTGGGTGGATCCCCCGTGGAGTTGGCGGAGGCGATCCCGGAGGGCGTCGAGACGTTGGGCGGTGGTGGCAGCGGGTAGCGGGGGTAGTTGCCAGGCGGGGCGACCGTCGGTGATGAAGGTGAAGCCGACGTCGGGATGGCCGAGAGCGGCCAGCACGAGGTAGTGCTGGATGTGGGCGCGTTCGGTTTCCTCGCTGCGAAGGAATTTGCGCCGGGCGGGGAGATTGAAGAACAGGGCCCGCGCCTCAATGGTGGTCCCGCTGGGGCTTGCCGCGGCTTTGACCTCGGTGATCCGCCCGCCCTGGAGGATGATCTGGGTTCCTTCCCCCGTGGTTTCCTCGCGCTCCCGTGTTGTCAGCGTGAATCGGCTGACGCTGGCGATCGAGGGAAGGGCTTCGCCGCGGAAGCCCATGGTCGTGATTGCAGAGAGGTCCTCGGCCTTCCGGATCTTTGATGTGGCGTGGCGTTCCAGACACAGGAGCGCGTCGTCCCGGTTCATTCCGTGTCCGTCATCAGTGATGCGGATCAGGGATCGGCCGCCCGCTCCGATCTCGACGGTGATCCGGTGGGCATCGGCATCGATGGCGTTTTCGACCAGTTCCTTGACGACGGACGCGGGGCGTTCGACGACCTCGCCGGCGGCGATTTGATTCGCGACGTGATCAGGAAGCAGACGGATGCGGTTCACGATCTGGGAAGGTGGTGGGGTGGACGCTGGATGGGCAAGTCTGGGGCGGCAGGAAAGCATGCCGGGCGGCATCCTGACACAGCCCCCGTTTGAGAATGGGAACGGGGAGGCGATGCCCTCATCGCCTTGGGAAAAGGCTCGAGTGGGCAACGAGGCCGTTGCCGCCCGGTTTGGGCCGGTGCCGACGGCACTTGGGATGGGACTGGGTGTTCCCGCGATGAGTCTGTGGAAGTTGTCCAACGACGGGCGGAGGAACCGGCACGGACGTGGGGTATTGCGGTTCAACTCGAACCCAAGTGAAGGCCCCCTGACCGCGAGTCAGCGCGGGGACAGAGGAATCCATCAAACCGTTGAACCTGTCATACGCCCGTGCCGGTTCCGCCGACCGTCGCTGGAAGGTTTTCCACGAACCCGAAGTTGGGACCCGGATCTGGAATCCAGCCGTCCGTATCTTGAACGGCTTCCTGATGCTGACCCCGGCAGCCTGAAAAACCTGATGCCGGGGCAAGGTCTGGAATGCTTTACCTTACAACGCAGTGCGTGAAAACACCATAGGCCGTGATCATGCCTGTGCAAGCAGTGTTCCTACAAAGCTGCCCTCATCCTTCACGTGCGGGAAGAACACGGTAAACTCGGAGCCCTCACCCAATGCGCTGTGGACGGCGACGCGGCCGCCGTGCGCCTCGACGACCGCCTTGACGAGGCTGAGTCCGAGTCCGAGTCCCCGCTGAGAGCGGGATTTGTCCGCGCGGAAGAGGCGGGTCCAGATGCGGTCGAGGTCCTCGGGTCCGATTCCCATTCCGTTGTCGCGGATGCGGACCAGCGCTCCGTCCGGTCGGGATTCGGCGGAGAGTCGAACGCTGCCGCCGGGTGGAGTGTATTTGAGGGCGTTGTCGAGGAGGTTGGCGAGGACCTGGCGAGCGCGGGGAACGTCGATCCGGGCCGGGCATTGGGAGGGGAGTTCCATGCGCAGTTGGATCTTCTTGTCGTCGGCGACGAATTCGTAGACCTCGGCGACCTCGCGCAGGAGTTGGCAGATGTCGGAGGACGTGAGGTCGAGTCGCATCATGCCGGCTTCGGCCTCGGTGACATCCATGAGGGTATTGAGGATGGACAGGACCCGTTCGGACTCCTCGACGCAGTCGGCGAGGGCCTCGCGGGTCTGTTCGGGCGATGTCTGGGGTTGAAGCGCCAGTTCGGCGGTGCCGCGGAGCCGGGTCAGCGGAGTGCGCAGGTCATGGGCGGCATTGTCCAACGACTCGCGCATGGCGCGGATGAGCGACTGGTTGCGGTCGAGGACGGTGTTGAAGAGGCCGACGAGCTCCGCGAGGTCATCGCCCCGGCGCGGGGTGGGGACGCGAGCCTCGAGGCTGCCGGTGGCGAGGATCGAGTTGGCGGTATCCACGATCTGGCGGATCGGACGTGTGGCGCGGTGGGCAAACACGGCGCCCCCCAGGACGCTGACCAGCACGACGGCGGAGCCGAGGATGAGGAAGGTGTGCCGAAGGGGTTCGAGCAGCACCTGGCGGTTATCCGTCGTCCGTCCGACCTCGAGGACCGAGCCGTCACCGAGGACCCGCGAGGCGATGGCCAGGTCGCGTTCGGCGTCGCGCGGAACGCGGATGAAGCGCTGTTTGCCTTCCAAGGTTCCCAGACCTCCCGGCAAAGGGATCTGAACGGGGCGTGAGCCGACCCAGCCATCCGGGACTTTTGCGAAGGTGACGTCGTTGCGGCTCGAGACCAGTCGTACGAAAAGGGAGACCTGCTCCGGAGCGATCGAGTCGCGGGCCACGGCATCGCGGAGCCCCCGTTCGCCTCGTTGGTGGTAGGCCGCGGAGTACTCGTCGAGCTTGCGTTGGATGAGGGTTTGTTCGCGTGCTTCGAGGGTGGACGCGAGCAGCCAGTAGAGGGCTCCGAAGAGGAGGGATGAGGAGGCGAGGAAGACCAAGGCGTACCAGAGGCTGAGCCGGATGGCGAAGGCGCGGTGCCATCCGACCGGCGGAGGGCCAGGTCGGCTGGGGGATCTTTGGATCCCGGGGCTAGGCGGCGCGGAGGACATAGCCAACGCCGCGGAGGGTGTGGAGGCGCGTCTTGTCGGGGTCGACCTTGGATCGGAGTCGGTGGACGAGGACGTCGACGACATTGGTTTGAGGGTCGAAGGAGTAGTCCCAGACGTGCTCGAGGATCATGGTCTTGGTGACAGATCGGCCTGCATTGCGCATGAGGTATTCGAGGAGCGAGAACTCGCGGGGCTGGAGTTCGACCTGCTCCCCGCCCCGGCGGACCTGTCGGGTGAGCAGGTCGAGGGAGAGGTCGCCGACGGTGAGGCGGTTGGGCTCGGAGGTGGGTTGACTGGCGCGACGGATGAGGGCCTGGATGCGAGCGAGAAGTTCGGAAAACGCGAAGGGCTTGGTCATGTAGTCGTCACCGCCGGCCTGAAGCCCGCGGATCCGGTCATCGACGGACACCTTGGCGCTCAGGAAGAGCACGGGAACCCGGTTCCCGGCGGCGCGGAGTTCGCGGACGAGGGCGAGGCCGTCGAGCTTGGGAAGCATGACGTCGATGACGGCCGCGTCGTAAGGCGCGCTGGCAGTGAGATCCAAGGCGGCTCGGCCGTCGCCGCACGGGTCGACGGCGAATCCGCTCTGGCGAAGGCCATTGGTCACGAACGACGCGATCTTGGCGTCGTCTTCGACGACGAGAATACGCACGTCCAGGATCATGGGTCAGATGGGAAAGGGGCGCCACACTTTGCGAGCAAGAGTGGCGCCCCGGGTCCCCTGAGTGCGGGTGGTGGGTTCAGTTCGGCCTGCTTTCGTCGACGACCAGGAACCGGGTTCCGCCGCCGGCACCATTGGCTGCCTGCGGTGTGTAGACCTTGAGCAGGGTGGTTCGGTCCTTGGGTTTTTCGGTGAGGCGCACGGTTTCATCCGCCGAACCGACGGTCTTCTTGTTCAGTTCGAGGAGGACGTCCCCGGCACGGAGCCCTGCTTCCCAGGCGGGGGAACTCTCCTCCACCTCGATGACCAGCACGCCCTTGATGCGTTCGGGAATGCGGTACTGGCGTCGGTTCTGGGCGGTCAGGTCAACGACGCCCACGCCGTTGAGGGTGCTTTCGTCGTCCGAGGCCTGAGTCTTCGAGGAACGGGAGAGTTCCTCGTCCTCGGGGCGCTCCCGGACCGTGACCTTGACGAGCTTGGTATCGCTTTCGCGGCGGACCCGGAGATTGGCCATCTCCCCGGGCTTCACCCGCGCGACTTCGAGGCGGAGATGGTTGGCATCCCGAACGGGCTTGCCGTTGATTTCGGTGACGACGTCACCGCTCTCGAGGCCCGCCTTCTCCGCCGGGCTCTTCGGCGTCACCTCCGAGAGGATCGCGCCGCCGCGGTCCTTCAAGTCCAGTTTCCGGGCCAACGCCGGGGTGACGTCCTGAGGCAGGACGCCGAGGTAACCCCGCGTGACCTTGCCATCGGTGACGAGGGCTTCGAGGACATCGCGGGCGATGTTGGAAGGAATGGCGAAGCCAATTCCCTGATTGCCCCCGGACCGCGACATGATGGCGGTGTTGATGCCGATGAGCCGGCCGTCGGCATCGACCAACGCGCCTCCGGAGTTGCCCGGGTTGATCGCGGCATCGGTCTGGATGAAGTCTTCGTAGGGCAAACCGAAAGTGGCGCGGCTCGTGGCGGAGATGATGCCCATGGTGACCGTCTGGCCGATTCCAAAGGGGTTGCCGACGGCAAAGACGACATCGCCGACCTCGATCCGGTCGCTGTCAGCGAAGGTGGCCGGGCTGAGTTCGTCGGCGTTGACCTTGAGGACGGCGACATCGGTCTTTTCATCGCGCCCAACGATCCTGGCCGGAAGCTCACGTCCGTCGGAGAGCTTCACCTTCACGTCGTCGGCGCCATCGACGACGTGGTTGTTGGTCAGGAGGTAGCCGTCCCTGGAAACGATCACGCCAGAGCCCGCTCCCTGCTGGCGGGGTTGGGCGCCGCGGCGCGGCTGGGGGTTGCCGAAGAAAGGGTTGAAGGGGTCCTCCTGGTTGAATCCGGGAACGGGTCGGGGCCGGCTCGAAGTGAAGACCTGGACGACCGAAGAGGAGACCTTCTGGACCACCGGGGCGAACGAGCGGGGAAGATTGCCCTCGCGGACCAGCGGCTTCGCGTCGACCTGGAGCTTGGGCGGAGTCCCCTTCTCGGGTTCACCCTTGGCCCGGAGATCTGGCAACGCGCCGAGAAACAGGCTCGCGGTTGCCACGGCCAGCACCGGCCAGCGGACCCAGGCGGAATCCATCGGCGGCCGCCCAGCGGCGAGGTGCGGAGAATTTTCTGACGTGTTCATCTTATCCAATCCTTCGTTGAAGTTCGTGGACACGATGCATGACCTGCCTGACCTGATCGTTACCGGCGCATTACAGAAATGTAAGGTGGCCGGACGCTGCTCCAGGCTCGCACCGCGGAAGCGCTGGGCCTAGCAAGGGGACATGCATCGGGGTTGTATCCAGGCTTCGGGTTCGTGGCGTCGGTGGCCTGCGCTGGCATCGGCGCTGGCAGTGCTGGCGGGGATGACCGTGGCGGCGCCGCCTCGACTCGACCAATGTCAGGTGATCGGGACGCACAACTCGTATCACGTCGCCCCGGGACCGGCGATGGACGCGCTCATCCGGGCAAGCGTCGGGGCTGGCGCGGATGACCTCGCCTACACGCATCGGCCGCTGAAGGAGCAGTTCGCCTTGCTCGGCATCCGGCAGGTCGAACTGGACCTGTATGCGGATCCCGAGGGTGGACGCTTCGCGGAACCCGCGGGGCCGAAGCTCGCGGCGCTGTCGGGGGGAGGCGCGGTGCCCCCGCACGATCCGGAAGGGCTTTTGCGGGCGCCGGGGTTCAAGGTGCTGCATGTGCCGGACGTGGATTTCGTGTCGCGGAACCGGACGTTCCGGAGCGCCTTGACGGAGATCCGGGATTGGTCAGCGGCGAACCCGTTCCACTTCCCGATCCTGGTTTTGGTGGAGCTGAAGGAGGATTCGCTGGGCGTGCCGGGTTCGACGAAGGCGTTGAAGTTCGATGTGGGCCTGCTGGATGCCGTCGACGCCGAGATCCGCGAAATGATTCCCGATGCGCGGCGGTTCGAGCCGGACGCCTTGCGCGGTGGATTGCCGACGTTGCGCGAAGCGGTCGCGGGCAAAGGCTGGCCCAGTGTGGATCGGTTGCTGGGCAAGGTCCTGTTCGCCCTCGATAACGAGGACGCCGTGCGGGATGCGTACCTCGCGCGGTCGCCCCGACTGGAAGGGCGCACGATGTTTGTGTCGGTGGACCGCGAACATCCAGCGGCGGCGTGGATGAAGCGCAACGATCCGGTGCGGCAGTTCGACGAGATCCAGTCGCTGGTGCGCGACGGATTCCTGGTCCGGACGCGCGCGGATGCCTCGACGTCGGTCGCACGCCGCAACGACGGCACCCAGCGCGATCGGGCAATGGCGAGCGGAGCACAGTTCGTGAGCACGGATTATCCGGAACCGAACCTGTCGTTGAGTCCGTATCAGGTGCGGCTCCCCGGGAACCGCGTGGCGCGGGCGAATCCGGTGACCGGGACGGACGTGCCCGACACGACGGACGTCGAGG
>CAIMMI010000214.1 GCA_903842505.1 uncultured Verrucomicrobiota bacterium | reverse complement strand
TCGATCGCCCCCAGTTCCTGCAGGAGGGCGTATCCGCCAGCGATCGAGGCCGGGCTCGGCGGATTCACGAAGGGGAACGTCTCAATCTCGCCCAAGCGGAACGCCTTCATGCGCAGGATGACCTCGGCGAGGTTCGCGCGTTGGATCTCCGGTTGCGTGAACGGCGGGCGCGACTGGAAATCCTCTTCCGAGTAGAGGCGGATGCAGACGCCATCCTGCACGCGGCCGGCCCGGCCCTTGCGCTGGTTCGCACTGCTCTGCGACACCGGTTCGACGGGCAGCCGACGCGTCCGCGTCCGGGGATTGTATCGGCTCATCCGCGCCAGGCCCGAATCGATCACGTACCGGATCCCGGGAATCGTCAGCGACGTCTCGGCGATGTTGGTGGCGATGACGATCTTCCTCCGACTGCTGGGCGAGAACACGCGCTGCTGATCCCCGGCACTCAGGCGGCCGTAGAGCGGGACGATCTCGGCATCGCGTCCCATCCGGCCTTCAAGCTGGTCGCTGGTCTCGCGGATATCCCGTTCGCCCGGCATGAAGATGAGCAGGTCACCGTCCGACGACTCGTACAGGATGCGTTCTGCCTCCTGCACGGCCGCGTCGACGAAGGTGACTTCGCCGCGTTCCTCGGATTCGGCATCGATGGGTCGGTACTGGACCTCGACCGGGAACATCCGACCCGAGACCTCAATGATGGGCGCGTCGTTGAAGGCCTTGGAGAACGTCTGCGTGTCGATTGTGGCCGAGGTGATGAGGAGCTTGAGGTCCGGGCGTTCCTTCAGCAGGCCCTTGAGGTAACCGAGGAGGAAGTCGATGTTCAGACTCCGCTCGTGGGCCTCGTCGAGGATGATGGCGTTGTACTCGGTGAGGAGCGGATCGCCCTGGATCTCAGCCAGGAGGATGCCGTCCGTCATCAGCTTGATGTACGTGTCGCTGCCGGAGCGGTCATCGAAGCGGATCTTGCAGCCGACCTCGCGTCCCCAGCCCACCTGGAGTTCCTCGGCGATGCGCTGGGAGATGGACATCGCGGCCACACGCCGCGGTTGCGTGCAACCGATCTTCGCCTCGATGCCCAGTCCGGCTTCGAGGCACATCTTGGGAATCTGCGTCGTCTTGCCGGATCCGGTCTCGCCCGCGACGACCACGACCTGGTTCGCACGGATCGCCGCGACGATGTCATCCTTGCGCGCCGTGATCGGCAGCTCGGGCGGGTACGTCGGCAGTGGAGCATGGGCCGCGCGCAGGGCCCGCATCTCGGCAGACTCGCGGGCCTCCGCCAGCAACCGGTCCAGGATGGACTCGTGGCGATCGGGGTGATGGTGGTCGCGGAGCAATCGGACCAGACGCGAGCCCAGCCGGACCCAGTCCCAAAGCAGGCACTGGGGCAGCAGCGATTTCAGTTCTTCAACCCGGGCGTCATTCATCCGCGAGCCGCGGACCCTGCCAGAATCCAGCGGCTACGGGGAGTCCTTCGGCATCATTTTTTCCCTCGCCGAATCCTTCGACGCGAGCGGCGGCTGGAACCGGGGAAAGGGAAAAGGCATGCTGGAACGACAAGACCATGAATCCAACCGAAGAGCCGAAGCAGGTCGTGCCCCGCCCCCGCTGGTGGCCGCTCGGGTTGCTGGTCGTGCTGACAGCCGCCCGATTCGTGCAACTTGGCTGGTTCAAGGACTACGAGCGGCAATTCAAGTTCGCAGCCATGGGGCAGTGGCTTGTGATGGTCATTCCGGCGGCGCTGCTCTGGTTCCTGCTGTTCTCCCGGATCCGACTGCGGACGCGCTGGGTTGGCTTGGCGACCCTCACCCTTTTCCTGGCCCTCCTCGCCGGCTGCTTCCGACTGCGCGGACTCAACGGCGATGCCCTGCCCGTGGTGGAGTGGCGATGGTCGAAGGTCGGGCGGCCGCCGGAGCCCACCGGCGAGGCGAGCCCAACCTCGGCCACCATCGGGAGCCAATCCCCGGACAACGATTACCCCCAATTCCAGGGCCCACACCGGAATGCCCGGCTGCCAAAACGGGTGTTCACCACGAACTGGGTGGCCTCGCCGCCTCGGGAACGGTGGCGCGTGCCGGTGGGCGAAGGCTGGTCTGGATTCGCCGTTTCGGGCCAACGGGCCATCAGCCTCGAGCAGGCCGGTGACCAGGAGGTGGTGTTCGCACTCGATCTGACCACAGGCAGGCGTCTCTGGGCCTCGTCGTACCCAGCCCGATACGCGAGCCCTGAGGCCGGAAACGGACCTCGTTCCGTTCCGACCCTCTTCGACGGCAAGGTCTACACCGTGGGTGCCACGGGAATCGTCGGATGCTGGGACCTCGCGACCGGACGGGCCGGATGGCAGGTCGACCTGGTTCGCGAACTGGGCGCAAAGGTTCCTGCATGGGGCTACAGCGCTTCGCCCTTGGTCCGGGAGGGGCTCGTGTGGATCCCGGCAGGCGGACCGGGGCGTTCGCTCGTGGCGCTGGATCCCGTCACGGGCAAGGTCCGGTTTGGGGGCGGTGATTCGGCGGCAGCCTACAGTTCGCCAATCGCGGCCAGGCTCGGAGGACGGGAGCAGATCGTCTGCCTGAACGAAGTGGGGTTGGCAGGCCACGATGCCGCGGATGCCAGGCTGCTTTGGGAGCAACCCATTCCCACCGCGCCGCACGTGGCCGCCCCGGCGGTCCTCGGTACCGACCGATTGTTGGTTTCCGTGGGCTATGGCAAGGGAACCTTCCTGATAGGCGTCGGGCAGGATGGTGCAGGCCGTTGGACCAACGGTGTGATCTGGAAGTCGATCCGCCTGAAGTCGAAGTTTGCGAACGTCATCGCGGACGGCGACACCCTCTACGGACTCGATGACGGCGCACTGGTGGCGCTGGACCTCGCGACGGGTTCCCTGCGCTGGAAAGAACAGCGCTACGGACATGGCCAGTTGATCCAGGCAGGTCGGCACCTCATCGTTGGCGCGGAAAACGGGGAGGTCGCACTGGTGGATGCGCGACCGGAAGGCATGGCTGAACTGGGCCGCTTCCGCGCAATGCAGCTCAAGACATGGAACCCGCCAGCACTGGCAGGCAACCGGTTGCTCGTCCGCAACGATCGTGAAGCCGCGTGTTTCCAGCTCCCGGGCGAGTAGCGGAGTGCGAGTCAAAGATGCGGGATGACCCCGCGATATTGCTCCAGATACCGGGCGTTCTCGGCTTCCCCGCTTCCGTTACTGCTCCGGTAGACCTCAGGCGTCCACCCGAGGGACATCGCCCTTGATGCCCCTTCGGCCGCCAACGCCTGCAGGACCGCCGCCCCGACGGTCGTCGACGTCGCTCCCATCGTCACCCCAGCGCCCAGATCGAGGGTGGCATCCCCCTCCACCCCGAAGTTGTCGAGTACGATGTCCGCAACCTCCATCAGGCGCTTGCCCGACGGGTGACGGGATGGGTGGGCTCCGCTGTGGGCGCACGAGGTCAGCGCTACCACCACCGCCCCCCGGCGCCTGCCGATCATCGCCATTTCCACGGGCACGGCATTCCGGCCCGAGTTCGAAATCACGACCAACAGGTCGCCCGCCTTCACCCCATACCGGTCCAGCAGGGCCTCCGCCCTCCCGGACTCACGTTCGAATCCAGACGATGCGCTCGCGGACCGATGGAGCATCAGGTCTTCGTCCAGGATCGGGACTGCCCGAACGAGACCGCCCGCGCGGTAGAACAATTCCAGGGCGAGCAGGTGTGAATGACCGGTGCCCGCAACGAACACCCACCTCCCGGAAACCAATGCCTTGGCCAGCGCTTCCGCCGCCTGCCCGATGAGGGCCGCCTGCCCGGCCAGCGCCCGCTCCAATTGCGAGGTCAGGCCCCCGAGGTACTGCTGCGTGAGTGTCATCGTCGGGACAGGATGTTCACCCAACCCGGCGGATCAACGACCGACTTCAGCCCTTTTCGATGCAGGCGTAGGCATTGTGGTTGTGGATGCTTTCGTAGTTCTCGGCCTCCACCCGGTACCAGGCGACATCCGGATGCGCATTCAGGCGAAGGGCGACATTGCGCACCAGATCCTCCACGAAAACCGGATTCTCATACGCCCGTTCCGTGACGGCCTTTTCGTCCTCGCGCTTCAGGAGCGAGTACATCTCGCTGCTGCCCGAGGCCTCAACCAGGGCGATCACGTCCTCGATCCAGACGATCTTCTCCGAACGGATCTGCACGGTGACCTCGCCCCGCTGGTTGTGCGCGCCGTACTTCGAGATCGCCTTCGAACACGGACACAGCGTCGTCACGGTCGCACGCACCGTGAGGAGGAAATCCAGATCCTGGCCGTGCATCGCCGCATCGAACCGGACGTTGTAGTCGAGGACGCCCTCCTTGCCGGACACGGGGGCCTTCTTGACGAGGAAGAAGGGGAATTCCATCTCGAGGTGAGCGCTCTGCGCGTGGAGCTTCGCCTGCATTGCCCGGAGCATGTCCGGAATGTTCTCCACGTGAACCATGGACCCATGCGAATTCAGGACCTCGACGAACCGGCTCATGTGGGTCCCTTTGAATTCCTTGGGCAGGTCCACAAACATGCCCACCTTGGCGACCGTGTTCTGGAGGTCGCGGGACTTGTCGCGCACTTGCAGCGGGATACGCAGCCCCCGCACACCTACCTTGTCGATCCGCAACCCGCGAGCATCCGGTTCATTCTGTTTGTCGGTCAGCGGCTTCACAGCAGGCGTATTCACGGGATTGATCAGTCCATCTCCCCCCGCGCCGGCCTCATCCGGGCGATCGGCGCGTGGTGTCAGATTTGACATGGACCAGACTATCACGGTCCCAGTCGGCGGCAAAAAACAGTTTCAGACCGGGGACGAACGGGGAAATGGCCCTCCACACCGGATCCCCCGATCGTCCCCTTCTCGCGCTTCGATCGGTGCGCTACGGTCCGCCCATGTTGAATCGAGGCCCTCTCGCCCGGATCCTCCGGGCAACCTTGCCGTTCCTGCCCGCCATCGCCGCGCTCACAACAGCAGCCTTCGCCCAGGAACCGTTCCGCGTCGTCACCTACAACGTCGAGAACTACCTCGTCCGCCCCACCGAAACCCGGAAGGTCAAACCCGAGGCCAGCCGGGCCATGGTCGTGAAGGGACTGGTCGCCCTGAAGCCCGATGTCCTCGCCCTTCAGGAAATCGGGGATACGGACTCACTCGCCGAACTGCAGGGACGACTCAAGGCGGCCGGCCTCGACCTCCCCCACTCGGAACACGTGCGCGGCTACGACACCAACATCTTCGTTGCGGTCCTTTCCCGGTTCCCCATCGTCGCCCGGCACCCGCACACGAACGAAAGCTACTTGGTCAACGGCCGCCGGTTCCGCACCAGCCGGGCCATTGCCGAGGTCGAGATCGAACCCCGCCCCGGCTACCGCTTCTCCCTGCTCACCACCCACCTCAAGTCCAAGCGCGCCATCGCGGATGGCGACGAAGCCGAGATGCGGACGCAGGAAGCGATGATCCTCCGCGAGAAACTCGATGCCCTCCTTCAGAAAGCGGATGCCAATCTGGTGGTCTGCGGCGACTTCAATGACACCCGCGACACCCCCGCCATCCGAGCCATCCTGGGCAAGGGCAACAAGAGCCTCATAGACACCCGCCCAGCCGAGCGGAATGGCGACTCGGCTCCCAGCGAGAACCCCAAATGGGACCCGCGCCGAGTGACCTGGACCCACTACTACGGCAAGGAGGACAGCTACAGCCGCCTCGACTACCTGCTCGTCAGCCGCGGCCTGGCCCGGGAATGGCGGAAGGAAGGAACCTACATCCTCGTGATGCCCGACTGGGGCGTCGCCAGCGACCACCGTCCCCTCGTCGCCGAGTTCATCCCTGCGGACAAGTAATCCTGAAACCGGCAGTTCATTTGACCGCAGAGGTCGCAAAAAGCCCGCAGCCATCCGGCTGCGGGCTTTCTCATGTCTGACCGGATTCTCCGGTGAGACTTCAGGAGAGCTTCGCGAGCAACTCCTCGTTGGTCTTGTACTTCCGGAGCGCGCCCTGGAGCGTCTCCATGGCCTCGACCGGCTGCAGGTCGGTCATCATGCGGCGCAGCTTGCGGATCGCCTCCAGATGACGCGGAAGGAACAGCTTCTCTTCCTTTCGGGTACCCGACTTCGGGATGTCGATGGCCGGGAACAACCGACGCTCCGCGAGCTTCCGATCAAGGATCAGCTCCATGTTGCCGGTGCCCTTGAACTCCTGGAAGATCAACTCATCCATCCGGGAACCGGTATCGATCAGCGCCGTCGCCAGGATCGTCAGGGATCCGCCCTCCTCGACCTTGCGCGCCGCCGCAAACATCTTGCGCGGAATCTCCAGCGCCCGGGCATCCACACCGCCCGTCATGGTCCGACCAGAGCCGCCATGCACCGAGTTGTAAGCGCGGGCCACGCGGGTCAGGGAGTCCAGCAGCACAAACACATCCTTGCCGGCTTCCACCATCCGCTTCGCACGCTCCACCATGAACCGGCTCAGGCGCACGTGGGTCTCCAGGTCCTGATCGTTGCTGGATGCCACCACCTCGGCCTTCACCGACCGCTGGAAGTCGGTCACTTCCTCGGGCCGCTCATCAATCAGCAGCACCAGACAGTGAACCTCCGGATGATTGGTCGTGATCGAATTGCAGATCTGCTTCAGCACCGTCGTCTTGCCCGTTCGCGGCGGCGCCACGATCAAGCCACGGGTACCTTTTCCGATCGGCGTCACGAGATCGATGATGCGGGTCTCCAATTGGTCCGGCGTCGTCTCCAACTGGAACTTCTCGATCGGATCAATGGTCGTGAGGTTCTCAAACCGCAGCGCATGCAGGTAATCCTGATACGGACGCGTATTGACCTCCAACACCTCCCGCAATTGCGGACTGTTGCCCCGGTGCGGCGGATTGACCGTGCACTTGATATGGCAGCCTTCCCGCAAGGCCAGACGCTTGATGGAATCCGGCGTCAGGAACACATCGCTCGGCTTCGGCGCAAAGTGCGCCTTGGCGGACCGAAGAAATCCAAAGCCCTTCTCCGAGATCTCAAGATACCCGTCGTGGATAACCGGTTCGGCCTGTACCACCGGCTGCGGAGGAGCCTGCGGCTGCGGTCGGGCCTGATTCTGCCCACCGCCACCCTGGCCCGGGTGGCGCTGCTGATTGTAGCCTCCTCCCCCACCACCCTGTTGCGGACGATGCCCGCCACCACCACCTCCACCCCCTTGGGCCCGGAATTCACGATTATCCCGGAAATCCCGACCGCCACCGCGGTTGCCGCCCCCCTGATTCCCACCCCCCTGATACCGCGGACCACCCCCGCCCTGCCGGTCCCGCCCATCCGCCGAACGGTCCGCAGGACGTTCAGCAGGACGCTCAACCGGCCGATCCGGCCCACGGTCTCCACGCCCTGAATCCCGATAATCCCGGGTGTCCCGGCCATCGACGGGCCGATCCAGACGCTCGGGAACCCGCTCGCCGCCTCGATCCCGTTCGCCAACACGATCGGACCCGCGGTCCGACCCGCGGTCATCAATCCGATCAGGACCACGATCCACAAAACGTTCCGGTCGTTCCCGGTCGCCGACCTCTGGTCGATCACCCCGGCGGTCAAAGCTGCGGTCGACCGGCCGATCCACCGGCCGATCCGTGGGCCGGTCCGAACCCCGATCCCGGTCGCGGTCATCCACCCGCTCCACGTAACGGTCGTTGCTCCGCTCCGGGTAACGATCGCCAGCGCGGTCGCTGGAACGGTCGCTGGAACGGTCGCCCATGCGGTCAGAAGGACGATCGGAAATGCGTTCAGGAGCCCGTTCAACGGCACGCTCGGAACTACGTCCGGCGGCACGTTCAGAAGGTCTATCGGCGGGTCTATCAGAGGGTCGATCGGAGCCCCGGTCACTGGGTCGGTCGTAGGAATCCCGGGAACGGTAGCCACCTCCACGGCTCTGGGAACTCTGGCCTCCAGAGGAGTCAGAGTGCCCGGATGAACGGGTGGACTCCGACCTCACGTTGTCGTTACTCATGTCAAATACGGACTGGTATATGTCGGAACGGTCTGAACCCAAAAAGCGGCGAGAAATGAAAGGGGCCGCAGAAACCTAGAAATTGGGGAAGCCACCCACCCGGAAAACGAAAACCTCGGGGGTAGTCAGACCTCTGACGTAGGGATACGTACACGTACGACTAACCACCCGCAACTGGTATTTCCAGATTTGTGCAGGCGACTCCTCGATGTCACTCCGCCGTCATCCACCGGCGCAACAACATCAGCTTGTCCACCGCCGACACGCTCGCCTCAGCCTGGAGTCGGTTTGCCAGCAGCAGCAGCACTTCAGCGAGGCAAGCCTCACCCACCTCTCCCGGGGCCTGTGCCGCATCGATGCGACGCAACGATGGATGCCGGATCTCGGAATAGATCTCCCGGCAGCGCACCAGCGACACTTGCTTCTCAAATTCCGTCCCACCTTCTCCCCGGAATTGGATCCGATCGCCCGAAACCGTTACCGGAACATCCAGCCACAGCAGGAGGTCCGGCGGGGGCGCAAACGTCTCGTTTCGCCGAAGGATCTCCAACCAATCCAGGCCACGGCTGCCCTGATAAGCCGCGTTCGAGAAATAATAACGGTCCAGAATCACGACCTCGCCGGCCCGCAACCCTGGCTCAATGAACTGCTCAACGTGCTCGCGACGATCAAGGATGAAGAGCTCGAGTTCCTCCTCGGCCGCCAACCGCCCAAGCGTGGCAGAAGCCCTCAGGCGCTTGCCGTGCGGACCATCCGTTGGCTCCCGGTCCACCCGGACCGGGATATCCATGGATCGCAATTTCTCCACCAACCGCCGGACCTGCGTGCTCTTGCCGGCACCATCAATGCCCTCGAAAACCACGAGAACCCCTCGCCCAATCGGAAAGCTGGGCGGTCGCAACGCGTTGTTCGAGGACATCGGTACCCCCGCAGGCTCAGACACAGACTCCGAACGCCTTCTCGGGATCCACCCCGAGATCCCGGATCGCGTCCGCCACCACCGTCGCCGGGATCACACCCCGCTGCGACAGGGCATACAGCGTCGCGATAGCCGTGCACTCAGCGTCGATCTCGAAGAACCTCCGAAGAACCGGCCTGGCCTCGGACCGACCAAAACCATCGCAACCCAGCGTCGTGAGCCCACCCGGAATCCAGGGGGCCACCTGGTCAGCCACCAATTTGAGGTTGTCGCTCACCGCAATCCACGGTCCAGGCTGACCCGAAACAGCCTCCTCCAGGTAAGACCGACGAGGTGCTTCGGTGGGGTGCAGCATGTTCCAACGTCGCGCGGCCTGAGCCTCGGACCGGAGCCGCTTGTAGCTCGTCACGCTCCAGACATCCGCCGAAACCCCATACTTCTCCAGCAACGCCTGCGCACGAAGCGCCTGCTGCAAAATCGCGCCTGAACCCAGGATCTGAGCCTTGTGAGGCAATCCGTCCTTGCCCGTCCGGAACTTGTACATCCCGTTCAGGATCTGCTCAGCGACCTCCTTGCCCGCCGGCATCGGGGCATGGTCGTAATTCTCGTTGTGGACGGAGACGTAATAAAAGACGTCCTCCCCTTGTTCGTGCATCCGTCGGATACCATCGCAGAGGATGACGGCGAGCTCATACCCGAATGCCGGCTCGTAAGCGTAAAGGTTCGGCACCGACCCAGCCACGAGATGGCTATGCGCGTCCTGATGCTGGAGTCCCTCGCCATTCAGAGTCGTGCGGCCAGAAGTCGCCCCGATCAGGAAGCCTCGAGCCCGACTGTCGCCCGCCAGCCAGACCTGATCCCCGACGCGCTGGAAGCCGAACATCGAGTAGTAGATGTAGAGCGGGATCGTCGGCACTCCGTAATTGGTCACCGCCGTGCCGGCCGCCACGAAGCTGCCCATCGAACCTGCCTCGTTGATGCCCTCTTCCAGCAATTGGCCGTTCTTCAACTCGACGTAGGGAGCCAACTCGGACTTGTCGACCGGGTTGTAGAGCTGACCCTTGGACGAATAAATACCCACCTGCTTGAACAGGCCCTCCATACCGAAGGTGCGAGCCTCGTCCGGCACGATGGGAACGATGAATTTGCCAATGTTCCGGTCGCGGAGCAGCGAGGTCAGCAGGATGGTGTAAGCCTTGGTCGTCGAGGCTCCCTTCAGGACCGATGCATTGATCAGGCCTTCGAATTCCGAGTAGTGAGGCACCTTGAGCGCGGGTGCCCGAACCTCGCGCTTCGGAAGGAACCCACCCAGCGCCTTTCGCCGGGCGAGCAGGTACTGGGTCTCCGCGCTGTCCAGGGGAGGTCGGAAAAACGGCATCTCCGCAATCTCCTCATCCCCGACGGGAACGCTGAAACGGGATGCAAAATGCCGAAGGTCACGCTCAGCCAGGGTCTTCTGTTGGTGCGATGGATTGCGCCCCTCGCCAGCCTCTCCCAGTCCGTAGCCCTTGACGGTCTTGGCCAAGATGACGGTCGGCCGGCCATTCCGCTGGTTCACGGCACGATTGTAGGCCGCATACACCTTCTTCGGATCGTGGCCACCCCGCATCAGCTTCTTGAGCTGATCGTCCGTCAGGTGATCCACCAACCGGAGCAGTTCCGGATACTTTCCGAAGAAATTCTTCCGGATATAGCTGCCGGGTTCGACGATGTACTTCTGGTACTCACCGTCGATGACCTCCTCCATCCGCTTGGCCAGCAGACCCGTGACATCCCGTTCCAGCAATTCATCCCAATTGCCACCCCAGACCACCTTGACGACGTTCCAGTTCGCCCCCCGGAAGACGCCTTCGAGCTCCTGGATGATCTTTCCATTGCCCCGCACGGGCCCATCCAACCGCTGGAGGTTGCAATTGATGACCCACACGAGGTTGTCCAATCCCTCGCGGCCAGCGACGTTGATCTGGCCCAGGGTCTCCGGCTCATCGCTTTCCCCATCCCCGATGAAGCACCAGACCCGAGGTTCCTCCTCCCGCGTCACGTTGATCAGACCGCGATGCTGAAGATAACGGCTGAAGCGCGCCTGATAGATGGAGTGGATCGGCCCCAGACCCATCGAAACCGTCGGGAATTGCCAGTAATCCGGCATCAGGTAGGGGTGCGGATAGCTCGAGAGACCCGGATGCGCCTGAAGCTCCTGCCGGAAATTGATCAGGTGCTGCTCATCCAACCGATACTCCAGATACGAACGGGAGTAGTTGCCAGGGGACGCATGCCCCTGGAAGTAGATCATGTCACCGATCCGCCCCTCGTCACCCCCACGGAAAAAGTGATTGAAGCCGACCTCATAGAGGGTGGCCAGCGACGCAAAGGTCGCGATGTGCCCACCCACGCCCAGATTTCCTGCGTTGGCCCGCACGACCATGGCCATCGCATTCCACCGGACATGCGCCCGGATCAACCGCTCCATCTCCAGGTCGCCCGGGTACTCCGGCTCTTCGGACACAGGGATCGAGTTGAAGTAAGGCGTGCTCGTTACGTCCGGGATTGCATGCCCCCGGGCACGCAACCCACCGATCAGGTCCGACACCATGACCTTCGCTTCCTCCGGGGCCTTGCCGGTGAGCACGAGGTCCATCAGGTCTTCGATCGAGCCTGAGTGACGTGTCAACTGGGGCGCCGGACGCGAGCGACGCGCAGGTTCAGGAGGGGTTCCAATGCCATTGACGGCGGCCGGAGTCGTATCAGATGCGGATGTCTTCAAAGTGAGATTGGCGGCGACGAAGCCGGACGAAGGTTAGCCAAACTCGCTCCGCTGCCAAGCGCGCGGGCTTTGGAGAACTGAAAATTCGTCTTTGCCACACCGACGACCTCTGCTAAACCCTTCGCTCTTCTTCGGCCCGGCCGGAGAAACAGGCACGAATTCCAGTTTTTATGTCGCAGCACAACAGCCTCCGCGCGGCCGCCGGTTCCACTGGCGCCAAGCGCAATGTCCTCAAGCGTTTTGAACGCGTCGCACTCCTCAAGACCCGCGGCCAGTGGAAAGACGGTGACCGCGTCGTCGGTCTCCGGAAGACCCTGCCCCCGGAGTGAGGTCACCCAGATCCCTGTCGCGAACGCCGATTGCAGGCCTGGCGCCGCAATCGGCTTTTCCTTTTCCCGAAGCCCATGCCACTTGTCCGACTACAGAAGTTCCTCGCCGAAGCCGGGGTCGCGTCCCGCCGTGCGGCTGAAAAGCTGATTGTCGGCGGTCACATCACCGTCAACGGCCAGGTGGTCAAGACCTTGGGCGCCAAGGTGGATGCAGCAGGCGCTGAAGTTGCCGTCGATGGACGCGTTGTACGGACCCGGCGCAAGGTCTACGTCGTCCTCCACAAGCCCCGCGGCTTCCTCTGCACCCGAAGCGACCCGGAAGAGCGACGGACGGTCCTCGACCTGCTTCCCCGCGAGTGGAGCAATCTGTTCCCCGTAGGACGGCTGGATCAGGACAGCGAGGGACTCCTTTTCCTCACCAACGACGGAGAATTCAGCCTCCACCTCACTCACCCCCGGTACGGGATCCGCAAGAAGTATCTGGCGGTCGTCGAGGGGCGAATCGATGAAAGCCAACTCAAGCGATTCACCGAGGGCGTGGAAGACGAGGGCGAACTGCTCAAGGCGGAACGCGCCCACCTCATCACGGCAAACAACAGTCACAGCTCCGTCGAATTGGAACTGGCTCAGGGGCGCAATCGCGAGGTCCGCCGACTCTTCGCTGCACTGGGCCACGAAGTCGTCCAACTCCGTCGCACTCAGATCGGCCCTATCCGTCTGGGCGAGTTGCCCGTTGGAAAATGGCGGATCCTAAACCCTACGGAGATCAAATCCCTCTTGCCCACGCCGACTTGAGCGCAGATTTTCCAGTCAACAGGGCGTTGTTGAACGCCCCATTCACCCGATGAAATCCCGCATCACCGCAATTGTCGCCCTTCTGTTGCTGGCCTTGCTTCCGTCGCTCATGGCGCTGGACATCCAGCCCAAGCCCCCCGGGCCAGTCATCACCACTGGGAATGCAAACCTGCGCGCCAAGCCTTCGATGAGCGCGGAGATCCTGGTCTCCCTCAAGAAGGACGCCGTCCTGGTCGCTCGGGGTGAGTCCATGGATCCCAAGGCGCCCGCCGATGAACCCCGCGAGTGGGTGGAAGTTACCGCCCCGGCCGGAGCCAAGGTCTGGGTTTTCGCAGCCCTCGTCGACCCGGCAACCAAGACCATCCGCCCCGCAAAGGCCAACCTTCGAGCCGGTCCCGGACGCAATTACGCCGAAGTGGGTCATGCCCTTCAGGGCACGGTCGTTCAAGAACTGCGCTCATCGGACGGGTGGATCCAGATTGCCGCACCGGAAGGTTCCGTCATCGGATATATCGCGAAGTCGCTGACCAAACCCGCCCCGGAAAAAACCACCGTCCCCCCGGTCGTGATCCCCCCAGCGGTGAAGCCCCCCGCACCAACCGCTTCCCCTGCATTGGCCACGACTTCCCCAAGCCGCCGCCCCGTCCCCCTCCCGGCGGGTTCGGGCAAGCCGTCGATCTCCCCCGGACGTTCGATCCCAATCGAAAAAGAGGCTGTTTCGCTACCCCTGACGCAGTTGACTCCGGCATCTCCCGCCCCGAGTCCTCGCCCGGCCGAAACGGTTGCACCAGCCCAACCTGAACCGTCGCCGATCCCGGAACCGGCTCCTGCCATCCCAGCCACGGAGCCAACGGTTGCCACCTCGACTCCTGAGCCGACCGTTACGGTACCGGCCCAACCCGAGATTACCCATACCGACAAACCCCGGGTGGTGATCCGCGAGGGAATTGTTGGACTGGCCACCAGTCCGCAGGCCCCGGGCGACTACCAACTCAACAACTTCCGTAAGGGCGAGGGAATGATCGGCTTCCTCCATACCGACAATCCGGAGATCAAGATCTCTTCCTGGCGGTGGCGTCGCGTCTTGGTTACCGGCGAAGAGTACATCGATGCACGATGGCCGAAATCCGCCCTGATCAAGGTGACCGCCATCCAACCCGCCTACTGACGCGAAGTCCGTCATTGCCCTCTCCCACGCCACCCTCCCCGGAGGGTGGCGTTCGTGTTTTTGCCTCATCCCCCAAGCGGGTTCTTGCCGGCCAGCAAGGAACTGAAACCTTCCCCTGTCCCGGAGTGTGTTCAGCGCCTCTGCAATTCCTGACCTGTCAGGAAACGGGATGAGTGATCCTGCCCAGTTCGAAACGTTCCTGGTCGCCTATCAGGACATGGTGTACTCGACCGCCTACCGCCTTCTGTCCCAGGAGGCGGAGGCTCGCGACGTTTCTCAGGAGGTATTCCTGCGAGCCTGGCAACACTGGGACCAGCTTTCAGGCAGCCCAACGGCCGGTGGTTGGCTCAAGACCGTCACCCGGAACCTCTGCATCAATCACCTCCAGCGCTACCGCGCCCGTTGGAAGTTCTTCTCGGACCTCAAATCCGCCGATGCACCCGACGATGAACCGGGCCTTGAGGCAACTTTCGCGGCACCGGAGACCCTGGACTCCGACTTGCTCAACGCGGACCAAAGGGGCGTGCTTGAGGAGGCCATGACCAAACTGCCGACGGACCAGCGCGTCGCGCTGGTCCTCTACCATTTCGAAGATCTCGATTATGTCGATATCGCCAATCGCCTCGGCGTCAGCTTGGGCAAGGTCAAGACGGATATCCATCGAGCCCGGCTTGCCCTCTACAAAAGACTGCAACCTCGGCGCGATGAACTGGGTGTTTAGGAATACAGCGCATGAAACCACCGCAGAATGAATTGGATCCGCTGGGCCAATGGACTGGCCGCGTCCTGCGACAACTGCCCGTTCGCCCAGCGCCGGCCGACCTCGCTCATCAGGTCCTTGCGGAAATCCGCCTCCGTGCCCACCTGCCTTGGTACCAGCGTCCTTGGCCACAATGGCCGAACTCCCACAAGTGGTTGTCCGCCCTCGCCCTCACCGTCGTCCTGACCGCAACGTTCGGAATCGGAATCCCAACCATTGAAAATTCCGCGTCGCAGTCACTAGCAGGACATTACGCCCGACTGGCGCTCGACTACCTCGACTCCCTGCAAGCCGTCTCCACGTCGGTCTGGAAATCCCTTCGACTGAACCTCGCCCATCTCTCCACCACGACCTTTACCCTCGCGGCTTCCTCACTCGTGGCCGTGTGGTTTTCCACCCTCGGTCTGGGAGCCCTCTGCTGGAGGGTGACTACCCAACCCCGCTGATTCCCATGACGCTCCTTCGTCCACTCTTGCTGAGCCTCACCGCCGGTTGGCTGGCCACCGCCCTTCCTTGTTTCGCCCAACCAGCACTTCCCACACCACCTCCTGCCAGACAGCCTGCTGAACCGGAAACATCCCCCACCCCTCCGGAGGCCCCATCGACCGAGGCAGATCCGGACACCGATGCAGACACAGTCACCACCGACGGCAAGCCGGGCCATGATGTGGTGGTAACGGGTTCCGACGTACACATCCGGGCCGGCGAAAAAGCCCACGACATTGCCGTCAATGGCGGTGATGTCCTGATCGAAGGCGAAGTCACGGGGAACGTCTTCGTATTCCTCGGAAAGGTAACCGTCCTCGGGAGGGTCACCGGGGATGTCGTCAACTTCGGTCGCGGTGTCAGTGTCGAGAACGGAGGCTTCATTGGCGGAGAGGTGCTCGCGGTGGGATATGGCGTTGCCCGGGAACCCGAAGGCATCGTTCAGGGGCGGGTGTTCAACCTCGGACTCCTTGCCTTGCCACTCACCGTCAGGCAACAGGCACAACTCTTCTTTGACGAATGCGTCATGATGGCTCGCCCGCTCTCCATCCGGGTGAAATTTGTCTGGATCCTGTGGGCGGCCATGCTGCTTTTGCAGGGATTCCTGGCCCTTCTGTTTCCAACAGCAACCCAGGCGACCCTCCGCGCCATGCAGGAAAGGCCGGGAGGCACAACTCTCCTCGGCATTTTCGGCCTTCCACTGATCCTGCTCGCATCGTCGATCCTGACCATCACGGTCGTCGCCAGCCTTGCCGTCCCCTTCATTCTGGCCGCTCTCTTCATCGGCTTGCTGATCGGACGGACCGCCATCCTCCGACTCATGGGCGGTCGACTGCTCCAGTTGTTCGGAGTTTCGGAAGTACCACCCGCGGCCGAATTCGCCGTCGGCGCTGTCGTGACCACGCTTCTCTTCCTGATCCCGGTCATCGGCATCCTGGCCTGGATGGGCTTCTTCCTATGGTCTCTAGGAGCCATCCTGATGGCACTTTCCCGGCGCGATACCGCCAAGGCATCCCGGCAGCAGGTGAATGGCTCACCCACCCTGGGCGCCACATCCGACACGACCGACGCCTCATCCCCTCCTCCGACTCAACCCGAAACAAGGAATGTCGCCTCCGCGACCGCTTCCGGAGGCAATACCAGCGACTCGATTCCCGATTCTGGCTTTCAGCCAGGATCCGCCCCGTTCACCCACCCATCGGTTGCCGCGTCTCTCCGATGGAACGAGCCTCGTCAGGGCCGTGGCCTGACACCCGACGAAATCACCCAGGCACCGAGGCCTGATTTCAAGAGGAGGCTGGCGGCCTTGTTGATCGACTGGATTCCAATCATGGCCGTGATTGGCATGATGCCCGACCACTTGCTCTTTGTCCGGTTGGACGACTTCTCGGACAAGCTGCGAGTGGTGTTTGGGATCGCCTACTACACCCTGATGCTGACCTGGCGGGGCACGACACTCGGCGGACTCGTGATGGGGTTGCGGGTCGTTCGACTGGATGGTCGTCCCATCGACAGGACGGTTTCCCTTGTGCGCTCCCTGACGGCCATCCTCAGCACTCTCTGCTTTGGCATTGGCTGGTTCTCCGCCAGTTGGGATCCGAGACGCCAGACGTGGCATGATCGCCTCGCCGGTACCGTCGTGATCCGCGACGATCAGGTTCAACCTCTGGTGTAAGTCGCGTTTACCCAGTGGACACGTGGCGGTGGACCACCCCGATTCCTGCCTTCCCAGCCAAGCGACTCCACGCTTTGATCTCGGGCCATGGATGGCGAAACAGGCACAACCGGTTACAAGATCTGGGCGGTCGACGACGTCGTCTATGGACCCGTTGAACTTCCGCAACTGGTCGAGTGGGTCCAGGAGGAACGCGTTGTCGGAAACACGTGGATCTTCAGGATGGACGGGGAAAAGTGGGCCCGAGCCCTGGAACTGGATGAACTGCGCGGTCTCTTCGGAGATGTCTCCCCCACGGCGAGCCATACCCCTCCCAGTACCGAACCCCTGATCCCCGGTGTCAAACCGGGGATGTTGAGAAGGGTCAAGATTTTCGCCGCGATGAACGACCAGCAGTTGGGTCGGTTCGTCCAGTTCATGGAGATTGAGAGGGTCCTCAGCTTCAAGGAGATCTGTCGACAGGGCGGCTCGGGTGACGCCATGTACTGCGTTCTGGATGGCGAGGTCCGCGCCCGAATCCTGGTTTCAGGACGGGAGACGACTCTGGCCACCTTCCAGCCAGGCGATGTGTTCGGGGAAATCTGCCTGTTTGACGACGGTCCCCGCTCGGCGGACGTCCTCGCCAACGTGGACAGTACCCTGCTCAAGATCCGGGGAGACCGATTTGATCGCCTTTGCCGAGAACACGCCGATCTAGCCACCCCGTTCCTCCTCGCCCTTGGCCGCACCCTCACGGCGCGCGTTCGCGCCGACAACAAGCGTCTAGGGGAACTGATTGCCCTCAACCGGGGAAGCCACTGACCGGACGACCGGAGGGTCAAATCGGATCCAACCGACGCCCGAGCGCGTTGAGCAGTCCGGCAGCATCGTCAACGCACTCGATCTCACCCGAGGCGCTCAGAATGCTGTAGCCGGCTCCATGGGCCGGCCCATTGACAACACAGAGATCGCTCCTGGCCTCTCCGAGTTGCCGACGCCCAGCCTCCAACGCCTCGTGCCGCCCGCCTTCCACCTCAAATTTCCAGCCGACAATCATGGCCCCGGGGTACCATTCCCGGAGTCCCGGCAACAGCTTTGGCGTCGGCCGCAATTCAACCAGCAGGTTGCCCTCGCGGGTTGCGTACTTCGAACTGCACACAGCCCTGAGACCCGTCCCGTCTTCCCCCACCCTCCGGTAGATCAATCCCACCGCAAAATCACTGACGGCTGCCGCGTGGAAAATGGCGATCCGGTCATCGGTGGCAGACGCCAGAAAACGGGAGGCCAGGTCGGACGTGCTACCAAAGCCCTCGACCCGTACCGGAGCCGGGGGCATTGGAGCGGATGCCGAATGGCTGCGGAACAAACTCACCCCATGTCCCTGGGTCGCCAGATGGCCGGCCAAGGAACTCCCAAGCTGACCTGTCGACGCATTCGTGAGGCGTCTGACCAGGTCGAGCGATTCGAACGTACCACCGGCTGTCACGATGCAGCGCACCGGTGAGGATTATCAAATCTCCAAGCACTTGTCAGTCCCAGATACTGGAACGGGACGCCCAACAAACAGAACGGGCGCCTTCCCTTTTCAAGGAGGCGCCCAAAACCGCAACACAGGGATCCACCCCGCGTCGGACGTTACTTCTTCGCGGCCTCGGAAGAAGAGTTCTGATCCTTCTCCTTGACCGCCATGGCGCCCTTGCCAATGCGCGCGCGCAGATAGGTCAACTTGGCCCGCCGAACAGAACCAGACCGCTCAACCTCGATCCGATCAACACGGGGAGAATGCGTCGGGAAAATGCGCTCGACACCCTCACCGTAGCTGATCCGGCGCACCGTGAACGTCTGGTTCAAGCCGCGCCCACGGATACCGATGACCACGCCGGCGAAGGCCTGAATCCGCTCCTTGTCACCCTCAACCACCTTGGTGTGCACGCGGACGGAGTCACCCACGTTGAACACCGGCGAATCCTTGCGGAATTGCTCGCCCTCAATTTTGTCAAACAGTGCAGCCTTGTTCATGCCTTGATCCTCTTAAGTCTTTTGTTGCGCTTTCGTCGAGCGGCCAGCGGGCTTCTCCCACCGCCACTTCTCCCACAAATCTGTCCTACGCTCCGCGGTACGCTTCATCGCCTGCAATCGGCGCCAACGCGAGATCTGCGCATGGTTGCCAGACAACAGCACCTCAGGAACCGTCCACCCCCGGAATTCTGCCGGTCGGGTGTAGTGCGGGTACTCCAGCAAACCATCGCTGAAGGACTCGTCCTGGGAACTCTCATCGTCTCCCAATGCCCCCGGAATCAACCGGGTCACCGCGTCGATCATCACCATCGCTGGCAATGCTCCATTGGTCAGGACAAAGTCGCCAATCGAGACATCCTCATCTGCCAGGTGCTGCCGGATCCGCTCATCGTAGCCTTCATAACTGCCACAGATGAATATCAGGTGCGGCACCTGCGACCACCGCCGTGCCATTCCCTGATTGAAAACGCAGCCACTGGGAGAAGTAAGGACCACCCGAGTCCCTTCCACACGCAGAGCTTCGACGGCTTCAAAGAGCGGCTCAGGCTTCAGGACCATTCCTGGCCCACCACCAAACGGACGATCGTCCACCGTCTTGTGACGATCATGCGCCCAGTCCCGCAGGTTGTGAATCTTTAGATCCAACAAGCCCGCTGCCCTCGCACGCCGAACGATACTCTCGTCCAGCGGCCCTGCGAACATCGCAGGGAACAAAGTCAAAACATCAACCCGCATCCAGTGGGGCGGGTTAGGAGTCAGTCCTCCACCAGATCCACCGTGCATCGCCGGCCGGCTTTCGCCCCGCCAACCTGCACCAGTGATCGGATTGCCTGGATCGTCGTGCCGCGTCGCCCAATCACCTTCCCCACATCAGCGGGAGCAACCCGAAGCTCAATGACCGACATGCCAGCTCGCTCGACCGTGGTCACGGAAACCGATTCCGGATCATCCACCAGTCCTCGAGCCACGAACTCAACAAATTCGTCCATGCTTGCCATTGGATTCCAGGGTCTCAGCGATTGAGACAGCGATTGATCCCGACTCACGTGTGGAGTCAGGAACCTGAGCGCAGCCTCAGGCCGCAGCAGCGGCGCGACCCGCCTTCTTGATGAAGGACGCAACCGTATCTGACGGCAACGCACCCACGCTGATCCAGTACTTGGCGCGCTCCAGATCCAGCGTGTAGTTCGCGCCTTTCTGACGCGGTTGGTACGTACCGAGTTCCTCAATGAACTTGCCGTCCCGGGGACTCCGGTTGTCGGCGACAACAATCCGATACACCGGGCTGTTCTTGGCACCAGTGCGCTTCAGGCGAATCTTGACTGACATAATCCAAAAAAAACTTGCGGCCCAAGCCTCTCAATGGCCCAGACCCGTAAAGGAGCGCGGACCTTAGACCGCACGCACAACCCTGCGCAAGCCCCGTTTTGATCAACGAAGCACGGACAGTCCCAAAACCATCATCACCCCCCCAAAACCTGCCAAAATCCACCCACTCCGCGTCACCCGAGACGGAAGGGCCGTCAACCAGAGGGTGAAGTCCCGCACCCTCCATGGAGACCCAACCCACCAGACGGAGCAGACGATCACAGCGTAGCACCAGACCGAAAGGAGGATCGACCACGGATTGTCGCTGGGCCGGCGCACGTCCAGAAAATAGTCGCAGGCAAGGAGCGCCACCACCGTTCCACCCCGAATCGAGAGATAGTCCTGCACGAAGATGCAACACCCCACCCCCAGCAACGAGAAGGCCCCCACCAGCAAAGGCTGCCATTCCTTGAAATCGGTCACGTCACTCCTCAAGAGGTTCCAGACAAACCAGGCCGTGCCCGAAAGCATCAGGACCACCCCCGGTGCCACCCGCCGGGGGAATGCCTTGAGGGTCGCCCCCGCGCTCGCGGGCATCAGCGACATCCACAACCCGAACCCTGCATGCAAGGCGCCCAGCAAGAGAAAGATCTGCGAAAGAGTCATCCGTTTAGCCCTTCAAAGACGCTGTTTCCACCACCACATCGGATTCACCCAACCCAACCTCACGCTCCCCCAACCCCACGACGGCAGGGTCCCCGTACAACGTAAAGGTTCCAACCCGGTCGATTCGAACATCCATGACCTGGCCCACGTGCCGGGGCGCGCCCGCAAAAACCACGATCTTGTTGCATCGCGTGCGTCCCTCATACCGTGCCGGGTTACGCCGACTGATACCCTCCACCAGAATCGACATGTCGCGGCCCACCAACGCCTCGTAGCGGCGCTTCCCAATCTCGTTGATCGTATCCAGCAAACGCCGGTGCCGATCCTCAATGACCTCCTCGGGCAGCGCCCCTGCCATGGTGGCGGCCGGCGTGTCCCGTCTGGGCGAATACTTGAAGACAAAGGCATTGTCGAACTCGACAGCTCGACACAGCGACATCGTCTCGCCGAAGTCTTCCTCCGTTTCACCCGGGAACCCCACGATGATGTCCGTCGTGATTCCCATTCGCGGCTTCACAGCTCGCAACCGCCCTATGATCGCCTCAAACCGGTCACGGGTGTACCCGCGATGCATCGCCTTCAGGATCCGGTCGGAGCCGGATTGCAGGGGAAGATGGGCGCTCTCCACCAACTTCGGCAGGCGTCCGTAGGCCTCCACCAAATCTTCGCCGTACCCCTTGGGATGCGGCGAAGTGAAACGGATCCGCTCCAACCCTTCAATCGCGTGAACCGCGTCGAGCAATTGGACGAACCCGCTCCGCCCACCCTCCGGCGGATATTCCCGCCGGCCATAACTCGTCACGATCTGCCCAAGCAACGTGATTTCGCGGACACCCCTTGCCACCAACTCGCGGCACTCGGCCACAATCTCGGGAATGGTTCGGCTCCGTTCCCCCCCTCGTGTGAAGGGAACGATGCAGAAAGTGCAGTGCTGGTTGCATCCCTGCATGATGCTGACGAACGCCGAAACCTGCCGCCGACCTGAAACGGCCCCCGGCAAAGGATGATCGGCCAGACGCGACTGGCTCCCGGATTCCTCTGCCGTGTCAACGACCACGGTTTCGCGCCCGGCCAGCAAGGCATCGAGATGCTCACCGGTCCGGTGAAACTTCTGGGTCCCAACGACCAACTGCACTCCGTCGGTCCCTTGCGTCAACTCGGCTCCCCGACTCTGGGCCATGCAGCCCAGATACCCGAATACCTGCCCGGTCTCCCGCTTGCGCGCTTGCCCAACCAGGGCCTGCATCTTTCCCAAGGCCTTTTGCTCGGCCAGGTCACGAACACTGCAGGTGTTCAGCAAAACCACGTCTGCACCCGATTCTTCCCCGGCGATTGAGTAACCCCGGGCCACCAACTGAGCCGCCACAGCCTCGCTGTCGCGCTCGTTCATCTGGCATCCGTAGGTCTTGATGAAAACAGTCGGCATCTGCTGAAAGTGGGGAGGAAAGTATGCAGCCACCTCCCCGAAGGGAAGGCGGAAGGCTGCCGCGCACCAGATCGCGCCCCTCGGACCCTCCCCGGAAATCATCCCTCGAACCCGCGTCCCCAGCCCGCCACAACCTACCGACCGCTGAGTGCCAACACACGAAGCCCACCCCCGCCCTGGGTCCCAAGCCACTCAATCGATTCAACGACGACGCCGGGGCGAGTGTTTGTCCACCGGTGCCGGTACAAACGGTTGACCCGCTTCTGCGATTCCCCGACCTCACTCAGCCCAGTCCACACTGCCTGACTCGAACCCATCCACTCACGCGACAAGGGCCCCAGCCAGGGCCCCGTCTCGCTACCGCATCGGATCGGCCATTTCTCCTCGACACCATCCGCCCATCGAATGCTGAAACGAGCTACTTCCCTCCCCAACTCCAACGGCTCTCCCATGGCTGCAGTCAGCATGTCCAAGGTTTCAACCGCGCGACCCACCCTGATTTGACCCGATCGGGCAACCCAAGCCCCCGACTCCCGACCATCGCCCTCGCCGGCTACCCGGATGTAACCCCGGAATTCGTATTCGACCCCATCCAGGCGCACCAACCCGACTGGCAGGTCGCAGGGCCGTTCCCGGGGTCCCGTGAACACGCCTTCGGCGGCATCCAGCGATTCGTTCATCGCCCCGGCCAAATCCACGATCCCTGGCCCGGCCAGCCTATTCCTGCGAAGAAGCCTCACATGGGTCGGGTCGATGGGGGAACGTTCCCGTCCCGGGGTTGGGCCAAGCAAGCGCTGCCCCCCATCGGGGGAGATGCTCTCCGTCCACGCCAACCCCAAAGGCTTTATCGCGAGCTTCAATTCCGGCAAATCCCAGATCATGACGTGGTCGTCGTCGGTACCCGCCGCCAGTCGGCGGCCGTTCAACCCGAATGCCAGGCACGAAACCGGCAGCATCGAATCCAGTCGGACCACATTCTTCCACGTTTCCGTCGAAAGGATCGTCACCCCAGACCGAGGGTTGGCGACCGCCAACGCCCGCCCATACCTGGACCAGCTTCCCATGCCTCGGGTCGTGTTCCCGGTGCCGGTCGGTTCCGCCATCGTCGCGCGCCAATCTTCCGTGTTGAAGACCCGGTGAACTTCGCCCCCTGCCACCAGCAGGTGACGTCCGTCCGGACTGAACACGGGTGAACCAGCGCCCGAATCCAGACTCAGCACGGGCGCTCCGCCTCGGAAGGGCTGGACCCTCAACCTCAACCCTTCCTCTCCCACCGCCACCCACCGCCGTTCAGGGTCCACCATTCCATCACGTCCAGAAGTGAAGTCTGCGGGCGCAGCCAACCACTTCTTCTCCAGGAGGTCATACCAAAGCAATCGACCGGATTCCGTGGGGATCAGCAACGTCCGCCCATCGCCGTCTCCCGCGGATCCTCCCAGCCATTCCGCACTGGGTGGAGCAACCTCTCCCACCGGGGAAAGGCTCACCTTCCGGCCCTCTTCGCCGAAACGGAACCAGCGGATCCCCATCCGATGCACCACGGCCAACTCGTGACCCAAGGGCTCAAAATGGGCCGAGACCGCCCCCGCCAACGGGATCATTTCCACCACCTGACCCTGAATCGGTTCGACAACGGCGACACCCCGAGGCCCCACCGCAATCAACCACTTGCCGTCCGGACTGAACTCCAGATGTCGAATCCCACCCCCCACACCGATCGGCACCATCGCCACACCGACCGGCGACTGCATCGGCGCGATGCCAAACTCCGTGCCATCCAGATAAACCAAGCGCACGCCGTCCTTCGCGAAGCGCACCGGTTCCAAGAACTCCGTCCGCCCCAGCAACTGCGCGGAGCGGATGTGCCAGAGCTTGGTCTCCCCGTCGTCCGAAACGGACCACCCCAACGATCCATCCGGCGATACCACCAACCGGCGAACCGGGCCTCGGTGGCTGACCAGATCACGCATGCGACCGCTTCGCAGGTTCCAGAGCCGGAGGCCACCGGTGCTATCCCCCACCAGAATGCATCCATCCCTCCAACTGACCGCCTGGATTTCCCGCCGATGAAAGGGCAGCCACTGGATTGAATCCCCCGATTCCGCCGAGATCACCTCCAGGTGATCACGCCACTGCACCAGGAAGTCCGGAAGCCCGGGCCCATCCGACACCGCAAGCGCACCCATGGCATCCGCGGGCAACGGCACGGTTTTCACGATCCGCTTGGATGGCAATTCGTGATACTCCACCTGTCGCCCCCCCCCGAGCAGGACGGCTACCTGGTCATCCGCGGAGAAGCCCAGCCAACGCCCAGGCTGATCCACAAGGACCGCACCGGTCGAACCATCCATCACCCGGACACGCGTTGCGTCCGCCGCCACCAACCACCGCGCCCCGGGACTGAACTCAAGGACCGAAGGCGGCCTTCCGGCCCCCATCCGCAGCTTCCACAAGGGAGATCCGGTTGCCCGACGCCACACCCGCACCTCGCCATCGGCCCGCGCATCCGCAACCAGATCCAGGGATGCGGACAATGCCAGTGGAAGTCCGACTCCCACGTGACGGTGCCGGTCTTGCTCCGGACCGACATCCCAGCGTCCCAGGACCGCAGCAGCCTCGCTCCGGAGTTCCACCGACTCGTCCGCCTTGGCTGCGCCGGAAAGCAACTCCAGTGCCCGGGAACGAACCCGGAACTGACCGGACAATCGCAGGCCCCGGGCTTCCCCCAACCGAGCCACGACCAGGTCATCGCGCGCCCGGTCCCGCTCCGCCAACACAACCCTCCGCGACGCCGCCTGGGAAAAGGCGACCCAGACCGCGCCGACCACCAGGGCCAACCCCAGCGCGACCACCGTCAGGGTCAGACCGACGATCACCTGATTTTGCCTGAACCACCTCCAGAACTGCTCACGCCCGCTCGCCGGCAGCGATTCGATAGGTTCGCCCAGAAGCCAATGCTTCAACTCCTGGGCAAGCGCTCCTGCGGTCTGGAAGCGGCGCTTGGGATCCTTCTCCAGACATCGCATGCAGATGACGTCCAGTTCATGGGGAACACCGCGCAGTTCGGAGCTCGGCGGTGCTGCTGGGGCGTCGGCCACCATCCGCAGCAGGGCCTGCTGGCTCAGGGCTGCGAACGGCGCCTTCTGCGCCAGCAGTTCATACAGAATGACTCCCAGGCCATAGATGTCGCTCGACACCGTAGCCAACTCAGAGCCCTGTCCAGCCACCTCCGGGGCCACGTAGCGCGGTGTTCCGATCACCTGCCCAGGCTCCTCCGCCGCCAGGGTGGCATCCGCCACTTTCGCGAGCCCGAAATCACTCACATACGCTCGCCCAGTGTCATCGAACAATACGTTCCCTGGCTTGAGATCCCGATGGAGCACCCCTCGTTCGTGCGCATACTGCACCGCGTCCGACAGGTTCGCGACCAACTCGGCGATCTCCCGCCAACTGCGCCGATACCGCACCCGCCGCTCAGCCAGGCTCCCGCCCGCCGCCAGCTTCATCGTGAAAAACGGCACCCCGTCATGCTCGCCAATCTGATACACCGGCAGGATGTGGGGATGCTCCAGACGTGCGATGGCCCGTGCCTCCAGCAGAAACCGCTCCCGAAACTCCGTCTCCTCCAACTGATGTGGCAGCAGCATCTTCAGCGCGACCTCGCGCCGTGGCTCCAATTGCGTCGCCTGATAGACGATCCCCATCCCACCCCGGGCGAGCTCCCGCGTCACCTCGTACCCGGGCAACTCCAGAAGCACGTTCCGGCTCGCCATCAACGGTGACCTCGCCCGACTCGCTTCCGTCAACAGTCCCGCCTCGGGAACCGGACCCGGATCAAACAAAAGTCCCGCCAGGCATCTCGCACAGATGCCATCCAGCGCCCCACTCTCCAGCGGAGCCTGACATTCGGGACACAGACGACCGCTCATGTACTTTCTGGCTGGGAAGAAGGACGGTCCCCGGCAACTGCCGCGCCACCCGACGGGGGCAGATCACTGCCCCGATCCATCAGGACGCGCTGGAGCCACGCCAACTCCGCGTCAATTTCATGCGGTGCAGAAACCGTTTGTGCCACCTCGGACCGGACACTGATCCGGAAGGAATTCCGCATCCGGAAGATCTCGGTCTTCAATGCGGCCAGGGAGATGCCCAACGTCGCCGCCGTCACCTCGTAGGTTGGCGGCTCCTTTCCGACGGGCAGGAACGCCTTGAGGTGCGTGAACAGGTGTGCCTTGCCGTTCGCTGCGTACTCCTGTCGCGTCCGCTCGAAGGCCCGCCCGATCAACTCCAGCGCCCAGTTCCGGTCAAAGGACCGGACAACATCCTCAGTCACCGACGCATCCGCCAGCGTCTCCTCAAACCCATCCTCGCTGGCACTCAGGTGCGGCACATCCCCACCCCGCTTCTGAGCCCGACGACGCAACTCGACCTCACGCAGGAACCGGCTCAAGGAACCCAGCAGAAAGGACCGGAACCGTCCCCGATGCGGATCGGCCCGCCGCCACGCCGAGTGGTCGGTAATCTGCATGAGGAATTCCTGGGTCAGGTCCTGGGCTTCCACCTCGACGTACTTCCGCTGCCGGAGAGCGTAGAACACCGGCACCCAGTACCGTTTGCACATCGCTTCCAGCGCGGCGGCCTGACGGTCACCGCCGCTCTTGGTCGCGTGCCCCAGGATACTCCAATGGGTCGACGGAAAATTCACGCGGGGAGGCTACCACAGGGTCCGGCGAGGATTGGAGACGGAATTTTGAATTCCCCCATCCCGCCGCTCCCCCCTGTTCCAAGGGTGGGGTGAGACTCTGTCGAACCGATCCACGACCGATGCCCCTCCCCCAATGACCGAGCCCAAGCCGTCAGGGGGCGCCGGTTCCCCGGATCGCCCCCTTTGTCAGTCCCTCACCACTTCAACGCCTGCAACCGACGCGACACTTCCTCGGCGTTGGCCCGACTGTTGAATGCGCTCACCCGGAACCAGCCCTCGCCGTTCCGTCCGAAGCCCGATCCCGGCGTGATCACCACGTTCGCCTCGCCCAGGATCTTGTCGAAGGCCTGCCAACTCGTGTAGCCAGCCGGTGCGCCCACCCAGATGTACGGGGCATTCACCCCGCCGAGCACCTTCAAGCCAGCCGCCTTCGCCCCGGCGACCAGCACCCGGGCATTCCCCATGTAGTGCTCGATCAGGGCCCGGACCTGCGCCTTGCCCTCGGGCGTGTACAACGCCTCCGCCGCCCGCTGCACCACGTACGAAACTCCATTGAACTTGGTCGTCATCCGACGCGACCACAACGGATGTAGCGGCAGGCTCTCGCCCGCGACCGTCTTCGCCTTCAGCGTCTTCGGCACCACCGTGAACGCGCACCGAACCCCGGTGAACCCGCCGTTCTTCGAAAAACTCCGAAACTCGATCGCACATTCCCGCGCCCCCGGAATCTCATAGATCGAATGCGGAATCCCCGGCTGCGTGATGTAAGCCTCGTAGGCCGCGTCAAAGAGCAGGATCGAACCATGCGCCCTCGCATACGCCACCCAAGCCTCCAATTGTTCGCGGTTCGCCGCCGCACCCGTTGGATTGTTCGGCGAACACAGGTAAATCACGTCCACCGCTTCCTTCGGCGGCTCGGGAATGAACCCGTTCGCTTCCGTGCAGGGCAGATAATGGATCCCCGCGTAAGCGCCATTGGCATCCGCGTCGCCCGTGTGGCCCACCATCACGTTGGTGTCCACGTACACCGGATACACCGGATCCGTGATCGCCAGTCGGTTCCGGCCGCCCAGGATGTCCAGGATCGCGCCGCAGTCGCACTTCGAGCCGTCGCTCACGAAGATCTCGTCATCCGCCACCTCGAGACCGTGCGCCCGGTAGTCATTCTGGGCGATCGCCCCACGCAACCATTCGTACCCCTGCTCCGGGCCGTAGCCCTTGAAGCTCTCCCGCACCGCCATCTCGTCGACGGCCTTGTGCATCGCGGCCACCACCGCCGCCGGCAACGGCTCCGTCACGTCGCCGATGCCGCACCGGATCAACCGCTTCGCGGCCTCTGGATTTCCCTCGCAGAAGGCCTTCACTCGAC
>CAIMMI010000213.1 GCA_903842505.1 uncultured Verrucomicrobiota bacterium | reverse complement strand
CACCGCACCATGTCCCCGGCTGCCGCACCATCCGTCGGGATCGTCCCGGTCCAAACTCCGTCCCCCGCCTTTGTGTCGCCTTCGGCGCCGGCATCGTTCAACCCGACCACCTTTTCCGCACCGAACATCACCCGGTAGATCACCCGCACCTGAGCCATCGCCGCCCCGTTTGCGATCGCCCGGACCGAGACACGGACCGGTTCGCCCGGTCGCACCGCCTGCGGCGGTTCCTGCGTCGCCTCCGCCAACGCCGGCCCGGGCCGTTCACCCTCACTCAGGTTGGGCTTTCCCGGCGTCGTTCTCGGCAGGTACCACGGCACCGTCGACGTCGGCGTCGCGAACCCGAAGGACACATCCGCAAACTGCACGGGGTAACCCGGCGAAAAGGCCGTCGCCATCTCGCCATCCGGTGCGCTCAACGCCAGATATCCACCTTCACCCGCCAGCTTGAACGGCGCTTCCAGCGGACGCGCCGGATCCCGCTGCTCCCGACCCGACGCCTGGATCACCAACCGCGCCCCCGCCGCCAATGACACCGACGGCAGCACCCATTTATCCGGCCGCCGCACGTTGTCCGTGAGGCGGTACCCGCCCAGGTCCACCGGTGCCCCGCTCCGGTTGTGCAGCTCGATCCAGTCCGGCGTCCCACCCTTCGCATCCTTGAGCCCACGGACATTCGTCGCCACGAACTCGGAGATCACCACCGGCGGAGCCGCGTGGATCGAAAGCGCCAGCCCGGTGGCCAGCACGAACAGGGGTCTCCAGTTCATGCAATCAAGTTGGCCGACCCACATTTCCGTCGAAGCGATTCACAAGGCCCTCCGTTCCATCATCACCAACCCGAACCCGCCTGAGCGGCACCGACTCATTTCACCGGACAGATCTTCAGTCCCTGCAACGGGCGCAGTCGGGACGGGAACGACGGCGGACTACCAATCGCTCCCAGCTTGATCGTGATGTTGGTCTCGCCCCGAACCTTGGCCGAAGCAAAGTCGGCACCCGTGGAAACCTCCCACGCCCGCAACGTGAGCTTCGCCTCCTGCCCCGGCGCGACGAACGGCACCCGCACCGTCCCCCCAACGAAAAGCCCGGCCGCCTTGCCCTCCAGGAATCCCACCGGCGCCAGCTTGACCCAGTTGGTCCCGCCTGTTGCCAGCAACTCCACTCCCGGATCCACCGCTCCTGTCTTCGGGTTCAGCACCAGCACCTCCACCCGATAGCCATCACCCGCGATGGGTTTCCCTGCGCAGTCGGTGAATGGAACCGTCTTCGCACCGTTGCTGTTGGTGAACAGGAACGTGCCCTGCGCCAGGCCGGCTGGAACCGCCGCCACGAGGACCGTCACCCACGAGGAGAACCTGCCAATCCATGCACTCATGCTGATATGCCGCCCAACCTGACAGCCCCAACCCTCTTCGCCAAGCCCCACCACCATGTAGCTGCCGACGTCAGGAGGCAGGTCCGGGGAGGAGTTCCCAGTCGCCAGATCCCAGTTCCCCGCTTGTAGGCCGCGTGCCCCCACGCGGCGTGGAGTAGCCATCTGGAGGCCGCTCTTGAGTCCCGCCTCGTCACCTCGTCAGCTACCCCAAGTCCGTAGCTGCCGACGTCAGGAGGCAGGTCACATGTCCCGCCTCGTCACCTCGTCGGCTACCCCAAGTCCGTAGCTGAAGACGTCAGGAGGCGCAGCTCCGCCCCCCTTTTTTCTGTCCCTTGCGTTTCTTGCGGCCAACCACCTCGCAGCCGCAGCGCCCCTTTGCGGTCAGTCCGCCAGGACCGCGTCCCATCGATGGAACGTCGATCCTGTCATCACCCGATCCCCATCGTCTGTGGCCTACTTCGCCCCCGCCGCCCGCCTCATCGACTCCGTCAACTCCGTGGCCGTCCACAGGTTGCCGTTGAAGGACTGATACAACCGCCCCTTCGGATCCAACACCACCGTCCTGAGGTTGTGCGAAAATCCGCCGCCGTCGGCGACTACCGTCAACCCCACCTTGCCCGACATCTCGCCCAGTGCCTTGGCATCCGCGGCGCAGAACTTCCACCGGTCCAAAGAATCCCCGCGGTACCCCTCGGCGTACTTCTTCAACACCTCCGGTTGGTCGTATTCGGCATCAAATGAAACCGACAGGAACATCCAGTTCGTTGGACCCGTCTCCTGCTGCATCCGCCGTCGCGCCGTCTTGAACTGCTGCCCCATCCGCGGACAGAAGTCCGGCAACGGACAACGCGTGAACACGAACGTCAGCGCCACCGCGTTCCCCCGCAACTCCGACAACCGGAACGGGCGCCCGTCCTCACCCATCAACTGCACGTCCGGAAACTCGGCCCCCACCGTCAGCAACGCCTCTGCCGTCGCACTCGCCGAAACCGGTGCCGACGTCGCGGCCCCAATCGCCGCAGGAACCGGATTCGTCGTCGCCACGGTCGGGTTCGTATCAGCCTTCCCCTTCCGGACCTCGTCGATCCAGTGGGTCTGCCCATTGACGTTCAGCCGGAAATCCACCGTGTCCCCCGCACGGATATCCCGCAGTTCCCCAGGATTCCGGACGTTCAACTCCATCGTCATCCGCGGCATGTACCCCGGAATCTCCTCGTGCCGGATCACCGCCGTCCGTCCCTCCTTCGAAATCTCCCGCACCTCGCCCCGGGTCTGGAACGTCTTGTCCGCAGTCATTGCGTCAAAAGGCGAGGCCCCGGCAGTGTCCGACTTCTTCGAACAGCCCACCGCGACCGCCAGCGCCGCAGCACACACGATCCCAACCCAGTGTTCCTTCATTCCATTCCTCATCGAGTTGTTCCTTCCGTCCGCAACGCATTCACCGAACGGACCACCTTGTCCACGCAGTCTGGCGTCGTGCCCCGCACAAATCCCACCACGCGCCCATCCCGCCCCACGACCGCAATCCGGTCCGCATCCACGTAACCACCGGGCATCGGATTGTACCCGCCGGTTTCATCAACCGCCAAAAAGCTCTTCCGCAACAACCCGTGGACATTCGTCGATTCGCCCGTCAGGAACAACCATCGGCGCGGATCCGCCCCGAACTTCTCCCCAAAGGCCTGCAACGCCTCCGGACTGTCCTCGCGCGGATCCACCGTGATGGAGACCAGTCGGACGTCGTCGGCTCCCTCAAAGACCTTCTGGATCTCCGACAGGTGGTGGCTCACCTGAAGGCAAGTCACCGAACACGACGTGAACACAAAGCTCACCACGAGCACCCGCCCTTGCAGGTCCGCCTCCGTCACCGGGCGATTCCTCTGGTCGACCAACCGGAAAGGCGCCAACGACCGGCCTCCAGCCGGAGTCAACAGCACCTCGGGCCGCCGCGCCGCGAAATATCCACCGAGCACTGCTCCTACAACCAACGCCACCACGAGCCCCAGCAGACCTGCGCGCGCCAGCAACGATGTCGGTCCGGAACTTCCCTCACTCATCTCGCCTTGCCTTCAAAACCAGCCTCCGAAACCGCCTTCAACAACCCCGCCATCGCCACCCGGTTCGAGTCGAACGAAACCACCGCACTCTTGTTGGTCAACGACACCTCCGCCGATGCCACCCCGCCCAACCGCCGCAACTCCGAGGTCAACCCAGACGCACACCCGTCGCAGTGCATGCCCGTGACATCGAGTGTCACCGTCGAATTGGCCACCACCGGCGCCGGATGCGCATGTCGCCACCACACCAGTCCCCCGGCCAGCGCCAACCCGGCGACGAAAGCCGCACCGCCCAACAGGATCTTTTTCATCTTTGCATTCTCCATTCTTCCTCAACGCCCGCCTGTCCCCACAGACGGCGACGACCTCCGAAGGGACCACCTCAGCCCCGTT
>CAIMMI010000212.1 GCA_903842505.1 uncultured Verrucomicrobiota bacterium | reverse complement strand
TCCCCGGGTCCGATGGTTGCCGTCTGGTGGTTGTCGAGGATGCGCGGCACATCCTGGAGGAAGATGGCGGAGGCGTCGGTTGCGTCGGCCTTCGAACTGGAAAGGACCAGTTCCGTTGGCTTCCGCACCTCCGGGTGCTTCGGGTTTCGCCAGAGTTGGGCGATCGTTCGCCAGAGGGAACGTTCGGTGCGTTCGCGGCGGCCGATCTGCTGGGGCGTCAGGGCGGGATTGAGGACGACGCGCGTCTGTCCGCGGATGACCATGAAGGCGGACGAACCGTAGTCGCCCGCGCGCATGATGATCTCGCCCCGGCGGAAGGCGCGCAGACGGGTGTCATTGCGCAGGAGCGCCTGAAGCGGTTGGCGTTTGGGGAAGTTGTCCGGGTTCATGTCCCGGAACGGAGACAACGTCAGCAGGCGTGCGAGCAGGTCGGATGGAAACTCCGGATCGAAGGGGTTGTCTGCCCGTTCTGGCCGATCGATTCGCAGGTGCGATGTGTCTGAGGAGGGCATCAGGCGTCGAGGATGAGATCGCCCTTGGGTCGGCAGATACAGGTGAGGCACGACCCGGCCTCGGGGGTGGAGTCTGGCGGGTTGAGGTACACGACCTCACCCGACTTCACGGCCACGAGGCAGGAGCCGCAGCTGCCTGCACAGCAGCCCGAGTCCATGCGGATGCCGTGCGACAGGGCAAACTCGAGAAGGTTGGTCGCACCGGGTTCCCACCGCACCGTTCGGCCGGACTTGGCAAAAGTGACCGAGCACTGGGGGCCCGGGGAGTCCTCGCCGGTTTTCCGTCGGAGCGAGGTTGTGTCGCTGGTCTTCTTGATGGTGGCGGGACCGAACGCCTCGAAGTGGATCCTGGATTCCGGCACTCCCCAGGTGGTCAAGCCCGAGAAGAGGTCGGCCATGAAGGCTCCGTTGCCACACAGATAGAAATCGTAGTTGGAGGACGGCAGCAACGACTTCACCAGGTCCGCGGTGAGCCGGCCTTCATGGTGATAATCCCGACCCTTCACATCGCCTTGGTCGGGGCGTGAAAAGCACACCTGCACGCGGATGTTGCCCGCCTTGGCGAGGGCCTCGACCTCGGACTGGAGCATGAAGTCGTGCCGGTTGCGGCAGACGAAGAAGAACCAGATTTCGCGCCGCGAACCGCTCGCCACGACGGCCTTGGCCATGGAAAGCACGGGCGTGATGCCAACGCCCGCACTGATCAGCACCGCCGCCGTTTCCTTTTCCGTATCGATGGCGAAGTGACCGGCAGGAGCCTTGACGTTGAGGATGTCGCTCTCGCGGACCTGATCGCAGAAATGGCTGGAGGCCACCCCGGGCGGATACCCGGGTTTGGCGTCGCGCTTGATGGTGACGCGGTAGCGGTCGCGGCGTTGAGGTGCGTCGCTGAGGGAATAGCAGCGGACGACCTGCTTGCCGTGCCCGGGCAGGTCCAGGCCGAAGGTCACATACTGCCCCGGCTTGAAGGTGGGCAGCGGCTTGCCGTCGTGGGGTTGGAGTTCGAAGGAGTACACGTCCTCACATTCGCGGATCTTCCGCGCGACCGTGAACTTGCGCCAACCGTTCCAGGAGGCTTTCTCCGCTTCCGCAGTCTGGGATTGGATGCGTGCAGCGCGGAGGGTGAGGTTGAGACGGTCCTGTTCGAGTCTGGCCTGACGCTGCAGGTGATGAAGCCGACGGGCTCCGATGAACACGGCGATGGCCGTCTGGAGACCGACCGCGGCGACGAGCGCAGCGCCCACCATGAGGCCGGGATTGGCCCCGAATCCGTCCAGCACCGCGAGAAGGTGGGATTGCATCGGTGTGTTGCATGCTTTAACCAGCGTTCTGTGCAAAGTCCATCCTCGAAACATTTCGGCGGCCACGGATGGCTGTCTCCTGCACTGGTGCTGCTTTCGAGTGTTTGGGGCCTGATGCCCGTGCAGGCGGCGGAGTCGCCCCTCAGTCGTTATCTGGGCGCTTCCTCCTGTGCTTCGTCCTCCTGTCATGGAGGTGCTGGAGAAAAGCGGGATCAGGTCCTCACCTGGGAACAACGCGACGTCCACCGACGCGCCTATTCGACGCTGGTCACGGCGCGATCCGGCCAGATCGCACGGGCAGCGGGCCTGGGGAAACCCGAGACCGAGGCCCGCTGCACCGTCTGCCACGCCCCGTTTGCGCAGGTCGCACCGGCGCTGCGAGTGGTTCCCCTGGATGTCACCGTCGGGGTCTCGTGCGAAAGTTGTCATGGTCCGGCGGAATCGTGGCTGCGCAGCCATACGCGTCCGGACTTCACCCGCGCCGATCGGGCCGCCGAGGGTCTGGCTCCGCTGGAGGATCTCTATGTCCGCGCCAACACCTGCGTCGCCTGTCACGAGCAGGTGGAGGCGGGCTTGCGCGCCGCCGGGCATCCTGAATTGCGCTTTGAACTGGATGGACAGACGCGTGCCGAACCCCGCCATTGGCGTGAGCCCGCCGATCGATCCGGTGCGCAGGCCTGGTTGGTCGGCCAGGCGGTCGCCCTTCGCGAGTTGGAATGGCACTCCGGTCAGACGGCGGGGGCGAAGGACGACCGGTTGTCCGAGCGGCGCGACGCCGTCCGATGGTTGCTCGCCCACGCAGCACCGGCGGCCGGATTGCCCTTGCTGGCCGCCCAGCCGGATGAGCTGGCGCGGGCTGCTGCGGGCAAGACCTGGACTGCCGCCGATACCGATGCCCTGCGTACCCGGTTGGCCCGGACGGCCGGTGATTTCCGGAATGGGGTGACCAGCCAGGTCCAGCAGTCTTGTCGAGCCGATCGATTGGTGTTGGCGCTGGACCGCTTGTTCGCCGCGTCCGATCGCGCGCTCGAAAAGAAGCTGGAGCCCGAACTGACCGCCTTGTTCCGGTTGGCGCAGGTTCCGGCGGAGTTTTCGCCTGCGGCCTTCGCCGATGCGTTGGACCGGTTGGTCGCGGCGATGAAGTAAGGGCGACGTTACCGGACTCACTGGGTCGATCCGGGTTCCGTGCCGATGGCAGCGTCTAGAGGGCGGGATTGCGGGGGAACTTGGCGTAGGGGAGACGGGCACCGCGGTAGGTGAAGCGGTCGGCACGAATGGCTTTTGGCGCGGGAAAGTCCCGGCAACCGCTGGCGGCCACGATGTCGTCCTGGTCAATGCCGTCGCCCGAGACACCGATGGCCCCGACGAGCACGCCGTTGCGATAGAGCGGGAAACCGCCGGGGAAGATCGTGATGCCGTTGGGAAGGTTGGGGTTCACCGTGCCGGCATCGGGCGCGATGGGAACGGTGGCCCCATTCAGCGGGTTGGTGAGCCCCGCAGGCAGCGCGGAGAATTTTTCCTGAAGCCCGCGAAACGGTCCCGGCGACGTTCCCGCGATGCCGGGCGGATAGAATTCCTGGGACAGGAAACCGACGGTCCGCGTGCTGAACGCGCGGGTGTTGTCCGAGAAGAACAGGGCCGTGCGCGCCTTCTGCACGGCGACATCCCAGGAAAATCGGGTTGTGTCCGGCGAGGTGAAAAACGTCCCCAACACCGGGGCGGGTTGGCCGTCCTGATCGGGATTTGCCACCACGGTGATGACGCACTGCATGGCGCGTCCGCGTGGGAGACGGATTCCGGCGCGGGTGGTTCGGGCGCGTTTGGCGCCCAGTTCGAGGATGCTGCGCACTTCCATGGCCGTGAGTCGGGCCTGGCCCTGGATGACGTCGTTGCTGCCGTCGGTGTCGGAAAGCCTGGGGTCATCCCGGATCGGTTGCCGCAACTCTCCGGTGACACCGCCGAGAGTGAACGCCGGGAAGAAGAGCGGGGGCGATTCGACCAATGGAAACTGGGGGACGGCGATCCCCAGCAGGGGTGAACCAAACGGCAGCGGATTCCGCGCCGGTTCGGCGGAGGTCTCGGTGTAGGGCAGGGCGACGCCATCCACGAACACCTTGCTTCCGAACAGGCGCGTTGCCGGGGCGAACCCGATCTGGCCGGCGAGGGCGACGGCTTCATCGACATCGGGCAGGCGAACCAGGGACGGAGCGATGGCGAGTTCCGGCACCGCGGCCAGCGTCGCGGCATCCACGCGGGGAGGCAGGGGGAGCGGGTTTCCTGCGGAGTCGGTTTCCTCGTCGCCGGCCACGCCGAGACCGCCGACCAACAGACCGTCCTTGTAGAGCGGCACGCCTCCACTGGCACCGGCGAGGCCGCCGGTGATGGGGATGGGGACGGCGCCGCCGTTGAGTCCATTCGTCAACCCCGGGATGAACCCTGTGGGAGCCTTGAAGCGGTTGACATCACTGAACTGGAAGTTGCTGAAGTTGACGCCCACGAGCGGACCCGGGGGCTTGTTCACCACACCGGGCGGGAAGTTTTGCTGAACGATGAACTGGGCCGAGCGGCTGGAGAACGCATGCTGACTGCTGCTGAGAAACGACGCGGTTCCAGCCTTGCCGATGGCGTTCCGGAGGAGTGCGGGAAACTTCGGATCGGTCGTGAAGTTCGTGTTCAGGGTCCAGACGCCAATCACGAAACCCTCACGGTCGGCGAGGGCGATGACGGCATTGGTGTGGATGGGATTGTTGGTCCACTCGCGCGCCCGACTTGCGGCCTGGGCCACGATGGTCTGGAGGTTGCCGAGGCTGAGGGGTGGGCCGGCCGTGGCCTGACCCGCCAGGAGCAGGCCAAGGCCGATCAGCATGAGTCCGGACCGAATCACGCTGGAAGGCTTCCGACGGCGTTGTTACCGTCACAAGAACAAAATGCCCCTCGCCCACCGACGCGGTGTGATCACGAGGCGGCCTTTCGCGACGTATTCGTGGGGGGCCGTTTTGCTGGTTGCCTATGCCGGGGTCAGTCTGGCAGCGCAGGCATCGGCTCCGGGGGGACGCAGGGAACGGGGAGTGGAGTTGAAGGGCCGGGACGCGTTGAAGCACGGCCAGACGATCAACACCAACCCGCCGCCGCTCTCCCCCGCCCAACGCAATGTCGATGGCGGTGCGGCTCCGGTAGGACCGCGGCGGGAGATTCCCTCGGAACCGATCTTCAGCCGGAGAAGGTTCGTGAACACGAACTCGCCGCCCAGAACGGCGAGTGAGTTCAACCCCGACCCGGGCGGCAAGCGCCGCCAACCCGCACCAGCCGAGCCCTTTTTCACGAACGAGCCTGCGCCTCCGCCCGCCTATGAGGGGGATCCCATCGACGGGAAACTGCGGCTGCCGCGCTGGCCGCTGGTGGAAGAGACCCTCGTGCCGCGTCGTCCCCGCAGGACGGAGGATGGCGACTACGAACGGGGGCCGCTGCCCCCGCAGCAGGCTCTGCCCCGGCGCGACGTGCGCCAGAACGAGAAGCTGCACTTCGAGGCCCATGAGAATCCGCACTACCCACTCGCGGAACGCGGTGAAGGCATTCCTCCCTTTGCGTCCGCGCAGCCCGATCGCTTTCAGGTCGGTTTCGGTTTTGCCCCCTGGAAGCGCTACACCACCGGGCTGAGCGAACAACCCTTCGAACGGCCGACCCCGTATCTCTGGCATCCCTATCAGCAGTCGAAGCTCAAGGGAGACCTTCCCGTTTGGGGGCAGGACAAATTCCTGAACCTCACGGCGACGAGTGACACCATCGCGGAGTTTCGCCGGGTGCCGACACCGAGCGGGGTCAGTTCGGCCCGGACCGATTCGGCGGAGTTTTTTGGCCGCAGCGAACAGGTCGGGGTGCAGCAGTATCTTGGTTTCTCGGCGGAGTTGTTCTCCGGTGAAGCCGCGCTCAAGCCGCCGCACTGGACGATCAAGGTCGTCCCCGTCCTGAACGTGAACCATGCGCAGGTGCAGGAGACCGGGATCCTCGCGCCCGATCCCCGCGGCATCGATGGCGGCGACAATTCTCCTCCGCCTGACAACAGCGGGGTGGTGAATCCGGGGGACGTCAACGACCTACTCAACGGTCAACTGGACCCGGCGGGTGGATCCCATTCCCGCACCCGCTACACGGAGCGCACGCGGACGTTCTGGGCGTTGCAGGAGTACTTCGTGGAGTATCACGTAGCCGACCTCACCGAGAACTATGACTTCGTCGCCGTGAAGGCCGGCAACCAGGCGTTCAACCACGACTTCCGGGGCTTCCTCTTCAACGACGTCAACCTGGGCGGTCGGTTGTTCGGCAACTGGGACAACAATCATTGGCAGTATAACCTGCTCGGCTTCGACCTGCGGGAGAAGGACACGTTTTCCGGGCTGAACTCCTTCGATTCGCGGGATCAGCGGGTCTTCCTCGCGAACGTTTACCGGCAGGACCTTTTCTGGAAGGGCTACACCGGACAGCTGTCGCTGGCGGCCAACCTCGATGAGGGGGGCACGCACTATGATCGCACTGGTGCGATCGTTCGGCCGCAGCCCCTGGGTACCGTCCGGCCGCACGACGTCCGGGCTTACTACGTCGGTTGGGCCGGCGAAGGGCACATGGGCCGACTCAACATCAGTCACCAATTCTATCAGGCTTTCGGCAGGGATGAGTTCAACCAGTTGGCGGGCCGACCGGTGGATATCCAGGCGCAGATGGGCGCGCTGGAGTTGAGCTATGACCGCGACTGGCTGCGGTACAAGGCGTCGTTCTTTTATGCCAGCGGCGACCAGAACGCAGACGACGGCACGGGGGGTGGCTTTGACACGATCCTCGACAACCCGAACTTCACGGGCGGGCCGTTCAGCTATTACGTCCGGCAGGGGTTCAACCTCGGCGGCACCGGCGTGGGCTTCAAGCAGCCCAATTCCCTGGTGCCGAGCCTGCGCACCAGCAAGACCCAGGGCCAGGCCAGCTTCGTGAACCCCGGCATCCTCATCCACGGCGTGGGACTCGACGCGGACGTGACGCCGAGGCTGCGCTCCTTTTTCAACGTGAACTACCTGCGCTTCGCGGAGACCGATTCGCTCCGGACGGTGGTGCTCCAGGACAACATCCGCAGCGAACTGGGTTGGGATCTGAGCGTTGGCGTGCAATGGCGTCCGTTCCTGACGGACAACATCATCCTGAGTGCCGGGTTCGGAGTACTGATCCCGGGCAGTGGTTACCGCGACCTCTACCGGCGCAACACGGACCCGGTGCCGGGATTTGACGACCTGGAGTCCGAGCACGCGGGCCGTCCCGATGCCTTCCTCTACAGCGGTGTCCTCGCGCTGAATCTCACCTACTGAGCCATGAAGCTGTTCCCACCCTCCACGGACCTTCGAGTTGGCCTACGGGTTTCCTGGAGACTCCGGCCCGGCTCCCTTCGCCGTTGGCTTACCCGCCTGGTCCTTCTGCAGTGCCTCCTCGTGGCCCGGGCCGCCTCGCCTCTCGAAACCTACCTGGCAGCGAATGGACCCCGGATTTCCGTGCCGAGGAGCTCCCCGGCCCCCGTGCGCACCAAGGACCGCAACCGCGTGGACCAGACGCACGACGAGGCGAAGGCCAAGTCGCGTGGTTGCCTGGAATGCCACGGCGGCACCGATACGCATTCGATGCACACGTCGCCGAACGTGGTGCTGGGTTGCACCGATTGTCATGGCGGCAATCCGGCGTCCGGACTGACGCAGCGTCAGGCGCACATTCAACCGTCGAACCCGCTCTTTTGGGAATCGTCCGCCAATCCGGTGGAATCGTCGGTGCTCCTGAATCACGAGTCTCCCGAGTTCATCCAGTTCGTGAATCCCGGGGACCTCCGTGTGGCGGACCGCACCTGCGGGCTCTGTCACGGGGACAGCGTGGCCCATGTCCGGAGCAGCATCATGCGGCATGGAGCGATGCTTTGGGGCGCGGCGCTCTATAACAACGGCGCGTGGCGCGACAAAAACTACCGCTACGGTCAGGCCTATGGGCTCGATGGCGTTCCCCTGCGTCTGGATTCGCCCTCACCGATCACGCCCGAGATGACGCGGATCTATGGGGTCCTGCCTTACCTCGATCCGTTGCCGCGCTTTGTCCTCGGCCAACCCAGCAACATCCTCCGCATCTTTGAGAGGGGCTCGGAGCGGCCGCTGGAGTTGGGTGTGCCCAATTCCTTCGAGGCTCCCGGGAAGCCCGCCCGTCGCCTGAGTGAACGCGGCCTGGGCACCCGATCCCGCATCGATCCGGTCTGGCTCAATCTGCAGAAGACCCGGTTGCACGACCCGCTGCTCGACTTCATGGGCAGCAACAATCATCCGGGTGACTACCGCTCCAGTGGTTGCTCGGCGTGTCATGTCGTGTACGCCAACGACCGTTCGCCTTCGAACTCCGACTACTACGCCAAGTACGGTCACCAGGGGCTCAGCTTCAGCGGGGATCCGGCGATCCCGAAGAACGAGCGCGGGCATCCGATCCGACACGTGTTCACCCGGGCGATCCCCACGTCGCAGTGCATGAACTGCCACATGCATCAGGGGAACCTCTTCGTGAACTCCTTCCTCGGCTACACGTGGTGGGATCAGGAGACCGACGGCGAGTTCCTGTATCCGCACCCCGGGAACCCGCTGGCGGATGACCCGCATTTCCGCGGTGGCAAGACCCGGGCCCAATTCACCGAGGCCAAACATCCCACGGAGGAGGAGATCGCCGCCGTGCAGTTGGAAACGCCCGAGGGCGCCGCGGTGCGGGGCCTGTGGAGCGACAAGGACTTCCTCGACAAGGTTGCCGAGCTCAATCCGCAGCTGAAACACACGCAGTTTGCCGACTATCACGGGCATGGGTGGGTATTCCGGGCGATCTTCAAGCGCGACAAGAAGGGCAACCTGCTGGACCTGGCCGACGGCATCATCCCGCACGATGACGCCCATAAGTGGGACAAGGCGGTCCATCTCAAGGATGTGCACCTGGCCCGGGGCATGCATTGTGTGGACTGCCACTTCCTGCACGATGCGCACGGCAACGGCATGCTGTACGGCGATCCACGCGCCGTGACGTCCATCGAGTGCGTGGACTGCCATGGCACGATCGATTCCCGGCCGACGCTGATGACCAGCGGCACGGGTGGGTCCTGGGATTCCCAGGCGGGCAAGCCGCAGTCGGTGGACCTGTTGAAGACCGGGAACACGCCTTGGGGGCCCCGCTTTTTCTGGGAGGGGAAGCGCCTTTTCCAACGCAGTTCCCTGGCACCGGACCGCGTGTGGGAAATTCCGCAGACGCGGGATACGGTGGATCCCCGTTCACCGCGTTACAACGCGAAGAGTGCCTACGCCAAGACCCTGCGTCGTGACGGCAAGGAATGGGGCGATGTCCCCGAGGTGAAGCCCGGCGAGCCGGGGACGAATTCCCCGGTGAAGAAGTCGGCCGACGACCTGGCGTACTGGTTGGCCGACGACCGCAAGCCGCTCCGTGAGGATCGCAGCCCGGCCTGCGCGGCCCAACTGGCGCACGCGAATTCCAATGTTTCCTGTCAGATCTGCCACACCTCGTGGGCCACGAGCTGTTTCGGATGCCATCTGCCGATGCGTGCCAACCAGCGGGTATCGGCCAACAAGTTCGAGGGGACCCAGACCCGCAATTACACGACCTATAACCCGCAGGTGGTGCGCGACGATGTGTTCCAACTCGGGAAGGACGCCACGTACAAGAACCACCGACTGGCAGTGCTCCGTTCGTCGAGCGCCGTTCTCGTCGGCTCCCAGAATGCCAACCGGGAATGGGTGTATTCGCAGCAGCAGACGGTGAGTGCGGAAGGCTATAGCGGGCAGGCCTTCAACCCCCATTTTCCGCACACCACCAGCGGGGTGGGCACCACGAAGAACTGCACCGAGTGCCACCTTGCCGAGGACAACAGCAACAACGCCTGGATGACTTCGCTGCTGGGCTTCGGGACGGGCACCGTCAATTTCCTGGGCCGACATGCCTGGGTGGGTTCGGGCGAGGGAGGGATCCACGCGGTGGTCTGGACCGAGCGCGAGGAACCCCAGGCGGCGCTGGGCAGCCACCTGCACCGACTCGCCTACCACGATGCCTGGCGCGAGCACACCGAGCGGAACCAAGGCGTTCTGAAGGAAGCCCACCATCACCATGCCCGCGATATCCGCGACCTGGTGCTGCGCGGTGAATACCTCTACACGGCCAATGGCGCGGACGGTTTCGAGGTGTTCGATGTCGCCAACATTGACCACAAGGGTTTCAGCGAGCGGATCGTGACCACCCCGGTCAGTCCGTTGGGCCAGCGCACGCGGATCCGGACCCGGTACGCCACCAGTGTGATCCTTCCCAGCACCCTGGGGGTGGATCCGCTGCGGCAAACGAATCCGCCGACCATGACCCATCCGAAGCTGGGCGAGCTTTACAGCGACAACGAAGAGCAGGCGCGCGGCCTGCCGTATGGCTTCGTCTATGTGACCGATCGTGAGGAGGGTCTGGTCAACGTGTTGGTCGGGACGCTGGTCGACGGCAATCCATCGAACAACTTCCTGGATGAACCCTACCTCGGCTTGCCACCCGTCACGCGCTTCAATCCGGAGGGCCAGCTTACCGGCCTGGAACACGGCTATTTCGCCGGGGCCAGGCATTTGTATCTGGTCGGCAGGAACGGCCTGTTCGTCGTGGATGTCCGTGATCCCACGAAACCCGAAATCAAGGGACACTTGCCTTCGAGGGACGCATCCGGGACAGCGGAGTCATCGGGGCTCGTCCTGAACCGCCCGCATGCCATCGCTGTGCAATGGCGCTATGCGTTCATCAGTGATGCCGATGGCGTGAAGGTGGCCGACCTGTCTTCGCCCTATGAGCCGAGGTTGGTTGCATCCGTACCGCTGGCGCAGGCCGGTCGCCTGTACGCCGCGCGGACGTATCTTTATGTGCCGGACGGTCCCCGTGGGCTGGCGATGGTGGACATTGCCAATCCTGCCCAGCCGAAGCTGCTCAGCCATTTCAACGCCGATGGGGCGATCAACGACGCCCGGGCCGTCCAGATCGGGAGCATTGCCGCCTCGATGTATGGGCTGCTTGCCGATGGAAGGAACGGTCTGCGGGTGATCCAGCTCATCTCGCCCGAGAATGTCCCGAATCATCACGGGTTCAGTCCCGCCCCCAACCCCAGGCTGATCGCCACCTATCCGACGGACAAACCCGCGATCGCGGTCAGCCGGGGCCTGGACCGGGACCGGGTCGTGGACGAAAGCGGAGGTCAGACGGTGGTCTTCGGGCGCCGCGGGAGTCGGCCGTTCAATGCCGAGGAATTCGGCATGCTGTTCCGGCACCTGGACGCGGCAACGGGCAAGAACACCGGTCCTGAATTCCGCGTGAGTGACGTTGCGGGTGGACCAGGTCCGCTGCGGACGGGTGCCGGGATCGAGCTCAAGCCGACGCGCGAGTTTCAGGCGGAACCGCCATTGCCCGCGCCATCGCCCCGGTATCCCGGCGAACGGTTGATCCGAAGGGGGCGCGAATGAACCTGGAAAAGGCGGTTGGATCCACAGATTGCACCGATTCCACGGATTGGAAGCCAGTTGAGAGAGGCTGTCGTTTCACCCTGCGGGTGACATGGAAACGGCGAAGCGGTGGGGCCTCTGGTTCCAGTCCATCTGTGAAATCTGTGAAATCGGTGGATAACCCAACTGCCGGTTTCAGGATGAACGGTCTTCGGAAATCCCGGGGTTGGCTCTGCCTTGCGGTGCTGTTCACCGCGGCCCCCATTGCCTCTGCCGGCAGTTCCATCCATACGCTGGCCGGTGCCCCTGAAATCGCCGCGCACGCCGACGGACCCGGCGCTCAGGCTCGGTTCTCGGATCCAGCCGGATTGGCTTTGGACGCGGTCGGCAATCTCCTGATTGCCGACTCCGCCAACCACTGCCTGCGTCGCCTCGGTCTCGAGGGTTCCGTGATCACGCTGGCCGGGCAGCCAGGTCAGCCAGGCATGGATGCCGCGCACTTCGATTCTCCCACCGCGTTGGTGGTGGCTCCGGATGGCACGATCTTCGTCGCGGACTCCGGCAATCACGTCATTCGCCGGGTCGCGCCCGGAGGTCGCATCAGCACCTTCGCCGGAAAGGTCGGGGAATCGGGCGCCGTGAACGGGATGGGCGGGGAGGCGCGTTTCCATTCCCCACTCGGGCTGGCCCTCGCCCGGGATGGTTCGCTCGTGGTGGCCGACGCCGGCAATCACGCCATTCGTCGTATCGCACCCGATACCACCGTCAGCACCCTCGCCGGTGACCTCGGGGTTTGGGGTACGGAAGACGGCCCGGCTGCCGCCGCCCGGTTCAACGGACCGGTTGGACTCGCCTTCGATGCCGCGGGCAACCTGCTCATCGCCGACTCCGCAAATCACACCCTGCGCCGGTTCTCCACCAACGGGACGGTGACGACGTTCGCCGGCAAGGCGGGCGACGACGGTTGTCTGGACGGCTCAGCCGACCGGTCGCGTTTCTGCAATCCGGCCGGACTCGCCTTCGATGCGCGGGGTTCGCTGTACGTGGTCGACTCGTCCAACCATGTCCTGCGCCGGGTGAAGCCGGATGGAACGGTTTCGACCGTCGCGGGTCTCGCCGGCAGCGAGGGGAGCACCGATGGCGACCTCCGGGTCGGACGCCTCTTCAACCCTTACGGATTGGTGGTCACGGCGGCGGGTTCGCTGGTGGTGTCCGATACGTACAACCAGATCCTTCGGGAGGTGAAGCTGCCCTTCACCCTCAGCGTGACGCGTCCGGCGAAGGGCGGAGTGAGCATTTCCTGGGAAAGCATTCCCGGACGCACCTACCGCCTCCTCACCCGCGACGACCTCGGCACACCCTGGATCCCGTTGTCCGAACGGAAGGCGGTTTCCACCCAATCCGAAGCAACGGATGAATCCCGGTCGGCCAAGCGGTTTTATCAGGTGGTGGAGCTTCCCTAGGTCGCGGCCGGATGGGGGCTCAGGGTTGGGGTGATTGCGGGTGGGCTCGTTGATGTGGAGTTGAATTGATCCCTCACGGGGTGGCGCGAGACTCCGTCGAGCCGTTCCGGAGTTCGAAGTTTTCAGCCTAAAACCGGCAGTTCATTTAACCGCAGATATCGCCGATTCCGCGGATGGAGGGGCTGGACCACCGAATCCATGTTGGGTTTGGCCGTCACCTCGCAGGTGCGCGGGCGTTTCACTTCAAGTCCCTGTCTATCGGCGTCCTCGGCGTCATCGGCGGTTTCAACAGTCTTTTCCAGGTTCAGTTTCAAGTATGCAGCGGGGGAAACTTGAATCTTGAAACTCGTGACTCCCCATCCGGCTCTATCGGTACGCGGAGATCGGCTTGGGAACGACGCCGAGTTCCTTGTAGTTGAAGCCGCTTTCGAGCGGTTGGTAGGAGCCTACGATGTCGACGCTGCGGGTCGGGTTGATGGCGGACTCCATTTCGAGGCTCCAGTAGGTGGCGTTGACGATGAGGCGGCGCAGACCGGCGGATTGGAAGTCGTGGGCGCTGCCCATGGTGGATTGAAAGACGCGGGCGCGCTTTCCAGTGCTGGTCTGCCAGTACTTGAACCACGCGACCGGCAGCGGTTCCAGTTCGGGGTTGGGGGCGTCATCGTGATTCCGGCCCAGGAGCGGTTGGCCCATGACGAGGGCGGTGCAGTCGGAGGGGAGGCGGGTTCCCTCCTTATAGGTGCGGTAGACATCCGAGTTACCCCAGATGTCGGTCACGCCGGAGAGGATGGGGTGGTTCTTCTGTTCGGGAACCAGGATGCCGCGGGTGGAATCGGCGTGCCATTGGCCGTGATGGTTCAGGAAGGTTCCACCGAGGATGTCCTCGCCCCAGCGGACCTGTTTGCCGTTGATCTTATAGGGCAGGGCGGCGTGAAAACCGTGGTTCCCGGTGCGGATCGAGAGGATGGGACGGCCGGAATCGAGATACTTCACGATCTGTTCCCGTTCGGCCATGGGAAGCGTCAGCAGGCGGGGAAAGAAGACGACGAGGTCGGCCGAGGCGAGTTGTTCCAGGCCGGGAATGTGGTGCTCCTTGAACACCTGACCCTTCTCCGGATAGACCGGCATGGTCGGGTCGACCTCTCCCTTCTCGTTGACGGCGAACAGCACCGTGCAATCGAAGCCGTGATGCGTGCTGAGGACCTTTGCCATCATGGGCATCGACTGTTCGCTCCGATATTCCTGGTCGGCGGCGATCAGCACGATGCGCTTGCCCTTGCCGGGTCCGCTGGCTCCGGGATAGGTCAGCCAGGGTTGGCTGTCCGCAGCCTGGGCGAGGCCGCCGGCGATCAGGATCGTGAGGGAGCAGAACAGGCGGAGGAGTGTGTGGCGCATGGTGCGGGGGGAGGGTCTAGTTCCTCGGGATTTCGTTGACGGTGTAGTAGGCCTTGGTGTGCAGGAGGGGCTTGCCCGCCTGCGAGGTGATGCGGGAAAGGTCAAAATCGTGGATGTGGTCCTCGGTGATCTTGTCGAGGGAAAGCCTCACCGAAAGACCGTCGGCGGAAGGGGTGGCTCCGGTGACGCGGGCCGTCGTCTGGTCCACCTCCGGGCTGCCATAGCCCCCGTCATAGACGTGGGTATAGGTGGTGATCCGGTAGGCGTCCGGATTGGATGCCGCGGCCTTGTCGACGGGTTGGGTGAACGTGATGAGGAAGCCATCGTTCCGGATGTTGATCTCCCGGATCTCGAAGGGGACGACGCCATTCCAGTCGATGCGTTGGAGGGCGAACGGTTCCTTCCCGCGCACCGGCCACTGGCTGCTGGTGGTGAATCCGCCGGCGATGAGTTGGCCCTTGGGCGAGAACTCGACGTTCATGATCCCCGTGGCCAATCCCTCGCGGAAGGGGTAGCAGGCGCCCTGCCACACTCCGTTGATCTGCTCGGTGGTGGCCCGCAGGATCAGGCTCAGGCTGTAGTCGCCCAGGAACAGTTGGTTCTCGAAGGGACCGAATCGGCCGCCGGTCTGGTTGAGGCGGAAGCCGGAGATCGAACGGCCCATCTTGATGTAGGGAAACTTCACCGCGGGTGGCACGAGTTCCTTGACCCGCTTCTTTTCGATTCCCATGCGCGAATCGCCATTGGGTTCGAGCGCGGGGGCTTTCAGGCCGGGGGCGAACGGATACCAGTTATAACTCGCGGGGTGTCCGAGGAAGGCGCCCGGCTTGAGATGCTTGAGGGAACAGCATCCGTTCCAGGGACCCTGGCTCTCGATCACGAACATGGCGCCCTCGGCGTTGGCACCGACACCGCCGGGGCTGCGGAGGCCGCTGCAAATGGGGATCATCTTTCCCTGCGGGGTCACCTGGACCGCCCAACCCCGGAACAGATTGTGCGACTCATAGGATCCACTGAGACCCAGCGCGACCCAGATGTTGCCCTTCGGATCGTGCTTGGAGCCGAAGGCGAACTCGTGTCCCTCGGCGTAACCCCAGTTGCTGGACAGCGTATCGTACCGGTCAGCGATCCCGTCGCCGTTGGAGTCGGAGATGCGGGTGACCTCGCCCCAGGTGGTGGCGGTCATGGCGCCGTCCTTCCAGGACAGGCTGAAGATTTCATCCTGACCGCTGGCGAACAGGTGATACTCCGGTTTCGGGGGCGAATCGAAAGCGCCCCGGATGAAGTAGATGTCCCCGCGTCGGGTGCCGACCGCGAGTCGGCCATCGGGAAGACTTTCAAAACTGCCCGGTCGCATGGGCACTCCGGCGGCGATCGGGATCTCGACGATGGGATAGTATTTCGCCTCCTCCGTGGCGGTGCCCCACATCGCGCCGAGGTCTTCGCCGGCGTGGAGGAGCGGGGTGAAGGCGAGGGCCAGGAGGGTCAACCGGTGACGCAGGGTTACCATTGGTATTCCAGGGTGAGGGTGGAGCGGCCCTTCGGCAGGGTCAGAGGGATCAGGACGTCGGCGTTTTCGCCCTGACGCACGATCCCCGCATGATCGCTGATGATGCGCAGTTGGAGGGCGTCGACTTCGAAGCTGCGGTTGGAGCGGGTATTGATCCGCTTGCCGCCGGCTGCCCGGAAGTAGAAGGGCGTGGACCCGGTGGGGGTTTCCAGGCGGAGCGTCCGCTGGAAGTAGGGTTTGCCGGCCTTGTCGCGCAGGTCCTCGAAGAAGTCCTCTACGGCGATGTCGCCGTAAAGGTATCGGAAGGTCGGCCGACGCGCGGAATCCAGATGATAGCCGCGGAACTGGTAACCTTGGTCCTGAGGGAAGGCATGGTTCGCCTTGCCCTTGTAGGGCCATGGGTCCTCGAGCGACTTCAGTCGATGGAAGGGGATGCCGGGAGGAAAGGAGATCAGGTCCGTGCCCCGGGGGCGAAAGTGACCGGAATCCACGCTGGCGAACTCGCCCTTCCACAGTTGTCGCAGGGCCATCTCCCCGGAATCGAAGGCGAGGTGGATCCGCTCCGGATACCCGACGCCGATCCCCCGATAACCTGCGGGGCTCTGGCCGCGGCAGATCTCGGTTGTGTCTCCGACGCGGAGTTCGTTCGACTGCCGGGACAGGCCGATCGGCTTCCGGGCGCGGACGCCTCCTTCGAGGTAGAGCCAGATCGCCTCGATCTGTTGGGAGGCGTCGCCATCCAGGACGTTGGGCAGGGGGGATTGGCCGTCGGCCCAGTAGATGGGCATGATCACGGTGGGGTGAAAGCGCGAGGGTTGGCGCAGGTAGAGGTGGAACCAGTTCTTCTGGAGTCGCCCGGAAACACGGGCGATGTCGAGGGCGCTGACTTCGCCCGACTTCTGTCCATTGAACTCGTGGCAGGCAATGCAGCTCAGTCCGCCCGTTCCCACCATCTGGTGACCGGCATTCCTGGATTCCTCGACGTTGGCCACCCGGGGGATCCGGGCCTTTTCAAGGGTGTCCACCTTGCCGAAGAGGGCAACCAGGTGGCCGATGTTGGCCTCACCGAACTGAGGCATGCTGGCATCGACGTAGTCGCGCTGGCGTTTGCCGTGGAGCAGGACTTCGGCGAGCCACTCCGGGGTCAGCTTCGCCCCGACGTGAGTCAGCGGCGGCGGCAGTCGACCCTGATCCCCAAGGCCCGGCTGGGATCCGGTGAAGAGGGCGTTGCGCTCGGGCGGGATTCCACCGAGGCCGGCGCGTTCGTGGCAGGCGATGCAATTGAACGTGGCGAGCGTCTTGTCGACCTGTTGCGGGTCGTTGAGTTTCGGGTGTTCGGCTTGTGGCAGGGCCTGGGAGATCCATCCGCGCTGTTCCGAGGTGAGATCGAACTGCGGCCACGGTCCGGCGGCTGAAGACAGGCAACCTCGGGTCGGATTCAGTTGGCCGAAGGCCACGGAGCGCTTCGAAGGCACGCGCAGGTCATCGTGGCAATTCGCGCAGCCCAACTGGGAGAAGTGTTCGCGCCCGCGCGCGGCCAGTTCAGGGTTGGTCTTGAAGGGTTCGAAGGGAGCGATGGGTTCCCTGGAAACCGAGAGCATCGAGGAGGGAAGGGGACCCTTCGGAAACTGAGGGCCTTCCATATCGAAGGAGAACTTCGGCGAATGCCCCGTGTGGAAGTAGGTCAACTGGATCGCATGCCGGCCCGATTCGAGTTCGGTCGAGGCCTGCAGTTGTTTGACGCCGCGCTGGTCGCTGGGTTCCTGGGTGATGACCGGCTTTCCGTCGATGACCAGCGAGCCCCCGTTGGCTTCGAGGAAAAACGTATAGGTTCCCCGGTTGGAAAGGTTCACCCAGCCTTCGAATCGGAGGGCGGTGTGATGCTGGATCTTGCCGAGGCTTGTGGCTGCGAAATCGTCCACGTGTCCGGCCCGTTCTGCCGTCACGTTCTCACTGTTCAGGCCTTCCCATACCTCGCCTCGATAGAGGGTATAGTTCAAGGATCCGGGCACCCGCGTCCGTTGCAGGAGGTAGTGGGCGATGCGCTCCACGTCCGATCCCCCCAGGCGGAGATCGGGCATCCGACCCGACGGTCGGCTGGCGTGGGGTTGGCGCAGGAAATTCACGAGGCCCTGGAAGCCGTATTTCTTCTCCAACGCGCCCAGCGGTACCGAAGCGTGGGTCGGGATCTCGGTCCCCGAGTCGTCGCGGGGTGCGTGACATTGAGCGCAACCGCGGGAATGGAAGAGGCGCTTCCCGAGTCGGGCGGCCACGGCATCCGGAGGTTGCAGCGAGAAGTCATTCGCCTTCAGGGAGAGCAGGAAGTGGGTGATCGAGGTGGCGACTTCCTTTCTTTCCTGTTCGCCGAGGGATTTCAGGAGGTCCGGCATGGTCGTGCCGGGCTTGGTCCCGTGCGGATCGCGGATGAAGGTCTCCAGGTAACCGGGATTCACCCGGGAACCGACGTCGGACAGGCGTGGCGCCTGCTTGGAGCTGGTCCTCAGGGAGTCGGAGCCGACATGACAGGCCGCGCAGTTCAACTCGTCGATCAGCACCAATCCTTTCAGCCCCGGATCGAGTTGGCTGGAGCGTGTGCCGGGAATGGCTGGTTCTGCCCGTGCGACGGAGGCTGCGGAGAACAGCATCAGGGCGCCGAGCGCGATCCAGATGGGCCAGTGCTTGGTCGTGTTCATAACACCCGTTTCAGGAATCCGGCTCTGGGTGTGGATGCCCTCAGGAGCGCCCAGGCCGCAACCATGCTGCGAGCTCGTGGGGTTGGCGTCTACCCCCGATCCTCGTGAGGAGCATCTGGAGACTCTGCACCCAGTGGGCCACGGGGGATCCTGGCATGAAAAAACCCTCCGGTCAGGGAGGGTTTGGTTTCGGGCCGGGGCCTGAAAAGGCGCGTGATGCTCAGAGCAGGGCTTCGTCGCCTTCGAGGAAGCCCTGGAGCTGCCGGAGACGGGTCGGGTGACGCATCTTGCGGAGGGCCTTGGCTTCGATCTGACGGATACGTTCGCGGGTGACCTTGAACTGTTTGCCGACCTCTTCGAGCGTGCGGGAGTAGCCGTCGACGAGGCCGAAGCGGAGTTCGAGGACCTTGCGTTCGCGTTCGGTGAGGGTGTCGAGGACGTCGGCGAGCTTCTCCTTGAGCAGGGAGTAGCTGGTCATGTCCGAGGGATTCTCGGCGGCCTTGTCCTCGATGAAATCACCGAAGTTGGTGTCATCGCTGTCACCGACGGGGCTCTGCAGGGAGATGGGCTGCTGCGCCATCTTGAGGACCGCACGGACGCGGTCCACGGGCATCTGCATCTCGTCGGCGATCTCCTCCGGCGTTGGCTCGCGGCCAAAGTCCTGGATGAGCTGCTTCTGCACCCGCATCAGCTTGTTGATCGTCTCGATCATGTGCACCGGGATACGGATGGTGCGGGCCTGATCGGCGATGGAGCGGGTAATGGCCTGGCGGATCCACCAGGTGGCGTACGTGGAGAACTTGTAGCCGCGGCGGTACTCGAACTTCTCGACCGCCTTCATGAGGCCCATGTTGCCCTCCTGGATCAGGTCCAGGAAGGAGAGGCCGCGGTTCGTGTACTTCTTGGCGATGGAGATGACGAGGCGGAGGTTGGCCTCAACCATCTCGGTCTTGGCCTGAAGGGCCTTCCGTTCGAAATCCTTGAGGCGCTGGAAGGCGGCGAGGTAATCCGCATGCGTCATGCGGACGAATTCCTCGAGGGCCTTCGTCTTGCGTTCCTCCGCGTGGATGATGGCTTGCGCCTGCGCCGCCTTCCGCTGGGGTTCCAGGTCCTTGATCGTCCGGAGGGACGTCTGGAACTTGTCGTGGATGTTGTCGGCCACGAGGCACATTTCCTCGATGACCTTCTGCTTGTAGTAGAACTTGGGGAAGGAGCGCTGAAGCTTCTCGTCGAGCTTCTTGAACTCGGCGATGACCTTCTCCTGCTTGGCCTTGGACGCGGAGGCGTCCTGGAGTTCGTGCCAGCGCGCGTCCACCTCCATGTCGATGGCGCGGACCTCCTTGACGAGCTTGCGCAGGGCCTTGAGGTGCTCGTCGCGCGTTTCGATCTTCTTGTCGACGATGACGCGGTCGAAGCGTTCCTTGGGCGGTTCGGAGATCAGTTTTTCGGCGAGGGCGATGTGCTCCTTACCGGAGAAGCCGAACGAGTAGATGATCCGCTTGACCTCGTTTTCGTTGTCCTCGATGCGCTTGGAGATCTCGACCTCCTGTTCGCGGGTGAGCAGCGGGACCTGGCCCATCTGCTTGAGGTACATGCGGACGGGGTCGTCCAGGATGTCGAGGCGGGCCTTCTCGTCCTCTTCCTCCTGCTCCGGTTGCTTGACGCGGTCGACCTCGGCCTGGTCGACGATGTCGATCTCGAGGTTGCGGAGCTTGATGTAGATCTCGTCGAGGTCCTCGGCGGTGACGAGGTTCTCGGGAAGGGCGTCGGTGATGTCGCCGTAGGTCAGGTAACCCTGTTCCTGGGCGAGTCGGACGAGTTCCTTGATCTTCTCGGTGATGTCGACGCCGGAAGAGGAGCGGACGGTGCCCAGGGTGGTCAGGCCGTCGGCATCGGCCGGGCCGGGGATCGCGGCCGCGGCGTTCTCGAGGGCGGAGGCGGCTGCGGCCGCAGCAGCCGCGGCATCCGCGTCACTGATCATGGCTCCGGGAGCGGCGTCCGGATCGGTGGCGACGGGTTTGGCAGGCTTGGAAGCCTTGAAAGGTCTCGTCGGAGAAGCGGGTTTCGCTGGGAGGGCAGGTTTGGCCGCCACGGTGGGCTTTCCGGGCGCAGGCTTCCCGGGTGCCGGCTTGGCGGCGGGAGCCTTGGCGGGGGCAACCGCGGCGGCAGGAGCCTTGGCAGCGGCGGGCACCTTCGCTGGAGCAACCGCGGTAGCGGGAGCCTTTGCGGTAGCGGGCACCTTGGCGGCTGCGGGTGCCTTCGCGGGAGCAACTGCGGCAGCGGGAGCCTTCGCAGGCTTTGCGGTGGCAACGGGAGCTTTGGCAGGAGCGACCGCGGTCGCTGGGGCCTTGGCAGGGGCCACGGCCGCTGGGGCCTTGGATGGCTTGGCCGCGGGCTTTTCGCCCTTGGTTGTAGACGGACCTTGGGCCTTGTCGGCGGTCTTCTCGACCGGCTTTTCGGCCTTCTTCGGTGCGACCACCTTGGCTGCGGACTTCTTCTCTTTCGACTTCGGCATAATGGAAGCGCCCGGCCATGGCCGGGCGGCAAGCGAGCGGAGGACTATTTCGAGGGGTGGGGGTGAAGTCAAGGGTCGCGGCGGGTTCCGCGGCCAAAGTTTGGGACCGACCGACTACCCCATTTCAATACCCGTAGCCCCCCCACGGTGCAAGCGCGGGTTGCGAGGGAAGCATCGTGACTCGCCCCCGCCCCGGATGACGGGGCGGGGTGTTTGTCTGTCGCCCCGCTGGGGCTGGTTTTTCAACGCGCGCGGGTCCCACGGGTGACGCCGTGGGCTATCGTCTTTTGGCCCTCCGGGCCTGGGGCGCCGGGGGCGAAGTGGACCGTACTTGGGTTGGATTGCACGCAGCAGCGATGGAGAGTCTTAGTCCCAAGATCACAGTAAGGCCAACTCACTTGCGTAAGGAGTCTTTGGTGTCGTATGCTTGTCGTCAAATGACAATCGCAACGTCAACCATCACCTCCAAGTGGCAGGTAACAATTCCAGAGGACGTTCGTAAGGAGATCCCGTTCAAGGTCGGAGAGCGGATCGCCTGGGAGATCGAGGACGGCAATCTGGTTGGACGTCGGGTTCGGCCACTCAGCGAACTGGCTGGCTGCCTGAAATCAAACGCGTCGCCGTCCAGTGCCGACAAGAACCAGAGCGCCTTCGCCAAGGCCGCGCTCGCCCGCAATGCTCGCCTTGCGGAACAGAAGCCATGAAGGAACTGCTGCTGGATGCCAACGTCCTGGTCCGCTTCCTGGTTCAAGACGATGCGCTGCAAAGTCCGGCTGCCACGGCACTGCTGGAATCGGCCGACCGTCAGGAATGCCGATTGCACCTGGATGGTCTGGCGATCGCCGAGTCTGTCAATGTGCTTGTCGGCCATTACCGCAGGAACCGGAAAGATGTGGTGGGCGCCCTGCTGACCCTCATTCAGAGCTCCGGGGTGATCACTGCTGATGCGGATGTCGTCAGCGACGCCCTGCGGCGTTTCGCGTCTGTGAACGTGGATTTCGCCGATGCCTGGCTGGCTGCCCGCGCGGCCCATCTCGGACATGGAGTGGCGTCATTTGACCGCGACCTGGACAAGTTCAGGGACATCCGACGCTTCGAACCCAAGCTCTGAATCGGGTCCCGCTCCCCCGATCCATCCCAACCGCAGCCCGGTAGTAGCCGACCTAAACGGAGCGAGGCGACGTAGAGCGAGGCGAGGGGATTCCGGGCGGGTTCTTCGTCCGTCGGGGTCGGGATCGCAAGCGGGATCGAGATCGAACCCGGTTCTTCCCCTATGAGTTCTGGATCCCGATATCGAAGTGGCGTGGGGAATGCGGTGGCGTGGGAGAATCGGGCTTCTTTCGCCCCGCTGGGGCTGGTTGGTCAATGCGTGCGGGTCCCACGGCTGACGCCGTGGGCTATCGTCTTTCGGCCCTCCGGGCCTGGGGCGAAGGGAAGGCCTGCCCTCAGATCCCCGCCAGAGGGCTGGTGGCGTCGCCGAAGCGGGAAATGGGGACCTCCATCTTCTGGAGGAGGGCGAGGTAAAGGGCGCAGGCCTTGCGGTTTTCGTCGCCCTTGTCGAGGTAGTTGAGGGTGCGACCGGTGGCGAGGGTGCCGCCGAGGCCGCCGACGGTGAGGATGGGGAGGCGGGTGGAGTCGTGCTTGTTCCCGGACCACATGTTCGACAGGAACATCAGGCAGGAGTTGTCGAGGACGGTGCCGTCGCCTTCCTTCATGGAATCGAGGAGGCCGGCGAGGTAGGCGAGCTGGCTGCAGTAGAATCGGGTGACCCGTTCGAAGTCGTCGGTGAGGTCGTTGTGGGAGGCGAGGTGGTGGGCGAGTTTGACGTCGAGGAACGGGTAGAAGAGGCCGGACAGATCCCGGCAGAGGAGCAGGGAGACGACGCGGGTCTTGTCGGTCTGGAAGGCGAGGGCGGTGATGTCGCACATGAGTTTCATGTGCTCGCGGATGTCTTCGGGGAGGCCGTTGTCCGGGCGCTTGAGGGTGAAGAGCGGGCGGCCCTTGTCGCGGGCGACGTTGGCGGCGCGGGAGGAGTCCGAGCGCATCCGGTCCACACGCTTTTCGACCTCGCGGACGCTGGTGAGGTATTCGTCGAGCTTGGCCTTGTCCGCGGAGCTGATGCGGCGGCTGAGGCTGGCGGAGTCATCCCGGATGCGGTCGAGGATGCTCTGGGTGCGGTGGGAACCGCGGTTCTCGAAAAGGCTGTCGAAGGCGAGCGAAGGATAGACCTCCATGGGGACCGGGGAGTCGGCGCTCTGCCACGAGATGTGGGAGCTGTAGGCCATGGAGAAGTTCGTCTCGTGGTAGCCCGTGATGGGTTGCTCGCATCCGAGGACCATGGAGGGCTGGAGGGAATCCTGGCCCATGTGGTTGGCGAGGACCTGGTCCATGCTGATCCCGCCGCGGAGCACGGCGCCCTTGAGCAGCGGTGCGCCGGAGAGGAGGTTGCCGGTCTGGCCCGGGTGGATGCCGACGCCGACGGCGGAGCGGTTGAAGAGGCCGTCGATGAAGTTCAACTTCGTCTTCAGGCCTTCGAGCGGTTGGAGGCTCTTGCCGAGCTCCATGTCCTTGCCGGAGCCCTTGGCCCACCAGTGGTGCGAGTTCACCCCGTTGCCCCAGAAGAGGGCGGCGAAACGCTTGGGAGAGGGGCCGGGGGTGCCGTCGCGGGCCGGTTCTGCGCCGAAGGCCGGGACGGATTCCAGCCAGGGCAGGGCCATCGTGACGCCCACGCCACGGAGGAAGGTTCGCCGGGACAGGTGCAAGTGGCGGGCGGCGGCGGGGTTCAGGTTGGGATCGCTCATGGCAGGTTACGGGTGGGCGGGGAATTCAGGGTCCCGTCGGTGGAGGAATTGTGGGCTGGTGACGATGCCCTCGACAAGGCTTCCGATGCGCTGGCCGTTCGAGTCGAGCCGGGCACGCAGGGAGCGGATGGTGGGTTCGTCCGAGAGGATGAGGCTGCGGCCGAGGGCGTAGGCCAGGAGTTTCCGGCAGAGGTTGTCGAGGAAGTCCTCCTGGCGGTGGGCGGCGATGTAGGTGCGGAGGCCATCGATGCCACTGCCGGTGGAGCCGTCGGGGAACGTGGCGGAGGTATCGACCGGATGGTTGCCGAGGTCGAGCGTGCGGCGTTCGCCGACGGGGCCGAAGCCCTCGAAGACGAGGCCCAGGGAATCGAATCGGCGGTGGCAGGACGCGCAGGAGGGATCGGCCCGGTGACGTTCGAGCGTCTGGCGGAGGGTGAGTTCACCGAGATGGGCTTCGTCGGAGGGAAGCTCGGGGACGGCGGCGGGCGGTGGCGGGATACGTTCGCCGAGGACGCGGCGTGCGATCCAGTAGCCGCGTTTGACGGGACTGGTGCGGAGGCCGGGGGAATTGGCGGTGAGGAAGGCCGACATCGTGAGCAGGCCGCCCCGTCCGGACGTTCGTGTGGGGTCTACGCGGACCCAGGGTGTGGGGGCGTCGAGGGGGAATGGGATGCCGTAGTGGCGGGCGAGCGGGGCGTTGACGAAGGTGTAGTCCGCGTTGAGGAGGTCGAGGACAGGGCGGTTGGCGCGGAAGACGTATTGAAGGAACCGGACGGGTTCCTCGAACATCGATTTGCGGAGCGTGTCGTCGAAGGTTGGGAAGCGGACGCGGTCGACGGCGTTGTGTTCCTCGAAGCGTCGGAAGTCGAGCCAGTGGCCCCCGAACTCGACGGCCAGGCGCCGGATCCGATCGTCCTGGAGCATGCGTCGGGTCTCGGCGACGAGGACGTCAGGACGGTGGAGATCCCTGGCCTGGGCGCGGGCGAGGAGGGCGGCATCCGGCGGGCCGGCCCAGAGGAAATAACTGAGTCGGTTGGCGAGGGCGTGGTCCGAAAGTGGGATCGTCCCGGCGGGAGCGTGGGACTGGACAGGGGTGAAGATCGTGCGTCGGGAAGGCTTGTTGGAAGGCGCCGGTGTCGAGGTGTCGACGAGGTCGATGCGGTAGAGGAAATGGGGCGACATCAGGACGCTGACGACGCAGTCGCGCACGGCTTCCTCGTGGTTGAGTCCGTCGCGCGACCGGAGTCCGCGGTAGAACCCGAGGAGGTCGGCTCGTTCGGTTGGATCGAGCGGGCGTCGCCAGGCGCGTTGGGCGAAGTCGGCGAGGGCGTTGAGTTGGCGGGGTTCGGACTCGGCGCGGACTCGATCGATGCGGCGGAGGTTGGCGGACGTCCGTTCGAAGTGTTCACGGATTGCGGCGAGGACGGGTTCTGCGGTGCCGGAGCGCTGGACCTTGGCGAGGTAGAGTTCGGCGAGTTGGCGGACCTTGGAGTCGGAGGTGCAGTCCTTGTCCTCGGAACGGGCGAAGTTGAATTCGTCGTCCATCAGGAACCGGCCCTCGGTCCGTTCGAACCAGATGAAGCTCGTGTGCATCCGCTGGTGGATTTCCGCGACGAGTTCGAACTCGGTCCAAAGCCGGTCGAGTTCGCGTCGTTGGGAGTCATCGAGGATCAGGTCGCAGAGAGGCGCATCGTCACGGAAGAACCCGGTCATGCTGTGGAATCCGGCGCTCAGGAGGCGGCCGACGTTGGCCTTGTCGGCACCGGGTTCGAGGAAGACCCGGGCGCGTTCGGAGATGAAGAACGCGTCCGGGAACACCGAGCAGAATCGGGCGAAGGCGGCCTCGACGGCAGCGCGCTGGGCTGGATCCGAGGGGACGAAGAGGTCGGGATCGGGAAGGACGGGTTTGGCGTCCTTGGACGCCTTGGGCTTGGGAGCGCGCATTCCTTCGCCGACCGGGGTGTTGTCCGGGACGCGGCCGTCGACCTGGAGGAGGGAGGGTTCGAAACGGCGGCGGTTGGCGGCCATCTGCCGGTTCTTCCAGAGGACGAAACTCTGGGAACCCGGGTTGACGCCCGGAGCCGAGAGGTTGCCGACCTCGGGGACGAGCTTGCGCCGCAGGGAAAGCACCCGATCGCGCAGGGCGATCGCGCCGTCGTGGGCGAGGTTCGTCTGGCCGCGGTTGGGAACGGGGAGCGCACGGAACTGGGTTTGGAGTTGGGCGATGGGCCCCACCTTTTCCTGCGGGTCGGTCAGTGCGGTCCAGATCCGTTCGAGATAGGCGGGGCTGAGCCGCGAGGCTCGGGCGATCTCGGCACGCGTGGCGCGGCGGTCTCCGAGGTGGCGGCGATGCTGGAAGCGCCAGGCGGCCTCGAAGTAATCGGCGAGGTCGGTGGGTTGGCGACGGTAGAAGTCCACGATCCGAAGCACCGAATACTTGTCGCGGTCGGTGTCGACGAGCATCGGGTGCGGCGCGAACGACAGGCCTTCCGGGGTCAGTAGGAGACTGTCGGCGACCTCTCGAGCGGCCTGGAGATACTTCTTCAGGAGGGCCGGCGACAGCGTCAGCGATTCGCCGGAGTTGTCGAATCCGTCGCGGTTCGCGGGGTCGACGGGAAATTCGCGCGTGGGGTGGAGGTCGACTCCGGTGAGGTCCTGGATCGTGTAGTCGTACTCGGCGTTGCTGAGGCGCCGTGCCAGCACCGGCCCAGGGTCGCCGGCGTGGCGGGCGGCTTCGCGGGCGCGAAGTTCCCGGATCCAGTCCAACACCGCCTGCGATTCCTTCGGCGTCGGGTGTTGGCGTGCCTTCTTCGGCGGCATTTCGCCTGCGTCGATCTGGTCGAGCACCATGGCCCAGCGGGCGTCGTCCGCGATCACGCGGGCGACGGTGGTGAACGGACTGAGATCGAAGTCGGCCTTGGGCTGGGTCGAGCCGTGGCAGTCGAGGCAGTAGGTTTCGAGGTAGGGGCGGACGACCGTCGTGAAGGATCGGTCGAGCCGGTCCGGGGCGGCTGCAGCGGCGGAGGTGCTGCAGGCTGCGGCGAGGAGCAGCGCCAGCACGAACGGGATGGCAATGCGGAGGGACATCGGTGAGTACGCGATGGGAACGATGCCGCTGGGGCGGAGCTCCGTCGAGTCGTTCTGCGGGATGAGGGGAGGGAAGCGCGCCTCCTGACGTCGTCGCCTACGATGGGGAAGGGTAGCAGCCGACGTGAGGAGGCTGGGGAAGAGGGAGGGAAGCGCGCCTCCTGACGTCGTCGCCTACGGAGGGGAAATCGAATCCGCCGTTGATGTCCGGGTGGAGGGGGAGGCTATGTTGGGCGCGATGAAATTCCCCGTGTCGACGATGTCCGTGGCCGTTCTTGCGGCGGTGGCGTCTGGTTCGATGGCGTGGGCGTCGGATCACTGGTCTTTCCAGCCCGTGGAACGGCCTGCGGTTCCGGGGGTGCGGACGGAAGGCTGGGTCCGGAATCCGGTCGACCGATTCATCCTGGCCCGGTTGGAGGGGGAAGGGCTGAGGCCTTCCGGGGAGGCGGATCGGGGCGCCTGGCTGCGCCGCGTTTCCCTGGACCTGGTGGGATTGACGCCGTCGCCGGAAGAGGTGGACCGGTTTGTCCGGGATCCGGCCGGGGACGCGTTTGAGCGGGTCGTGGACGGGTTGTTGGGATCCCCGCGGTACGGGGAGCGTTGGGCGCAGCATTGGTTGGACGTGGTCCGGTTTGCGGACACCCACGGATTCGAGGTCAACACCGAGCGACCGAACGCCTGGCCCTATCGGGATTATGTGATCGAGGCCTTCAACGCGGATACGCCGTACGACCGGTTTGTCCGGGAGCAGATTGCCGGCGATCTCCTGGGCCACGACGCAGCGACCGGGTTCCTGGTGACGGCATCGGTGCTGTTGCCGGGGCAGATCGGGGCCGACGACGTATCGAAGCGCCTGGCGCGGCAGGACGCATTGGATGAGATCGTGGTCAACACGGGGCAGACGTTCCTCGGTCTGAGCTTGGGTTGCGCGCGGTGCCACGACCACAAGTTCGATCCGATCACGGCCCGCGATTACTACTCGATGCAGGCGTTCTTTGCGGGCGTGGAGTACGGCGACCGGGAGATGCGGACGGCCAATTCGCAGATGGCTTTCGCAGGCGTGTTCCGGAAGCCGGACGACATCCACCTCCTGCATCGCGGGGATCCGGAGCAACCGAAGGAACCGGTGTTCCCGGCGGTGCCGGTGGTGCTCGGTGGGTTGAAGCTGGCGAGGGAGGCGGAGGAATCCGAACGTCGACGGGCATTGGCGGACTGGATCGCGGATGCGGCGAATCCGCTGACGGCGCGGGTGATGGTGAATCGGGTGTGGCAGGGACATTTCGGCGTGGGCCTGGTGGAGACGGCGAGTGATTTCGGGCGGAGCGGGACGAAACCGTCGCACCCGGAATTGCTCGACTGGTTGGCGGCGGAGTTTGTGCGGGAGGGGTGGTCGATCAAGCGGATGCACCGGTTGATCGTGCTGTCGGCGACCTACCGGCAATCGTCCCGGATGGAACCGGGAGCCTCGGCGCGGGATGCCGATGTGCGTTGGTTGTGGCGGTATCCATCCCGGCGGATGGAGTCGGAGGTGATGCGGGATTCGATGTTGTGGGTGAGCGGTCGACTGAACCTGTCGATGGGAGGGCGAGGGTTCGACCTCTTCAACAACCGGGGTGGCCTGAGCGGGTTCAAGCCCGTGGAGACGTATTCGGGGGCGGGGCTCAAGCGGATGGTCTATGCGCACAAGGTGCGGCGGGAGCGGGAGGCGGTATTCGGGGCGTTTGACTGTCCGGACGCGGGGCAAAGCACGGCCCGCCGACGGGAATCCACGACCCCGATCCAGGCACTGAACCTATTGAACAGCCGGTTTACCGTGGAGCAGGCCGAGGCGTTCGGCCGGCGGGTGGAGTCGGAGGTGGGCGGTGATGCAGTGCGGCAGGTGGAGCGGTCCTATGTGTTGGCCTTGGGACGGAGTCCGACGGAACAGGAGTTGGGAACGGTGGTTCCCGTGGTTCGCGAGCATGGGCCGGCAGTTCTGGCCCGGGCATTGTTCAACTCGAATGAATTCCTGTTCGTGCCCTAGGGGGGAATTCGCTGTGTTCAGCCGTCCGGAGTCGGCCTTCAATACGGGCACGCATGAAAAGTGAAATCCGCATCGTCAGCATCGGTGAAGTCCTCTGGGACCTCTTCCCCGACGGCGCCAGATTGGGTGGCGCGCCGGCCAACTTCGCGTGCCATTGCCAATCGCTCGGAGCGCGCGTGAGCCTGGTGTCTGCGGTCGGTCGGGACGCCTTGGGCGACGAGGCCTGGCGGCGTTTGTCGGAGCGGGGCGTCGATGTCTCGTGCGTCCGACGTCTGGAGGATTGGCCGACGGGTACAGTGGAGGTCGACGTGGATCCCTGGGGCAAGCCGGCGTTCCGGATCCGGGAAGGGGTGGCGTGGGATGCATTGGACGCGGGAATCGAGGCGAAGGGATTGGTTCAGGCCGCGCAGGCGGTCTGTTTCGGGACGCTGGCGCAGCGGACGGAGACCGGACGGCGGGCGGTGCACGAGTTGGTGGCGACGGCATCGGAAGGCGCGTTGCGGGTCTGCGACATCAACTTGCGGAAACCGTTCGTCTCGGCGGACGTGATCCGGGAATCGCTCGGGATGGCGGACGTCCTGAAGCTGAACGACGACGAGTTGCCGGAACTGGCTGCGCAATTCGGATTGGAAGGAACCGCGGAGGATCAGGTGCGGGTTTTGGCGGACCGGTTCGGGCTTCGGGTCGTCGTGCTCACCCTCGGGGAGTTGGGGAGTTGCCTGCTGCGCGAGGGCGAGTGGAGCCGCGAACCAGCCAGGGCGGTCCAGGTCGTCGACACGGTCGGGGCCGGGGATGCGTTCACGGCGGCGCTCGTGATGGGATTGCTGAAGGGGTGGCCGACGCCGCGGTTGCTGCGGTGCGCAACGGATGTCGCGGCGTATGTGTGCACGCAGGCGGGCGCAACCCCGGATCTGGAAAGCGCCGGGGTCCGGTTCGAAGGGTGAATCCGGGGACGGCCTGAGGTGGATGGACTGGGGGAGGTGAGATCGGAGTTTGAACTTTCACGACGCAGGCTGGGGCGCTGGGACGGTTGCCACGCTGCGCCGGGAATTTTTCGGTGACGGGTGGTTTGGGTTCTGGAGACTGGTGGCCCTTCCATGAAGATCCTCTTTCGGTTTGTCGGACTGCTGTGGGTGCTGATGCGGGTAGCGGGGCAGGGCAATGGTCCGCTGCCGCGGGCGACGCCGGAGTCGCAAGGTGTGTCGTCGGAAGTGCTCCTGAAGTTCGTGGAGGCGCTGGACCAACGCGGGGGTGGTGTGCACAGCGTGATGCTGGTGCGCCGGGGAAGCGTGGTTCTGGAGGGGTGGTGGGCGCCCTACGAGGCGGGGTCGTTGCACGAGTTGTACTCGTTGAGCAAGAGCTTCACTTCGACGGCGGTGGGTTTTGCGGCAGCGGAAGGCAAGCTGACGGTCGATGACGAGGTGATGGGGTTCTTCCCCGGGGACGCTCCGGGGTCGCCGTCGGCCAACCTGAAGTCGATGCGCGTGCGCGACCTGCTGACGATGTCGACGGGGCACCAGGACGAGACCTCGGCTTCGGCGGACAAGATTTCGCCGGCGTCGTTCCTGGCACATCCGGTGCCCCACAAGCCGGGCACTCACTTCAAATACAACACGCCGGCGACGTTCATGCTGTCGGCGATCGTGCAGAAGCAGACCGGTCAGAACGTCCTCGACTACCTCCAGTCGCGGCTGTTCAGCCCGCTGGGAATCCGCGGGCCGACGTGGTCGACGAACGCCGGCGGGATCAGCCTGGGCGGGTATGGCCTGAAGGTCCGGACCGAGGACATCGCGAAGTTTGGCCAATTGTACCTGCAGAAGGGCCGGTGGGACGGGCGGCAGCTCCTGCCGGAGTCGTGGGTGACGATGGCGACGTCGCGACAGGTGTCGAACGGGAGTAATCCGAAGAGTGATTGGGACCAGGGCTATGGCTTCCAGTTCTGGCGTTGCCGGAATGGCGCGTACCGCGGGGATGGGGCGTTCGGGCAGTATTGCATCGTGTTCCCGGAGCAGGACGCGGTGTTGGCGATCACGAGCGGCCTGCGGGACATGCAGGGCGTGCTCGACCTCGTCTGGACCGAGCTCCTGCCGAACCTGGGTCGCAAGCCGATCCGGAAGAACAACGCTGCCCACGTGCGGTTGACGGAGAAGCTCGCGCGGTTGGCGCTGCCGACGCCCGTCGCGGCTGCGGGGGTGTCGGCCCCGGCGGGAGTGGTTGGGCGAAGGATCGTGTTCCCGGCGAACGACGCCGGGCTCGGCTCGATACAGATCGATGCCGAGGGCGAAGGTTGGGTGGTGACGCGGAGCGCGAACGGCCGGGAGAGTCGGTTGGGGTGTGCCACCGGACGTTGGCAGCGGGCACGTGGGGACTTCGGGCCTTATGTGGACGTGCCGCTTTCGGGCGCGGGCGCGTGGACGGCGGATCGGACCTTTACGATGGCGGTGGCGGCGACGGAGACGCCCTTTGTGCAGACCCTGCGTTTGCGTTTCGAGGCGGACGGCGTGGTGCTGGAATCCGAGAGCAACGTGGGCTTTGGGGCGACGAAGGGGGCGACGCTTCGTGGACGTCTGGAATGAGGCGCGATAGTCTTTTCGAATGATGCAGGCGTTGCGCGGCGGGAGGCGGTGGTGGCGATCCATCGGGTTGGCGGCGCTGTGCGCGGCCGGGAGCCTGGGCGCGGCCGGGCCGGCGAGCCCGGGTGAGTTCGATGCCGCCTTCTCCGAGATCCATGTCCTCAAGGGCAAGACCAACGAACCGGGGAGGCTGCGGGCGCTCTTCAGCCTGCAATGGCGGTATTCGATGTCCGACAGCCCGGAGACCGCGACCTACACGGGCTTCCCGGAGTTCAACGACCGCTGGAACGACCTTTCGCGGGGAGCGATCGAACGACGGAAGCTCGATGTGTCGCGGACCCGCAAGGCGCTCGGGTCGATCGACGTGTCAGCGCTCGACCCGGACTCCCGGTTGTACTTCGACCTGTTCGACGCCTACCTGCGGATGGACGAGGAGGGCGTGCGGTTTCCGTCCGAGTACCTGCTGCTCAACCAGCTTCAGGGGCCTCAGCAGGACGTGGCGCAGACCCTGTCGCTCATGTCCGCGTCGACGGGTCGCGGAGTCCAGGATGTCCTGGCTCGGTTGGATGCGGCGCCGGCCTACATCCGTCAGTGCATCGCGGTGCTGCGGGAAGGGTTGGGTCGGGGCATCACGCCGCCGCGCATTGTCCTCCGGGACGTGCCCGCCCAGGTGCTGAGTCTGTTGCCAGCCGATCCCGCCAGGAGCCCGTTCTTCCAGCCGTTCTCGAGTCTTCCACCCGCGGCGTCCGAAGCGGAAAAGTCCGCCTGGCGCTCGAAGGCCCTCGCCAGCATTACCAACGGAATCTACCCGGCCTACCGGGAGCTGCATCGCTTCCTGACCGACGATTATCTGCCCGGCGCACGGACGAACATTGCCTGCGTCGACCTTCCTGATGGCCAGGAGTGGTATGCGCATCGGGTTCGGCGCAGCACGACGACCAAGCTGTCGGCGACCGAGATCCATGAGATCGGGCTTTCCGAGGTGCGGCGCATCCGGGCCGCCATGGAGCAGATCCGGGTTGAAGCCGGATTCCAGGGGGACCTGGGAGCGTTCTTCGAGCACCTGCGGACCGAGGAAAAGTACTTCCATGAGACCGGTACGGCGTTGCTCGCCGGATACCGCGACATCTCGAAGCGGGTTGACGGCGGGCTCCCGAAGCTCTTCGGCCGACTTCCGCGGTTGCCTTACGGTGTGATGCCGATTCCGTCGTACGCCGAGCGGTCGCAGACCACGGCGTATTATCAGCCGGGTGCATTGTCGGCAGGCCGACCGGGCAATTTTTTCGCCAATACCTACAACCTCCGCATGCGGCCGAAGTGGGAGATGGAGGCATTGACGCTGCATGAAGCCGTGCCGGGACATCACCTCCAGATTGCGCTCGCGCAGGAGAACGAGGGTTCACCGGACTTCCAGAAGCATGCGGAGACCACGGCCTTCGTCGAGGGTTGGGCCCTGTACGCGGAGAGCCTGGGTCCGGACCTCGGGCTCTATCAGGATCCCTACTCGAAGTTCGGGCAGTTGACCTACGAGATGTGGCGCGCGATTCGACTGGTGCTCGACACCGGCATGCATTCGAAGGGGTGGACCCGGGATCAGGCCATCCGGTTCTTCCGGGAGAATGCCGGCAAGACCGAGCATGACATCGTCGTGGAGGTCGACCGGTACATCGTCTGGCCGGGGCAGGCACTGGCCTACAAGATCGGTCAGTTGAAGATCCGCGACCTGCGCCTGCTCGCGGAACGGGAGTTGGGTTCGGACTTCGATCTCCGTCAGTTCCACGACGAACTCCTTTCGCGTGGTGCCTTGCCACTGACCATGCTGGAACCCCGGATGAAGGCCTGGATCGCGGCCCGGAAGCGGTGAAGGAGAGCGAGGGCTTTGGGGCGGGCATTTATTGATCGGGGGCGATCACCGGGTATCCGAAGCCTGCGGGAGCGATCGGCGACCCGGGCTTGAGGGGTAAGAAACCTGGCGGAACCCCTGGGGCGCCTCAGGGAGGGCGGTTTCGGTTTTGATCGCTTTAAATCGTTGGTTTGCTTGGGCTTGAACCGGGTGATCGTGGGGTTTGTCTCAAACTTGTCTGGGCTGGATACAGGTTTTGTTGGGGTGACGGTTCGCGGTGGCAGGCAGACTGCTTTTGTCTGATTCATGCCTGTGATTCGTTCGAGGACCCAGTTGAAGTCGGAACGGCGAAGCGGGGTGCGCGCGACCCGGACAGCATCCAGGGCGCGATCCACCGCACGTCGGATCCGGCCTGCCAAGCAGGCCGTGGTTCCCGCCGGGCCGGTCCTGCCTCCGGTGCACGTGCCACGCGAGGCCGTGGATGCGGCTCCGATCGTAACGATCGACCGGGGCGGATTGAGCGGGGACTTCGCCCTGCGGATGTACCTTCGGGAAATCAGCGAGACACCCCTTCTGACGCCGGAGCAGGAGGTCGAGTTGGCGGAGCGGATCCGCAAGGGGGATGCAGAGGCCCGGGAGCGGATGATCCGGTCCAATCTACGGCTCGTCGTAAAGATCGCTCACGATTACGACGGCATGGGCCTGCCGCTCCTCGACATGATCAACGAGGGCAACATGGGGCTGATGCGGGCGGTGCAGCGGTTCGATCCGCGCAAGGGCGCCAAGCTTTCGACCTACGCCGCGTGGTGGATCAAGCAGTCCATCAAGCGCGGGATTGCGAACCAGGGCCGTACGATCCGCGTTCCGGTCCATCTGGTGGATCGCATCGCCAAGATCCGGCGGACGGCGATGCAGCTACAGGAGGAGTTGGGCCGCGAGGCGACGGACGCCGAGGTGGCGGAGGCCCTGGGCATGACGGCTCGGCGGGTGACCGAGTTGCTGGAAGCGAGCCAACGGCCGACCTCGCTGGATGCGCCGATCGGTGAGGATGACGACACGACCTATGCGGAGCGCGTCCGGGACGAGATGATGCAGACGGCGGACCAGTCGATCCAGACGGAGCAGTCGCACGCGATGATTCGGGAGTTTGTGGGCCGGTTGGATCAGCGGGAGCAGACGATCCTGAGGTATCGTTTTGGGCTGGATGGCGGGGGAGAGAAGACCCTGGAGGAAGTCGGCCAGCACTTCGGGGTGACGCGGGAACGGATCCGTCAGATCCAGAACGGCGCCATGGTCAAGTTGCGGCGTTGGATCGAGAAGCGGGAGGCGGAGATGGATCCGGAGTTGACGGCACTGATGGTGGCTGGGTGAGGGGGACACTCGCCCCACCGAAGCGGGCGTCTGGAATCTGGAAACTGGCGACTGGGAACTCCCGATCCGGCGGCCGATGGCTGGCTGATCAGGGGGTGAGACGGCGGATCATGTCAGCGATGCGGTCGGGATCAATGCCGGCGGGCGCGGCTTCCAGGATCCAGGTCAGGTCCTCGCGTGCGCCGATGATTTCACCGGATTGCGCGCGCAAGCGGGCGCGATCGACGCGTTGGGCGGCTTCGGTTCGCGGATCACCGGCGATCGCGACGAGCAGGTCGGCATAGTGGAGGGAGGCCGAGGCACCGGATTCGCGCTCGGTGAAGGCCTGGAGGTTGGTGACGAGGCGCACGAGCATCTCGCGCTTGGTGGCGGGGCGCATGAGGTCGGATCGCACGGGCACTCCGGCGAAGCTGCTTCCGAGTTCGTCGGCTTCGGAATGCGTGAGGTAACGGCCGCTGTCGAAGACGTCGATCAGCCGGGCGTTGGTATCGGGTGGAGCGTGCTGGACCAGGAAATGTCCGGGGAGCGGGACGCCGCGGACATGCGGGATGCCGGCCTGTTCAGCGAGGCAGAGGAAGACGAGGCTGAGGGTGATCGGGAGGCCTTCGCGATCATCGAGGACCTCGTTGAGGTAGCTGTTGGCGCGGTTGTAGTAGTCGTGTCGGCTGCCGTGGAATCCGTTTTCCTCGAAGAGGAATTTTCGAAGGATATCGACGCGCTCGCTGGCGGGCGTGGCTTCGGCGAAGCGGCTCTTCACCTCGCCGGCGAGCGACTGGATCTGGCGCCGGTAGGAGTCGACGTCGAGGTCGGAGTTGTCGAGTCGGGCGACGAGGAGGGCGGCGCGTGCGAGATCGATGGAATCTTCCGGGCGGGAGAGTTCGGAGGCGAGGTCGTCGCGGACCTGGTCGCGGTGGAGTTGGAGGGAGAGGTCGCGGAGGCGGGCGGCTTCGAGTTCGAGTTGGCGGGCGCGGGAGGCGATGAAGGAGCGGGAGGCTGGAAGGTTGGTGCGCAAGGCGAGCCGTTCGGCAGGGCTGATCCGGGAGGAAGGCAGGTCGACGCCGCCGAGGGCCATGACCAGGCTGGGATCAAGGGAGGCGGGTGCGTCGGGTTGGGATCCGGTGCGGAAGTCGCGGAACTCGGCGGCGGTATCGCGGAACTTGGTGAGGCCGACGCGAACGCCGCTGAAAGCGGATTCGTCGACGGCGAAGACCTGGGCGCCATTGACCCAGCATTGGATGCGGCCCTTCTCGTGGCGGATGCGGAGTTGGTTCCAGTCGCCGGGTCGATACGCCGGGCTGGGGACGGTGCCGATGATGCGCCAGGAGAAGATGTCGGGGCCCTCGAAGGCGGTGAGGCGGAGTTGGCCGGCGGTGGGATAAAATCCGTAGTGGCGACCGTCCGATGCGTCGCCGAAGACGAGGCCGGCGGCGCCGGATTCGTCTCGAAGGCGGACCGAGACGGAAAGTTCGGTGGGAAGCCCAGCGGATTCGGTCTTGTTCAGGATGTAGGCGCGACCGCCAAAGCCGGTGCCGGCGCCTTCGACAGCAATTTTTCCCGCTCGTTGGCGCCATCGGGCTCCGAGTCGGGCTTCCCATTGGGCCGGGTCCATGGCGCCGGTCCGGACCCAACGTTCGAAAGGAACCGGGTTGGGGTGATCGAGGAGCGGCTTCAGGAGGTTGATCGGAGTGGCAAACCCGAGGTTGCGGGTGAGGAGGGACTTGGCGTTGACGATGCCGTGGACTTGTCCCGCGCGATCCAGCAAGGGACCTCCGGAGTTGCCGGGTTCGATGGGGATGGCGATCTGGAGCATCTCGACTTCTTCGAGCGTGCGCCGGCCGGAGAGCACGCCGGCGACGACCGAGTTCTCGAGCCCGAGCGGATTGCCCATGGCAACGACCTCAGCGCCCAGCGCAAGGCTGGCGGAGTCGGCGAGGGCGAGGGCGGGGAGGTTGGTGGCGGCAACGCGGATGATGGCGAGGTCGGTGTGGCGGTCGAAGGCGTGGATGGATTCGACCTCGACCTCGCGGCCATCCGAAAGGCGGGCGACCACGGGGCGGGCTTCGCCGACGACATGGAGGCTGGTGGCGACGAGGCCGGAAGGGTCGATGACAAATCCGGTGCCGACCCCTTCGCCGGAGCCGTCGCGACCGCGCGTGGCGAGGACGACGAGGCTGGGACGGGTGCGGCGGGCGAGTTCCTCGGTGGAGAGGTCGACCGCGTTGGTGGCGGAAGTCGGGCTGACCGGATTGGTCGGCTGTCCGGAACGAGTCCGGAGTGGGCGAAGCTTCGCGGCGGGTGCTCCGATAGCGGGGTAGGCGAGGATCGCGGCGAGGCTGATCGCACCCAAGGTCCCGCCGACGGTGAACTTCATGCGGGCATCGTAGCGTGGGTTCGCAGATCGGAAAGTCAGGATGCGGTGGGCGGCGCGAGCGGGGAACAGCGGTGGTCCCGGGAAGAGGAGTTTTAAACGACGACAGCAACGGTAGGGAAGGACCTTGCTGTCATTGCTATTGTGGTTGTTTGCCCGCCTCGGGTGTTCCCGGAGGGGGCAGGTTTCCCGCAGGGACGCAGGGGCGCAGAGCGGGTGGGGCGAGACTCGAGCCGGTGCTGAAGTCGCAAGTTTTCAGATTCAAGTTTCAAGCGCTGGCCTTGAATCCTGAAACTTGGGACTCCCCGACCGGCTCGTGAGGACACTCGCCCCACCGTGAGGAGGCCGCTGATGGGGTGGGGCGAGACTCCGTCGAGCCGTTGCTGAAGTCGCAAGTTTTCAGATTCAAGTTTCAAGCCGGCCCGCACCC
>CAIMMI010000211.1 GCA_903842505.1 uncultured Verrucomicrobiota bacterium | reverse complement strand
ACCCCGACGCCGAGGGGATTCTGGGCACAGCATTCAGGGTGCGGGGCTTTGCGAGGATGAAGGCCCGGGCCAGGACAGGTGAAGCCATCTATGTCTCTTCAGGGGCGGAAGGGTTTGTGTTTCAGGTGGTCAAGCCAAGGACGTGGCAGGGCGCGCTGCGAGGCCAGGGACAGATCAAGGGTGACCTGCTCAGCCTAGGCGTCGAATGGGAGACGTCGCGGACCGGGACGGTTTCCCGCAGGGGCGCAGAGGCGCAGGGAAGACCGGACGTGGTTCCCGTCGCTCTCGTTGTTGTAAACCCAACCTTGACTCCTTCGCACCCTCGCGGCTTCGCGCGAAACCCTCTCGGTGGTGTGGATGCTTCGCGCGAAGCTGCGAGGACGCGAAAGAGTTGGTCGGGGTGGCAACGTCCCCGTTGCACGCCGGAGGCGTTCGAGCGGATACCCCCGGTTCGTGCGCAGCACGCACCCGGGGATGGGGGCGTGCGGTTGGAATCCGCACCTTGGCCTATCGGCTTTAACGCCTCCGGCGTACCCCTCAGGCACGACCACGTACTTCAGGTGCCGCCTCAGCACAGGTATTGAATGCGAGTCGTCCCGGTCTCAAAGTCTCCCTCCACTGATCCCATGAAACACTCCTCCCGAATCGAGACTTCCCCGTCAGCATCCGCGGCCGTGTCGCGTCGGCGGTTCACGCAATGGATGGCAGCCGGTGCCGGGGCGCTGGCGTTTCCCGCGATCGTCCGTGGCCAGAACCTCAACAACCGGTTGGATGTCGTTGCGATCGGCGTCGGGGGCCGCGGCGCGGGAAACCTGGGTGACGTGGCGCGCACGGAGAACATCGTGGCGGTGTGCGACGTGGCCGAGGGCCCTCTCGATGCGGCGGCCGCGAAGCATCCGGGCGCGCAGCGCTACACTGATTTCCGCAAGCTCTACGATGCCGAGAAGAAGTTCGACGCGGTGATCGTGAGCACGTGCGAGCACACCCATGCGTTCGCGACGCTGCCCGCGCTCCGCATGGGCAAGCACGTCTATTGCGAGAAGCCGCTGACCTACAACATCTGGGAGGCGCGCCTGATCCGCGAAGCCGCCGCCAAGGCGAAGGTCGCGACGCAGATGGGCACGCAGATCCATGCCGGCGACAATTACCGTCGGGTCGTGGAACTGATCCAGCGCGACGCCATCGGGCCTGTCAGCGAGGTCCATGTGTGGGTGGGGCGGGCTTGGGGACGGCAGTCGTCGGAAGCGGCCGCTCGGAACCACGACATCGTCACGGTGCAGGAGCGTCCGACCGAGACGTCGCCGATCCCGAAGGGGCTCGACTGGGAATTGTGGCTGGGGCCGGCCCCGTACCGTCCGTTCCATGACGTCTATTTCCCCGGGCCGAAGTGGTATCGGTGGTGGGACTTCGGGAACGGGACGATGAGTGACCTGGGGTCGCACTGGAATGACCTCCCGTTCTGGGCGCTGCAATTGAAGGCGCCGCGGACGATCACGCCGGGAGGACCGCCGCCGCATGCGGAGATCGCGCCCGCGTCGATGCACGCGGTGTATGAGTACGACGCACGCGGGGCGCTGCCGCCGGTGCGGTTGACGTGGCATCAGGGCGAGGACAAGCCGGAGATCTGGACGCGCGGCGGGATTCCCCAGTGGGAGAGCGGCGTGCTGTTCGTCGGGACGAAGGGACGGATGCTGCTGGCGAGCTATGACAAGCACGTCCTGTTGCGGGAGGCGGACTTCAAGGATTTCCAACGGCCGGAGCCGTTCATCCCGAAGTCGCTCGGGCACCACGCGGAGTGGATCCACGCCTGCAAGACGGGCGCGCCCACGACCTGCAACTTCGAGTATGCCGGTTGGCTGACGGAGGCGAATCACCTGGGCAACGTCGCGTATCGCGTGGGCCGGAAGATCGAATGGGATCCCGTGGCGTTGAAGGCGACCAATGCGCCCGAGGCGGCCCGGTTCATCCGACGGGACTATAGGCCGGGGTGGGTTTTGGGGTGAGCCGGCGGAGTTTCAAGTTTCAAGTTTGAAGCGAGTCGGACGTTCCCAGTTTCCAGGATGACCGCTGGGTCCCGAGGTGCGGAGGGGACGGTTTCCCGCTGGGGCGCAGAGGCGCAGTGAAGACGGGACGTGGTTCCCGTTGTTGATGGTACGTGTCACGCAATGATCCGGGGCAATGGTGGGGAGACCGTCGCGCCGCTCGAGGTCTTCCTCCGCCGTTCAATTCCTTGACCCCATGGCCGTGCCGGCCTCCCATTGAAGGCATGCTCCGGCAAGCACCCTCCCCTCGATCCCGCCCTTCCTTCCGCGGCTTCACCCTGATCGAGTTGCTCGTCGTCATCGCGATCATTGCCATCCTCGCCGGCATGCTCCTGCCCGCCCTCGGCAAGGCCAAGACCAAGGCCCAGGGCATCCAGTGCATGAGCAACCAGCGCCAGCTCTCCCTCGCCTGGACGCTCTACGCTGGAGACAACGGCGACAATCTGGTCTGGAACGACCTGACCGCCGACGGCTCCGGATGGGTGCGCGGCATCCTCGACTACAACCCAGCCAATCCGCACAACACCAACCTCGCCAACCTGCGCGACCCGAAGTACGCCAAGCTCGCTCCTTACACGCAGGCCGTCGGGATCTACAAGTGTCCGGGCGACCTCTCCTATATCGTGTCCGGCGGACGCCGCCTTCCCCGTGTCCGGAGCCTGTCCCTGAGCCAGGCCATGAACTCGCGCGACGACTGGCTGAGCTTCATCACCAAGAAGAAGTACGTCGTCTTTCGGAAGCTCTCGGACCTTTCCCTCATGAGCCCGTCGCTCGCCTACGTCTTCATCGACGAGCATCCCGACAGCCTCAACTTCGGCGATTTCGCCGTCTCGATGAACGACGGCGCACCGCCGGGCTCCATCCACATCATCGACTACCCCGCCAGCAACCATAACCGTGCCGGAGGCATGAGCTTCGCCGACGGCCACGCCGAGGTTCACAAATGGGTCGATGCCCGCACGGTGAAGCCGGTGACCCTGAAGCCCATGACCTTGGTCGTGCCCTCCCCGGCCAACGCCGACATGGTCTTCCTCTCCGAACGGACCTCGGTGCCCCTGCGCTGAAGGACGGGAAAAAGCGTCAGGGGCAGGCCCCAAAGCCCTCCGAATCGACAGTTCTGGACCGTGGCATCGCGTCGTGAACTTGACCCGATTTCCTCTATTGGTCCGAGCGGTTACTGGGCGGAGGTGCTGGGAAAGGGAGCGGTTTCCCGCAGGGGCGCGGAGGCGCAGGGAAGGCGGGACGTGGTTACCGTTGCTTCGAGTCGATCCAGAGGGTGACGGGGCCTTCGTTGAGGAGGTGGACCTTCATGTCGGCTCCGAAGATGCCGGTGGGGATGGGGCGACCGAGAAGGGCGGTGAGACGTTGGTGGAAGGCTTCGTAGAGCGGGACGGCGATCTCGGGTCGGGCGGCGGCGCTGTAGGAGGGGCGGTTTCCCTTGCGGGTGCTGGCGTGAAGGGTGAATTGCGACACGAGGAGGATGCCGCCGGCGACGTCTAGGACGGAACGGTTCATAACGCCGTCGTCGTCGTTGAAGATGCGGAGATTCACGGCCTTGGAGGCGAGCCATTCGATGTCCTCGGGGGTATCGGCGGGTTCAATGCCGACGAAGATCAGCAGGCCTTGGGCGATCTGGCCCGTGATGCGTTCGTCGACCGAGACCCGGGCCTCGGAGACGCGTTGGAGGAGCAGGCGCATGGGGGATGGAGTCAGCCTGAAAGCGGCAGTTCATTTAACCGCAGATGCGCACCGATTGCGCAGATGGAGGGACTGCACCAGCCAATCCATGCTGGGTTTGGGCGTTTCACGTCAAGTCCCTGTCTATCTGCGAGGCGGTTTCAACAGCCTTTTCCGGGGTCGGGTTGGCGGATGTTGCGTCGGGAGAGGCGGAGAGCGTTGCCGACGACGATGAGATCACTCAGTCCCATGGCGGCAGCGCAGAGGGCTGGGTTGACGAGGCCGAGGGCGGCGAGCGGGACGGCGGCTGCGTTGTAGAAGAAGGCCCAGAAGAGGTTCTGTCGGATCGTGGCGAGGGTGGCCCGGGCGAGTTCCAGGGCCTCGGGAACGGCGGTGAGGTTGCTGCGGAGGAGGACCAGGCCGGCGGCTTCGCGGGCCACGTCGGAGGCGCGGGCGACGGCGATGCCCAGGTCCGCAGCGGCGAGTGCTGGGCCGTCGTTGATGCCGTCACCGACGAACGCCACACGGTGTCCGGAGGCTCGAAGGGCGTTGAGGAATCCCGCCTTGGATTCGGGGGCGACCCCGGCGTGGACATGGGTCGGGTCGATACCGACTTCGGCGGCGATGCGTTGCGCGGCGTCGGGGTGATCGCCGGAAAGCATGCCGACCCGCAGGCCAGCATCGCGGAGGCGCTGGACGACCTGCCTCGCCTCGGGGCGGACGCTGTCCCGCAGGGCGAAGGCGCCAATGACGGCGCTGTCCTGAGCGAACAGGACCGGGGTGGCACCTTCGGCGAGCGCGGCCTGGATGAAGGGCTGGGCAGGCGCGAGATTGAGACCGAGTCGGGTGAGGAAGGCCACCGATCCAAGATGCAGGGGGAGTCCGTTGGACCGGGCGGAGAGGCCGGCGCCGGGCTTCTCCTCGAATTGATCGAGGTCGGCGCCGCCTGGGGCGAGGCTGGCGATGGCGGTGCTGAGCGGGTGGGTGGATCGGCGTGCGAGGGAAGCGGCGAGTTCGGTGAGCGGAAGAGGCGCCGGAGAGGAAACGGCGGGGGCATGCCGGAAATCGGCCTGACGGGTGACGGTGGGTTTGCCTTCGGTGAGCGTGCCGGTCTTGTCGAAGATCAGGGTATCGATGGTGCCGCAGGTTTCGAGGACGGCGGCGTCGCGAACGAGGATGCCGCGGCGGGCGGCATTGTTGACGCCGGCCATCAGGGCGACGGGCGTTGCCAGACCCATGGCGCAGGGGCAGGCGATGACGAGGACGGCGCAGGCCACGAGAACGGCAGCCGCGATGGGGGAAGGGGGAAGGTGGGATTGCCAGAGCCAGGATTCGGCGAAGGCGTGGGCGGCTCCGGCGGACTCAGGAAAGAAAATCCACCACAGGGCAGCGAACGTGGCGATGGCGACAACGATCGGGACGAAGACGGCGCTGATCTGGTCGGCCAGGCGTTGAACCTGGGCGCGTGTGGACTGGGCGCGGCGGATGACGTCGGCGATCCGTGCCAGGGCGGTGGATTCGCCGGTGGCGGAGACGTTGGCGACGATGCGGCCGCTGCGGTTGACGGTGCCGGCGTAGATGAGGGAGCCGGGCGCCTTGTCCACGGGCATGGATTCGCCGGTGAGCATGGATTCGTCGACGGCGGACGAGCCGTGGACGACGAGTGCGTCCACGGGTACACGGTCGCCGGGACGGAGGACGACCTGGTCCTCGTGGTTGAGTTCGGCGACGGGGACTTCGGTTTCGACGCCGGAGAGATCGATGCGCCGGGCGGTCTGGGGAGCAAGGTCCAGGAGGCTGCGCAGGGCGCTGCCGGCCTTCATGGACATGCGGTGTTCCAGATAGTGACCTGTGCCGACGAAGGCCAGCAGGGTGACGGTCTCGGTGAAGAAGAGGTGGCCGTGCGCTTTGGAGAACAGCGCGGGGATGCTGTAGCCCATCGCGGCGGTGATCCCCAGGGAGACCAGGGTGTCCATGCTGGCGGCACCAGCGCGAAGTTGGTTCCAGGCGCCCACGTAGAAGCGGCGACCGAGGACCCAGACGATGCCCGCCGCGATCAGGAATGAAATGGACTGAAAGGTCTGGTTCAGCCCGAGCCCGAGGAGCCAGTCGCCGATTCCGAGAAACGCGGCCGCCGGCAGGCCGGCCTTGATGGACCATTCCCACGGATTCCCGGTGGGAGCCTCGGTAGTGGATTTTGCGAAGGGCTGTCGGACCCGTTCCCGGGACTTGAATCCCGCTTTGGAAACCTGGCGGATGAGGAGATCGGGTCGGACCGATGCGGTCTGGGCCCAGTCGACGGTGGCCGTGGCGTTGGCGAGGTCGACGGTGGCGAGGGCGACTCCCTCGACGCCTTCGAGGGCTTCGGTGACGTGGCGGGCGCAGTTGCCACAGGTCATGCCGTCGACGATCAACGTGGATCGGGGCGAAGGTTTCCCGGCGGAGCCAAGGTTGGGACGCTGCGGGCCTGCGGGTGGGGAAGGCGCTGGCGTGGTCCCCGGCCGAGGCCGAGGCATCGGCCTGAACTGGATCGGGACGTCTGCCATGCAGCGAGCGTGGCCCTGAACCTGCGGGATGCCTAGTTCAGGATTGTCCGGTGATTCGCGGACCTTGTCGGTGGGCTCGACGCAGCCCGCCGCCGGGTTCATGGTTTGGCCATGACACGTCAGCAGGTGCTCGACCTGTATTTCATGGATGCACGGTGCAAGCTGATCGAGATCGCGGCCTTCCTCGACCGGGTTGACCGGGGCAGTGGGCCCGCGGACTTCCGCCTCACGGCCTTCCGCGAGGCGATGCAGCATCTGGCCAGTGGGGAGACCGGGCGGGCGTCGGCGGTCCTGACCGCCTTGAGCGATCCGACGGTGGCGCCGATCGAGAAGGCTCCGGGCAAGGGAGCGATCGGGGCTTGGGTGAAGACGGAGGCGTGAGGGGACGTCGCGCGGGATTTGTACGGGTACGGTTGAGGTGATTTGGAACGAATCCCGCGTGGCGGTGTCTGAATGAGTGACCCTGAGTGGGGTCGCATGAGGTACAGGGTGCGGGTCGCCTGTTGGTGTCGGGTGGGTCTTTGACCGGGGTGCGGAGGGTTGGATGAGGACTTGCCGGCCGGCGGGCGACTCGTCACCTTGCGACCAATCTGGGAATCTTCCATGCCGCTTTACGAATACGAGCTTTGCGACGGTAACTGCGCTGCCTGTGGTGGGCGCTTCACGTTGCGCAGGCCGCTGAGTGCGGCGCCATTGACCCAGTGTCCGGCCTGCCGGAAGCCGGTGAAGAAGATCATTTCCGGGTTCAACACGCCCTCGATCACCAAGCCGGTGTCGATTTCAGATGCGAAGAAGGCGGGATTCACCGTCCTGAAGCGGGTCTCGAAGGGCGAGTACGAGCGTCAGTAGGCCGAGTCATTTCTGTTCGCGAACCATCAGCCATTGCCCACATGAGTGATCTACAGGTGTTGCAGGAGACGTTGGACCGGACCGTGGCGCGGGCCCGAATGGTACGGGCGTGGCGCGGTTTGTGGCGGGGGATGCTGGTGGGGGCGGTGGTTTATCTGGCATGCCTGTCGGCCTACAAGTTGGCGCCCGTGCCGTGGGTGGTGGTGCAGGCTGGTCTGGTCGGTGGTTTGGTGGCGATGGTGGCCGGATTGGTCTGGGGGCTTGGGCACCGGGTGACGACGGATGAGGCGGCGCGGTTCCTGGATCTTCGGGCTGGCTTGAAAGAGCGGTTGAGCACGGCGCTGGAAATGGCGAAGCAGGGCAAGGACGACCGCTGGGCCCAGTTGTTGATTGCTGACGCGAGCGCTTCCGCGCGAACGGTGGATGCCCGCCGGGTGTTGCCGTTTGAATTGCCTTCGTTTTCCCGATGGGTGGTTCTGGCTCTGGCCTTGGGTGCTGGGCTTGGCTTCGTCCCCGAGTACCGGACGAAGGCCCAGCAACAGCAGGCGCAGGATGCGGGTGTCATCAAGGATGCGGGCAAGAACCTGGTCCAGGTGACCAAGCGCGAGGTTGCCGAGCGCAAGCCGGCGATGGAGCAGACGCGCAAGGCGATGGAGGATGTGCAGGAGTTGGGTGAGCGGTTGCAGAGTGCGAAGCTCAACCGGGATGAGGCGCTTCGGGATCTGGCCAAGGTGACGGACACGATGAAGCAGCAGGCGTTGGACCTGGCGAAGAACCCAGCTCTCCGCAAGCTGGAGAAGGCCGCCCGGAATTCCGGCACGACGCCGAACACGACTCCCGCGTCCTTGCAGAAGCAGATGGACTCGCTGCAGAAGGCCATGGGTGACCGCGCCGATCAGGGCGAGGCCATGAAGGACATGCAGAAGCAGTTGGACAAGATGAAGGATCAGGCCAAGGGGTTGGCGGACAAGACCGGTGCTGCTGCGGAGCAGGCGAAGAAGGAGTTGGCCAAGTCCCTGGCGGAACTTTCGCGTCAGGCGGAGTCGATGGACATGCCGATGGAGAGTCTGGCGGATGCGGCTGAAGCGCTGAAGAATGCGGACATCGACCAGTTCGTGAAGGATCTGGGAATTGCCGAGAAGGACCTGGAGAAGTTGGCCGACATGGCGAAGCAGTTGGCCAAGATGCAGGCTCAGGCCGACAAGATGGGCAAGGATCTCGCGGAGCAGTTGAAGAACGGGCAGGCCGAGGCCGCGGGTGACACGCTGCGGAAGATGATCGAGCAGCTGCAGATGGGGAATCTTTCGAAGGAACAGTTGCAGAAGCTGGCCGAGGAGGCGTCCAAGGCGGCCAAGCCTGGCGAGCAGTACGGCAAGGTGGGCGAGTTGCTGAAGAAGGCGGCCGGTCAATGCCAGGGAGGCGACAAGAAGGGTGGTTCCGAGAGCCTGGCCGCCGCCCAGAAGGAATTGCAGGAGTTGATGGATCAGATGGGGGATGCGCAGGCGATGATGGCTGCGCTCCAGAACCTCCAGAAGGCACAGATGTGCATTGGCAACGGCCAGTGCTGGGGGCAATGCAAAGGGACGGGTGCACCCAAGGCCGGCAAGGGCAGCAAGGGCGGCAAGGGAGTCGGCACGTGGTCCGAGAACGATGCGTGGTCGATGCCGGAGGAGATTTCCGATCTCTGGGACAATTCAGGCATCAATCGGCCGGACATGGCGGGCAAGGGGCATACGGATCGGGATATCAACCAGCCCGAGGGATTGGTGCCGACCAAGGTCAAGGGCCAGCTGCAACCGGGTGGTCCGATGCCCAGCATCACGCTCAAGGGCGTGAGCGCGAAGGGCGAGAGCCGGGTGCAGTACTCGGAGGCCGTCGCTGCGGCGCAATCGGATGCCCAGTCCGCGCTGAATCAGGAGCAAGTTCCCAAGGCGTACAAGAACGCCGTGCGGGACTACTTCGATGATTTGAAGCGCTGAGCTTGGCAAAACTCGGTTGGTCCAAGGAGATGGATGCCGGTAGGCTCGCCGGCACCTATCCATGAAAGCCGCCGTCATCCAGGGTATCCAGGAGCTCCTCGTTGATTCCGTTCCCACCCCGAGTGCCGCTCCGGGGGAGGCGGTCGTCCGGTTGCGGGCCGCCGCCCTCAATCATCGGGATGTCTGGATCAAGCGGGGCGCTTATGCCGGTCTGAAGTTTCCCATCATCCCAGGTTCGGATGGCGCCGGGGTGGTGGTGGAGGTGGGACCCGGTGTTGATGAGTCGTGGGTGGGGCGTGATGTCATCCTCAACCCGTCCCTCGACTGGGGGCACGACCCGAAGGCGCAGGAGCCTCGGTTCCAGATTCTCGGGCTTCCCCGGGACGGGACGCTGGCCGAGTACATCTCGATCCCGGCAAGCCAGTTGGCGCCCAAGCCTTCCCATCTCGACTGGGCGGAAGCTGCCGCGCTGCCGTTGGCTGGATTGACGGCTTTCCGGGCTGTCTTCAGCCGTGCGCACCTCAAGGCCCACGAGAAGATCCTGATCAATGGAATCGGGGCGGGTACCGCGTTGTTCGCACTCCAGTTTGCGGTGGCAGCCGGGGCGCTTCCTTGCGTGACCTCAAGCTCGGAGGAAAAGTTGCGCAAGGCCCACGATCTGGGCGCCAAGGCCGGGGCACTCTATACGGCCTCGGGCTGGGCCCGGGAGTTTGGCGAACACCACGGGCCCTTCGACGTCATCGTCGACAGCGCCGGCGGCGACGGATTTGGCGATCTGGTGGACCTGGCGGCTGCGGGCGGGCGGATCGTGTTTTTCGGGGCTACGCGGGGAAATCCGTCCGAGCTGCCGATGCGGAAGGTATTCTGGAAGCAGCTCTCGTTGTTGGGCACGACGATGGGCAGTCCGACGGACTTCCAGATGATGACGGCCTACGTCGCGCGTCATGCCATCCATCCGGTTGTCAGCCACCGGTTCAAGCTGGACGACGTTGCGCAGGCGTTTGCGTTGATGGAAGCCGGCGGTCAGTTCGGGAAGATCGTCATCGAACTGGAGTGAGCCCGGAAACGGCGGTT
>CAIMMI010000210.1 GCA_903842505.1 uncultured Verrucomicrobiota bacterium | reverse complement strand
TCGCCACCTCGCGGATCAGTGAGTCATACCGATGCGTACGCCGGTACTTCCAGACCCAGGCCTGCCATCCGGCGAGACCGAGAAAAACCGCACAGACCAACCACATCGCGCGACGCACCCCAGCCTTCTGCACCGCCGGTCTGAAGTTGGCCAGCGTCATTCGGCCGGGCTGTTTCGAAGGGCACATCGGACGGGCGAACCGTGCCTGGCCCTTTTTTGCTGGAGTCGCACAAAAATTCCTGCAAGCGTCCAAAGTGTCTTTACGGCCTCGCCAAGCCGAAAGCCTCCGGGAAGCTTGCATGAATTCACAATCCGAGGAGACACAGACCCGAGTCGGAGCGGTTCCCTGGAAGACAATCCTGTGTCTCGCGGTCATCTTCTTGACGACGGCACAAGGGCGGATCGGGAACTCGGACTCCGCCTCCATGCTCGCCGTCAGTCGGTCGCTGCTCGATGGCCATGTCGCCGTCCCCGAAAACGTCATGGGACTTCGCGGCAGTGAGGGACGTTGGGTGAGCCAGTTTGGTGTGCTGGTTCCAATCCTCTGGACTCCGTTCGTTCTCCTCAGTCGCCTCATCGCAAGATTTCTCCCTTCGCTCACGTTGGCGAATTGCGAGGAGTTCGCGGTGAGTTTCTATGCGCCGTGCCTGATGACGTTCGCCCTGGTCATCCTCGCCGACATCTGGGCCGCCATGGGATGCGCCGGATCGCGCATTCGAACGGGACTTTGGGTCGTCGGTATCGGAACTGTGCTGTGGCCTTATGCCAAACTGCCAGGCAGCGATGCTACCTGCGGCGTCCTGCTCCTTCTGGCCTTCCGTGAGAATTTACGGGGGCGATCCGGCAAACGAATGCTGCGCGCAGGGCTATGGCTGGGCCTGATGCTCGCTGCCCGCAAGCAATCCCTAAGCATTGTCCCCGTCGTTGCCGTCTTCTGGACGATCCAGGAAGCATTCACCTCGCAGCTCGGGACGAGACTGTCCGCCGCAATCCGAGCCGCAATCGCGTTGGGGACGGGAATGCTGCCGGGGACACTTCTCAGTCTGGGGTACGTCTGGGCTCGATTCGGTAGTTTGCGCGAACCCGTGTACCCGGGAACTGAGGGCATCGGCCTCCCCACCGTCGCTGATTGGATCACGCGGGCGGTCTCCTTGCTGGTGGGAACCCGTGCGGGACTCCTTTGGTACTCGGGCGTCCTGGTGATTGCCTTTGCGCTGGCGTTTCGACGCATGCGAACCACGGATCCATGGTCGTTGAGACTGATCGTTCTGCTGGTCGCCTCGCAGATGGGGTTGCTGGCCTGCCTGCCCTTTTGGGATGGCGGAGCTTCCTTTGGCCCAAGATACCTGGTGCCGGTCATTCTTGTTGCCGCCACCGCGTGGGCCTGTCTGCCGGTTCCGATCGGGCGAATCGGGCGAAGTCTGATAGGCGCGTCCGCTGCCATGGGGCTTCTGATAAACTTCCCCGGTGTGCTCACGGATCCACTCCCGGTTTATTCGCGCAACTGGGTTAGCCATCGCAATGACTGGGTGTCTTCAAGCTATGCGGAAGCATCCATCGTCCTGAAAATCTCCAGGCGCCCGGATTGGCACTCCCAATACGTCGAGTTTTCCCACCCGCCATTTCAGGTGCCTGATTTCTGGTGGTGTCAGGTCCTGCAGGTCGTGAATTCGCGACGAGGCGCGCATGCCCATTCGCTGCCGACCCAACCTGCGGACGTGCCAAAGCCTGGGTCCACAGCTACGCCGGTCGGTCTGTAGCCCTCCCCGGGGACGAGCAAGGGGGCCAGCCTGCTGCGTTCGGTGTTGCTCCAAGTGGTGCGTTTTTCAGGACGGGGCCTGCGCCCTGTTTCACCGACGACGGCTGTGATGCACCTCCCCATGTTCACCCATCCCAGTCCACGGTAGCCCGTGCACGTCGTCCTGGGGGCCCTGACCAGGCCCGAACCGTGCCGGAAATTCGGCTGGCCAAGATCGGTTTCAAGGCCCGATGCTTCCGAGGAGACCTACGAAACGGAGGGAGCATGGGGTCGGGGTCGCTTCATCCGGAAAAGGGGACGACTTTCGTGGGAAACGCAGTTCTCGTGGATCAGTGGATCCGCACCCATCAGCCTGATGAACAGCCGTTCCAGACGACGGCTCATCGCCGGAAGCCTGCTCGGCTTCTAGCTCGGACTCCATGCGCTCGTCCGAGCCGCGGAGCCCGCCGTCGTTACCAACGCCCGAACCGCCCGGCTTCTCGACCGCGGGACCATTCTGCCCGGTGGCATTGCAGCCAGCCTCACCGGGACCGTGACGTTCATCGACGACCCGTGGGGAATGCTGATCATCCAGGATGAATCGACAGGAATCTTCCTCCAGAGTCCCGGTGACACGAAGGCCTTCAAACCTGGCGACGTCCTCCGAATCCAGGGAAGGATCGCAGCCGGAGAATTTGCCCCGGCCGTCGTCCCAAATCCCATCGCCGGTATCACCCGGATCGGAACCCGCGAACTCCCGGAGCCATCGACCCCAGGTTATCGCAGCCTGAACCGTGGCCAGTCAGATGCCCTGCGCGTGCGGCTCCGGGGAACCCTAGGGTCCGCCAAGGTGGACGAGGAAGACCAGCGGGTCACCCTTCAGCTCGCTTCTGAATTCGGTGAGTTCACAGCCCACGTCAGCACCCGCGCCCGGGCAACCCCACTGACCGAGTTGGTCGGGTCGCAACTGGACCTTGTCGGCGCATGCGGCACGGAGTTCAACGGCACGGGCCAGTTCGTCAATTTCAACCTCTTCATCGCCTCCACCAACGACATCCGCATCGTTGGCGACCGCGCGCCCGATCCGTTCCGACTGTTGGTCCGCCCGATCCGCGAGGTCCTCAGCTTCCGGAACAACGAGGACAGCCTCTCCTTTGTCCACATCCGCGGCGCCGTCACCTACGCGACCCCGTCGATCGCGGTGATCCAGAATGGGAAAGAGGCGATCCGTTTGCGCCTTTCGCCGGAATCGCCACGGCTGCTCTCGGGACAACTCCTGGACGTAGTCGGAATTCCGAGGCCCGACAAATTCGGTCCCATCCTGCAGGCCTGTCGGTTCACCGTGCTTTCCAACTCGGTCCCGCCTGCCCCCGACCAACTCATCGATCACAAACCGGTGCAGTCGAACCGGCAGAACGGCCTGCGGGTTTTCCTCGAAGGGGAGGTCCGGGCCGTCAGCCCCCAACCCGGCGCCACCATCCTTACCATCGCGGATGGAGAAGCCCGTACCGTCAAGGCGGTCATCGCCAGCTTCCCCGGCGCATCCAGCCTGCCTTCGGGAACCGACATCGGAGCCCGGGTCCGTGTCGTCGGGGTCTTTGAACCTCCGACCGACCTGGACCTCGAACCGATCCTGCCAAGGATCCTCGTCGCATCCCCAACCGACGTACGCCTCCTCGCCCCCGCGCCGACAGACCCGCTCTGGAAGATTGTTGGATTCACCGCAGTCGGCGCCTCGTTCGGCATCCTGGACGCCCAGGGCAGGGTCATCGGTTGGAATCAGGCCGCCGCCCGCTTCTTTGGCCGCACGCCCGAAAAGATCCGCGGGCAATCGGTCCTCGACGTCATCGTTCCCGAACAGCGCGACCTCGTCCGAGCCCGCATCGCCCAACGCGTGAGCGAACCCAACAACGTCACTCCATTCATCGTGGACGTCTTCAACGCCGCCGGCGACCGGCGGACGCTGGAGATTACCTCGCGGGTGGTCTGGAAGGACGATCAACCGCCCCAGGTCGAGGGCGTCGCACGGGACATCACTCTCCGACGCCGGATCGAGGAAGCCCTCCGGGCGCTGGTGGCCACCACCGCCAGCGGTTCTGGCGAAGCCTTCTTCCGCAGCGTTGTCCAGTGTATCGCTGAAACGCTCAACATCGATTACGCCGTCATCGCCGTCCCGTCCCGGAAGGACCCGGACTGCCTGGACAAGCTCGCGACCTGGTCGCTCGGTGCCGCCGCGCCACCAGGGCCCTACCCCCGCAACGGATCCCCATGCGCGGATGTTCTCGCCGGACGCAGTGTCCGAATCCCGGAGCGGGCGACGGAGCGTTACCCGGGGTGTGCCCTGCTCCGTGACATGGGCACGCAGGCCTACTTCGGGATCGAACTCCAGGCGAACGACGGCTCGGGATTGGGCCTCCTGTTCGTCGCGCACCGAAGGCCGTTTCACCCCACCCACTACCAGATCCAACTGCTCGAGATCCTCGCCGCGCGCGTCGGTGCCGAAATCGAGCGGATCGGCATGGAGGAGCGATCCCGAACCAACGCCGAGAGCCTTCGACGTGCGAACAGCCTCCTGCTCAATCTCAACCGGCACCACCTCCACGGACGGACCTGACGGGGATGCTCGACGCCATCGCCGCCCACGCCGTCGAGGGCCTGCAGGCTTCGCAGTCCAGCATCTGGCTGCTCGACCCGGCCCACGAAACCATGACCTGTGCAACCCTGTGCACGGATCGCGGCCCCGCCAAACCCATCAGCGAACCTCTCTCCGTCGCCGACCACCCGGCCTATTTCGCTGCGATCGAGAGTGACCGCTTCCTGGCCGCTTCCAACGCCCGCACCGATGCCAGAACACGCTCGTTCGCCGAACCCTATCTGATTCCGTCCGGCATCACCTCGATGCTCGATGCTCCGATCCGGATTGAAGGCCGGGTGGTCGGCGCGCTTTGCGTCGAGCATCGCGGCCCACCCAGGACGTGGTCCACCAGCGATACCCTGCTGGTCAGCTCGCTCGCCGACATGGCGGCCATCGCGCTCCAGACAGACCGCAGCACCGGTGCCGAACGGGAACTCGATCGCCGGACCCGCCTCCTGCAGAACCTGGCGGTGCTGTCGCGCGTCATGCTCACCGTGGACTCGTCCGACAGCGCCGTCGGCGCGGTGGTGCATGGCATCGGCCCCGCAACGCATGCCGACCGCTGCTACTTTTTCGCGCGTCACCCCCGGGCCATGGACGGCCACGATGTCGTCAGCCAGAGACACGAATGGTGCCAGAACGGGATCGCGCCGGAGCTGACAAACCCACAGCTTCAGGACTTCCCGCTCTCCGAACTGTTTCCCCGATGGGCGGCCAGCTTTGACAAGGGAGAGTCCATCAGCGGCGCCATCAGCAGTTTTCCCGAGGTCGAAAGGGCGATTCTGGAACCGCAGGGAATCCAGTCGGTATTGGTCGTGCCGGTGATGGTGGCAAGCCAGTGGGTCGGGTTCATCGGCTTCGATTCCTGCCGGTCCAAGCGGCTCTGGCAGCGCTATGAGATCGACCTGCTCACGACGATCGCCGGCGACCTGGGCCGGAGCCTTGAACAGTGGGCCACGAAACGTGCCCTCCAGATGAAGGAGGTCCACTACGAGAGCGTCGTCGAGGTCCTCGCCGAGGGCGTGATCGTCGCTGATCAACGGGGGCGGTTCACGCGCTCCAATGCCAACGCGTCCCGAATCCTCGGCCTCTCCACCGCCCAATTGCAGGAAGCGGATTTCAACAGCAACACCTGGGACGTCATCCTGGAAGACGGGTCGCGGATGCCCAACCACGACTTTCCCGCCCTTCGCACGCTCCAGAATGGCGAACCCTGCACCGGCACGATCATGGGCGTCCGTCGGCCGGACGGCGACCGATGCTGGATCAGCGTCAATTCCCGCCCGCTCCGCGACCCTGGATCCTCCGAGGTCAACTCGGTCGTCATCTCGTTCGTCGACATCACCGAATCCCGTCGGAACCGCCTCGAACTGGAGCAGGCCCGGGATGCCGCCGAAGCCTCGAACCGGGCCAAGGTGGACTTCCTGACCGTCATCAGCCATGAGGTCCGCACGCCGCTCAACGCCGTACTGGGCTACGCAGACCTCCTTGAACAGGAACTGGCGGAGGCAGACCTCCGGCGCTACGTCCGGACCATCCGGCAGTCAGGGGAGAACCTCCTTGAGATCATCAACGACATCCTCGACTTCTCGAAGCTCGAAGCCGGCCGCCTGAAGCTGGAAAACGAACCGTACGACCTCCTCGAAACCTGCTTCGCCGTTGCCGACCTCCTCGCCATCCGCGCTGCCGCCAAAGGGCTCACGCTCGGATTCGACTGGCACCCCGAAGTCCCGCGGCAGCTTTCCGGCGACGCCGGACGCGTGCGGCAGATCGTCACCAACCTCGTCGGCAACGCCGTCAAGTTCACCCAAGCAGGCCAGATCCTCCTCTCCACCCGCGTCCTCGCCGCCGATTCCACACACCCCCGCCGCATCCGGATCCAGGTCGAGGATACCGGCCCGGGAATCCCATCCGACAAGCACTCCCTCCTCTTCCAGCGCTTCTCGATGGTCGACACTTCCCTCACCCGCCGCCACGGCGGCACAGGGCTCGGTTTGGCAATCTCACGGCAGCTCGCCGAAGCCATGGGCGGCTTCGTCGGGTTCGCAAGTGACCCGGGTTCCGGATCCACGTTCTGGTGCGATCTCCCGATTCCCGCCACTTCGGTTCCCTCCCCCAGTGGCCCGGGCGCCCCACCCGGCACCCGACTGATCCTCGCCACCGAGCAGGCGACGGCGTCGCGACTCATCCAGCGACAGCTCCGGCACTGGGGATTCGAGGTGTCCACGGCGGATTCCCCCACGGCCATCCGGGTCATCGCCGAGAGTGCCGCTGCCAGCCGCCCCATCGCCGCAGCCATCACGGACGCGTCGGCGGAGCCCGCACTCGCCGCGGTGCTGGAGCAGCTCCGCTTGCCCGTGATCCGGGTCGAGGCTCCCCGCACGACCGTCGGGAACCGACCGGATGGAAGCCTGAGCAACGACCCTACCCTCCACCATCCCTTCATCCATCCCGATCATCTCGCGCGGGCCATCGATACAATCCTCAGCCCGGGAAGCCGCGGACACTGGCCCACGGCCAAGGGAGGCGCCCGCTTGCTGAATACCGTCCATGAGGCCTGACAAACCGCGTGCTTGCACGGCGTGCCCTGGACCGGAAGCCTCGTCCCATGTCGCTCCGCGCCGCCGATCTCGCCCGCTACATCGACCACACGCTGCTGAAGCCGGAGGCTTCCGCTGCGGACATTGAGCGACTGTGTGCGGAGGCCCGCGAACACCGCTTCCACGCGGTCTGCGTCCACGGCTCACG